>CAMUHN010000017.1 GCA_947088675.1 uncultured Roseburia sp.
AATAGATGATTTGATAGTCAATAAGAAATTTCAAAATAAAGGATATGGAAAACAACTTTTATTATGGGGAATGAACCATATTCGCCAAATTAGTAATGAGCCTATTTTGCTACATGTTGCTAAATGGAATGAAAAAGCTTTCAGGTTATACGAAAAAGTTGGATTTGATATTACAAATATGGAGAGAGTGCGTTAAACTGGAATTTGCAGGGTAAAAAAAAGCCGCATATAACAAAAGCGAATGCAAACGAACGCTGGGAAGAACTGCGGGAAGCATCCAACGCAAATATCCGGAGTAAGGAAAGGATTTGAAACGAAAGATACGTTCCATCCAGACAGAAAGACATTTCGGTGATATCAAAGAGAACGAGGACTTCCGGCGGTTCAACTGTCGTTGTGCAGATAAAGTATAGAAAGCGTTCATGCTGTATGCGATCGGACGGAACCTTATGAAATATCATCGGTTTTTCCATCATGAAATCGAAAAATATGAAAAAAAAGAGCAGAAAACGGCTTAGCCGGCAGAGTGCCCCGAAAAATCCAAACAAGGGGTTCTTGTGCCCTGAAATAGAGATTATAAAAAGAAAGAGACGATCCTGCAATGAAATCCAGCCTTAAAAAAGCTTGATTCTGCGGGAGCGTCTCCTCTTCAACTGTCAGTGACTAAAAATTGGTATGAACCGACAGCTCTTTTGTGGCGTTTCTGGTATTTATTTTCTGCGGTGTTGGAAGCAGAGCTTTCGACTGTTTTTATATTTTTTCAATCATGGCAAGCACAGCTTTCGACAATGCAGCTGATTTCTCTTCTGCATCCGAAAGTGAACTTCCCTTTACGCCGAGATAAAATTTTACTTTCGGTTCCGTGCCGGACGGCCTTACGCACACCCATGCATCGTCTGTCATCTCGTAATAAAGCACATTGGAAGACGGAAGCCCCGTCGGTTTTACCGCGCCTGACGCAGTATCGGTAATCGTTTCGTTTTTATAATCGCGCACTGCTGTCACTTTATATGCGCCGATCTCTGACGGTGCGTTGTCACGCAGCGTATTCATAATTTCCTGTATCTTCGCAAGGCCTTCGATGCCTTTTAATGTGATGGATGTCACATCGTCCCTGTAGTAACCATACTTTTCATACATGGCCAGCATAGCGTCCCAGAGCGTCATGCCTTTTGTCTTATAATAAGCTGCCGCTTCACACAGCGTCATCGACGCCACTATGGCATCTTTATCCCTCGCATATGTGCCGGTTAAGCATCCGTAGCTCTCCTCCATGCCGAACAGATATGTGCCTTTGCCTGTTTTTTCGAACTCAAGGATCTTCTGGCCGATAAATTTAAATCCTGTCAGCACTTCTATCAACTGGATCCCGTAATGTTTTGCAATCGCATCCGCCATATTCGTAGAAACGATAGATCGGATAAATGCACCGTCTTCCGGCAGTCCGTTTAACTCTTTCCGCTGGCCGATCACATAATCCCCAATCAGGCATCCTGACATATTTCCGGTCAGACTGTGATATTCGCCTGTTTTGGAATCTTTTACATAAACGCCAAGGCGGTCGGCATCCGGATCTGTCGCCAAAATCAGATCGGCATCCACCTTTTTCCCAAGTGCAAGTCCAAGTTCAAAAGCTTCGGCAGCTTCCGGATTCGGATAACTTACCGTCGGGAACTCTCCGTCCGGAAGCTCCTGCTCCGGTACCACGTATACATTGGGAAAACCGAGTTCTTTTAGCACGCGGCGAACCGGAATATTTCCCGTTCCGTGCAGCGGCGTATAAACGATTTTCATTTCTGCGCCAACCTGATCGATGCAGTCCTGATGCAGCACCAGTTTCTTTAATTCTTCGATATACGGATCGTCAATATCTGCGCCGATCACCTGATAAAGCCCTGCCGCTTTCGCCGCGTCAGGCTCCATGGTCTTCACTGCAGCATAATCGGTTACTTTCTTAACCTCCGCCATAATGCCGGCATCATGCGGCGGCGTAATCTGTGCGCCGTCCTCCCAGTACACCTTATATCCGTTGTACTCCGGCGGATTATGACTTGCCGTAATATTGATTCCTGCGATGCAGCCCAGTTTTCTGACTGCATAGGAAAGCTCCGGCGTAGGCCTTAACGATTCAAAAACATAAGCTTTGATTCCGTTTCCGGCCAGACAAAGCGCTGCAACATCCGCAAATTCCGGCGACATCCTTCTGGAATCATATGCAATGGCAACGCCGCGCTCCTGTCCGTTTACGGAACAGATATAGTTTGCCAGCCCCTGCGTCGCCTTGCGCACCGTGTAAACATTCATCCTGTTTGTCCCTGCGCCGATGATCCCTCTCAATCCCGCAGTACCAAACTCCAGATCCATGTAAAACCTTTCCTCGATCTCTTTCTCGTCTCCTGCAATACTCTGAAGTTCCTTTTTTGTCTCCTCATCAAAATAAGGATTGTCCAACCATTCCTGATACATCTCTTTGTATCCCATCGCTATCTCCTCCTGACTTTTGGGTTATATATTTATCTTATCTTTGTATCCGCGTTTTTTCAAGTCATTTCTCGCTTATTTCCGTCTTTTCTTATTCATTTTTCTTTTTCTCTTTGTCAGTCAGGATTTCCAGAACGTCTGTCAAAGTCGACAGATAATCGGACGAGGACGAACCGCCGTAGGAGGAGCCGCTGTCGGAATCATCTCCCAGAAGCGCTTTTAACGCAGCCTCCGTCACAGTCTCTTTTACTTTATCCGCATTTACGCCCGAAGACGAACCGGAGCCATCCGACGATACCGATGCTCCTGCCTTGCTTCCCGCAAGGCTTCCCGCCCTGCTCCCTGACATACCGCCTTTTGCCACGGAAGAAGCGCTGCCCGATTTTGAGGACGTCCCCTCGGACGGCGTGATACTGCCGTCATCCAGTCCTATAATAATGGTTGCCTCCGGAGAATTGACAAACAGCTTTTTATTGTACGTCTCATATCCCTCAGAGAGTACGATCAGTTTATGGACGCCGTATTGAAGCGAGATCGGTTCGCTGTAGTCCACAACTTCCCCGTCAATAATCAAAACCGCATCTGCTACATTCACTGCAAACAAAATCCTGCCGAACTTCGGCCCCTCCCCTTTTAGCTGATCCAGGTCAAGTTCTCTTGTCTTGTTGCGCTCAATCGTCACATCCGTACTGCCGCCGTATCCGTTGTTTGCAACCGTAACGGTATAGTCGCCTTCCGGTATCTCCAATGTCATATCTTTTGTGATCTCGGAAAATATCCTGCTTCCGATCTGGATGAAACTCCCCTCAAACAGCCCTGTATTTTTCAGTTTCAGTTTTCCATGGCCTGTCGTCACAGACACGGAGAGCAGTTTTTTGCCGATTCCCACAATACGTATCGTATCCAGATCCGTAAGATCGGAAAGTTCCATCTCCTCACCGTCCGAATTTACAAATAACGACTCGTCAAATGCATATTTCATGTCAGCGATCTTAAGAATCCCCCGCTCCTCATCCACCGTATAGCGCGTCACATCCGGATATTCCCATACGGTATCAGACAGTTTTGTCTCCAGCAGCTTTCCCTGCACATCTTTCTTCTGCACAGTCATACATCGGCCTGATGCAAACTCCGACGACGTTGTCCTGTCGCCGTATTTATTCAAAAAGCAGGTCGCTGTAGAATAATTGTACCTGTATTGCTTTCCGGATACAATCTGCTTTAATACCAGTTTCTGCGCCTGCATATCGTTGCTGATAATCAAAAACAGATCTGTTCCCGGTACATCTTTTGACGTCTCTTCTGCCTGCGTGTCCTCCATCGCTTCAAGCGTCTCTTTGTCCTCGCCGGCATTCGGGTTATAATACCTGCCGGTAACAATTCCCCCTGAGCCGGAGCGCCCTCCCTGTGCCGAACAGCCCGCCAGCGTACAAAACAACAGTAATATCAAAAGGCAGCTTACTTTTTGTCTGTTATGTTTCATATTGACCTCTATCTGTGTAAGTTTCAATGGAATCCTATCTCAGTATACACGATTCAACGCGAAATGAAAATAGGCTTTCTAAAAATTGTGTACGGTATTCCTCCTGCGCGATTACTTTTTGAAGCTTCTCAATATTGCGCTCGGATATCCATGCCTTATGGGAATTGTAGTAATGATTGGCGACTTTCCAGAATTTTTCCGGATATGCAAGATATATGTATAAATAACGCATCTCCTGATCAGAAAGTTTCCGCTCCTGATGATAAGCCGAAATCAGGGCCATCCCAAGCTCTCTGTTCCAGTTATTTTTTTCCATCATCTTGCGGATAAAATTTGCAAGATCGCTGACTCTGATGTGATAGGAAAAATGGTCAAAATACACGATTGCCGTACCTTTTCTGGAAAAAATGACATTGTGCTGATTAAATTCCCCGTGACAAAATCCAAAACTTTCCTCTTCGGGCTGCGTCTGCTGCAAAAGCTCTGTCACTTGAAACGCTTTATCCATAAACGCCCCGTAACATCCGGAAAACAACGATTCAAAATCATTTTTTTTCTTTCTGTTTCTGACATAGTTTTTTACTTTATTCAGTTCGCGATTGTGTTTTTCATACAGAAGAAGCAGGGAATCCCTGCTTGTTTTTACAAATTCGGGTACTTCGCTTTTAAATTGCTCCGCGACATTGTGAAGCTTCGCCAGCGAATGTACTGCCGCAACCATATCATTGCGGTTTCTGGTATCACACTCTGCGCCTGGAATGGCATCTGTCAGCAGATATCTGGTTTCTTCCTCGTGGAGTGCAATCGGCTCGTTTTCTCTTGTCGGAACAATACGCTCCACATTGACTCCGTGTTCCCAGAGAAACTCAAGCATTTCCATTAAAAATGCAGCCCGCTCCCTCGACCCCATATATTCTTTTAATATTTTGGGCCCCTGATTTGTCTCACACAGATAGCCTTCCCTGCATTTTGAAGTTGACTTTATTTCCAGTTCGTATTTTTCCAATACCTGCTCCGGTCGATTATACACAAAAACCCCTCCATATGTTTATGCTGCGGCTGTCCGCCGTTTCTTTTTATCATATGTCCGGGGTTTTATTTTATGACATGTTCCAGTAAATTTTCTCTTGTATTCTGCGCCGGATCTTCCATTACCAGCTCTAACAGCCTCCTTAATGTCTCGCCGATCTCCTTTCCCGGCCGCATCCCGGCCGCAATCAGATCGCTTCCGTTTACCGCAAGGCCTGAAACCGTAATGCACTCTTTTTTCTCTATGATATCATTGTATATTTTTTCATATTCATCCACACAGGCAAGTTTGCTCTCCCGTTCCAGCGTGCTCTGCGCCATAATATCGGCGCGTTTTAACGCAAACAGATCCGGATATGCCTCCTGCCCTGCCCGGTTTAATGCACGGCGAATGCAGGCGGCGGACAGCGGCGGATTATCGTCATGATAACGCACCAGTTTTGTTACCTGCCGAATCGTGTCGTTGTCAAATTTCAGTCTGCGTAAAATCTGCCGTGCCATCTCCTCCCCTTTCAGCGGATGCCCTCTGAAATGGTGGATACCGGCCGCGTCCATCGTCCGGCATTCTGGTTTTGCAATATCATGAAGCAATGCGGCAAGACGCAGCGTTTTTTTGGGCGGCACATGCCGGATCGTCTCCAATGTATGCATCCCAACGGTAAGACAGTGATGCGGATGATTCTGTTCTGTCTGCATCATGACGTCAAATTCCGGCAGAAAGACACTGGTCAGCCCTGTCTCATAAGCCTTTAACAGCTGCCCTGGATGGTCGGAAACGAGCAGTTTGACAAGTTCCGCACTGATCCGTTCCGCACTGACCATCCCGATACTTTTGCTGCGCCTTTTGATCGCTTCTTCGGTACTCCTGTCAATCCGAAAGTTAAGCTGCGCCGCAAAACGCACTGCCCGCAGCATCCTTAACGCATCCTCCGCAAAACGCTCGTCTGCATCGCCCACACAGCGAATCACGCCGTCCCGCAAATCGCCGGTTCCGTCAAATGCATCCACCAGTCCGCCGCTGTCGTTATACGCCATCGCATTGATGGTAAAATCGCGCCGTTTTAAGTCCTCATACAGGTTTGAGGTAAAAAACACATCTTTCGGATGCCTTGCATCCTCATACTCGCCGTCTATCCGGTACGTAGTCACCTCAAACCCTTCCCGCCCAAGCAACACCGTCACTGTACCGTGCGCAATGCCTGTATCCACCGTGTGCGGAAAAACTTTTTTTACCTGCGCAGGCAGAGCAGAAGTCGTGATATCCCAGTCTTTCGGCTTTTGCATGAGCAGGGAATCCCGGATGCATCCCCCGACTGCATATGCCTCATAGCCGCATTGGTTCAGTCTGTCGATCAAAAATTTTACTTTATCCGGCAGGACAATGCGCATGGTCAATATGCTTTCCCCCAGTAAACCAGTTTATGAGCCGGCTTCCCGCAGCAGACGCATACATCTGAAATCTGCTCCTTATCATGGAACGGCATACAGCGCGAGGTAACGGCCAGGTCTTCTTTTATTTTTTCTTCGCACTCTGTACTGCCGCACCACATCCCGCGGATAAATCCCGGCTGATTGACTGCAATATCCTGTAACTCTTCATAATTATGCGCATCGTAGATATGCGCGTCACGGTGCGCCTTTGCGCGTTCAAACATCTCTTTTTGCATGGTATCCAGAATACGTAAAACCTCGTCTGCCAGATTTGCAATGGCAACTTCTGTCTTTTCTCTTGTATCGCGTCTGACGACTACGCATTTGCCTGCTTCGATATCTTTGGGTCCAAGTTCAATACGCACCGGTATACCACGCATCTCCTGTTCTGCAAATTTCCAACCCGGACTCTTTTCCGATTCGTCCAGTTTTGTGCGGCATACGCGCCCCAGCATTTCGCCAATCTCCCTCGCCTTATCCAAAACGCCGTCCGCCTGCTGCCTGATCGGGATCACGATTGCCTGAACAGGCGCAATGCGCGGCGGCAGCACAAGCCCGTCGTTATCGCCGTGCGCCATGATAATCGCGCCGATCAGACGCGTGCTAAGCCCCCAGGACGTCTGATGCACATATTGCAGCTTATTGTCCCTGTCTGTATACTGGATCCCGAACGCCTGTGCAAAACCGTCGCCAAAATTATGGCTTGTACCTGACTGAAGCGCTTTCCCGTCGTGCATCAGCGCCTCGATTGTGTAGGTTGCCTTTGCCCCGGCAAATTTTTCCTTTTCCGTCTTCTGCCCCCGGATCACCGGCATTGCCAGCACCTCCTCGCAGAAATCCGCATAGACGTTTAACATCTGAATGGTGCGTTCCTGCGCTTCTTCTTCCGTTGCATGCGCCGTATGGCCTTCCTGCCATAAAAACTCTCTGGAACGCAGAAACGGCCGCGTCTCTTTCTCCCAGCGCACCACGGAACACCACTGATTGTAGACTTTGGGCAGATCGCGATACGACTGAATCAGGTTTTTATAGAAATCGCAGAACAGCGTCTCTGAAGTCGGCCTGACGCAGAGCCTCTCCTGCAGCGGATTCATGCCTCCGTGTGTCACCCATGCTACTTCAGGCGCAAAACCGGCCACATGATCTTTTTCCTTTTCCAGCAGGCTCTCCGGAATAAACAGCGGCATATAGACATTCTCGACCCCCGTCGCTTTAAACCTGCGGTCCAGTTCCGCCTGTATATTTTCCCAGATCGCATAACCGGCCGGCTTTAGGATCATGCAGCCTTTGACCGAAGAATAGTCGATTAATTCCGCTTTTTTAACAACATCCGTATACCACTGGGCGAAATCCTCCTCCATGGAGGTAATCGCCTCTACCATTTTCCTGTTATCCTTTGCCATATTTGTCTCTCCCATCTAATCAAAGTTTCAAAACTGATATCATTTTATGATAATGCAAATGGCTTGTCAATTTCAAACTCAAGTTTCTTATGCGTTTTCGGATGCCGGAAGCTGATTTTATAGGAACAAAGCGCAAGATTTTCTCCGGACGGAGCAATGTTTTCCCGAAAATTATATTTTCTGTCCCCGACTATGGGATATCCGGCATGGGCAAGCTGCACACGGATCTGATGATGCCTGCCTGTCTCCAGCAAAATCCTGAGTGTGGAACGCCCGTTTCCCTGCTCTGTTACCTGATAGGAGAGTCTGGCAGGCCTGGCTCCCGCCGTACCCTTTGGGACGACGGACGAAGTATTTGTCTTTCCGTCGCGCAGCAGATAGTCTTCCAGCGTGCCTTTCTTCTTTGCAACAGTACCGTCTGTCATAGCATAATAATATTTTCCGGTAAGACGTACCGCCATCTGCCTGCTGATTTCAGCTGCAGCTTCCTTTGTTTTTGCAAATACGATAACGCCGCAGACAGGCTGGTCCAGACGATGCAGCACCCAGATATACGGCGGTTCGCCCTTTTGGCTGCGATAATTTTTCAGATAACTTTCCATATCCTGCACCGTAAAATTTCTGGTCTGTACCGGAACGCCCGCCGGCTTACGGCAGACAATCAGTTCCTCGTCTTCGTATAAAATTAAAATCTGTGAATCCATAATACTTTTCACACTCCCTCATGTCACACCGCTCTCTTTCCCTATGGACGGCAGCGCTGACACGGACTGTACCCCTGTTCTGTCAGCTCGCTGCGATTTCCGGTATAGGATGCCCGATTTTCTGATTTTATGTCCTGTGCACTGTCGCAGGACGGAAGATGAAATTTTTTCGTATTCGTATTTAAGATATATTCCCCCTGGTTAAATTTCCCGCCGTCTGCGCTTTCATACGGCCCCTCTGCCGCAGGGCGGCTCTCGCCGGTGGCGTAGTTAATTTCAACCCCGGGCTGGACATTATAAACATAGACATGAAAACAGATTTCCTCTCCCTCGTCTTCGACCGAAAACGCCTCCATCTCGACGCCGGATGCCAGCAGGTTCTCTCCAAAAAAAACGGGAGTTACGCGGTAGAGCACATGGCCGTCTGTTTCTTTCACATAATCGGCCACCTGATTTTCAAAGGGCAGCATTCCGTCTACATTCATATAACGTGTGCCCGTAATCAGATTTTTCTCATTTGCATTTTCCGCGGCCAGCTGGAAACCGATCAGGTGGCATCTGTTATAAAGATACTTTCCGTCCACAAACTCATATTTTTTCGTCTGCCATCCGGACGGTTTCACCATCCCGATTGCTTCCCGCTCCTCTGTCGGCATCAATTCCCGGCAGATATTGGCGTAAGCCGTACCGCAGCGGCCAAGACTGTCAAGTTCGCTGTAATATTCAAACGCCTCCAATGTCCTGTCTTCTTCTGCGAAATCAGGCATATTGTCATCCAGAATAAGATACGGCTCGCCGGAGTAATCCGGTAACGCAGCAGCGGATGATGCGTCCGTGCGGTCAAAAGAGCTGTATTCTGCAGCGGATGACTCCTCCTTAGACGAGGTTTCCTGTATATGAACTTCCGCTATGTCGGGCGAATTGCTCCCCGCTTCCCTCTGTGTCCCGCTGCAAGCGCTAAACAACAGACAAAGCAGCAGCGGAAGTATCATTCCTCTGTTATATTTTCTCATCTGTTCCTCCCGTTTCTCTTATCCGTGCGCACATTCCAGCCTGGATTGAATATAATTGAATCGCTTCCGTCACTTTTCCCCGAAACAGCGTATACGCTTTTTCATATACCGGGCCATGCTGCCATGCAACACAGTTTTGCTCAAACAGCGGTCTCTGACAGACTGCATCTCCTCCCCGCCGCATTTCCTTTAAAGTTTAAACCGGTATCCCACACCCCATATTGTCTCGATATACTGCGGTTTATTTGTATTCATTTCTATTTTTTCCCGGATTTTCTTGATATGCACCGTGACGGTCGCGATATCGCCGATTGATTCCATATCCCAGATTTCCCGAAACAGCTCTTCTTTCGTAAATACGCGGTTCGGATTCTCCGCAAGAAACGTCAGAAGATCAAATTCCTTTGTCGTAAACTGTTTTTCCTCTCCGTTAATCCAGACGCGGCGCGCCGTTTTGTCTATGCGGATGCCGCGGATCTCCACAATATCGTTCTCCTGCTCCCGGCTGCCAATCAGCCTCTCGTAACGCGCAAGATGCGCTTTTACCCTGGCTACCAGCTCGCTCGGAGAAAACGGTTTTGTGATGTAATCGTCCGCGCCCAGTCCAAGCCCGCGAATCTTGTCGATATCATCCTTTTTCGCAGATACCATCAGAATCGGCGTATTTTTCTCGTCGCGTATCCGGCGGCAGATCTCAAATCCGTCGACTCCCGGGAGCATCAGATCGAGAATATACATATCAAACTCTTCGGATAGCGCGCGCTCCATGCCAACCATACCGTCATGCTCAATTTCCACATCAAAACCGCTCAGTTCCAGATAATCCTTTTCCAGATCCGCAATTTCCACCTCATCCTCAACAATCAATACTTTGCTCATTTATAACCTCCTGATATTTTCTAAGCACAAAATACATCACCGTACCTGTGGATTCCTTGCTTGTGGCCCAGATTTTACCGCCATGATCCTCTATAATCTTTTTTACAATAGAAAGTCCGATTCCGCTGCCTCCGGTCGCCGAATTGCGGGAAGCGTCCGCACGGTAAAAACGCTCAAAAATATAAGGAATATCGCGCGCGGCAATGCCCCTTCCGTTATCCTCAATCTCGACCTGGATAAAATCCCCGACATCTTTAATCCGAATATTGATCTGCCCTTTCTGCTTGTCCAGATACTTGACGGAATTGCCGATAATATTATGAACGACCCTGCGCAGCTGTTCCGGATCAGCGATAATGCGGATATCCTCATCCGCATAATTAAAATAACCCAGTCCGATATTTTTGGATTCGAGATCCAGACCGATTTCCTCAATACAGTCGTTAAAATAGTCCGCCACATTGATGCGTGCAAAATTGTACGGAATACGGTTCATATCAATTTTGGCATAGAGCGTCAGCTCATTGATCAGCGTATCCATTTCATTTGCCTTATTATAGATTGTTCTGATATATTTCTCCTGGCGTTCCGGCGTGTCCGCAACCCCATCGATCAGCCCCTCCGCATAGCCTTTGAGCGCTGTGATCGGGGTCTTCAAATCGTGGGCAATATTGCTGACCAGCATCCTGTTTTCCCGTTCCGCAGAGAGTTTGTCCTCCGCGTTGTCCTTTAAGCGCTGGCGCATCTCCTCAAAACTGCGGCACAGCTCGCCAATTTCGTCCCTGCTCTCCACTTCAATGGTAAAATCAAGGTTTCCTTCTTTGATATTCTGCGCTGCTGTCTGAAGCTTTTTAATCGGGTTGACAAGGCTGGTATAGGTCCAGATCGTCAGCATACATGCCGTAAATAACAGTATCACAATAATCGAAATCAGCGCGTCAAACAACAGCTTCTTGATCTCCGGAACCGTATCCTCGAGTATCGTAATAACAAATGCGCTCCCGGCAGCCCCGTCCTGAAATGAAAAATCAATCTGTTTGATCAGCGCCTGCTGTTCCCCGTCAATATAAATCCCGGCATTTGCATCCGTACCTGCTTCCCCGTATCCCGGAAGCCTCACCAGCTCCGGCTCCGCCGTTTCTCCTCCGGCGAACACAATGTCTCCGTCTTTTCTTACAACAAGATATGAATTTTTCTCGGCAAGCACACCGTTCATTTCTCTCAGATAAGACAAATCCTCCATCCGCCACGGCTGATTCTTTGCTACATCACGCAGTTTAATTACAAGCTCCTCCGTAAAACGGCTGAACAGCTGCATGGAATTGGAAAAATAACTGTAATCCGCCTCCTCAATTCCATATGTCTGCTGAATCGCCCGCAGCTGGATCGCCTGAAAACCAAACAGAACAAGAACAGCCAGCGCAATCGGTACAAATATAATGATACAAAACGAGATGATAATCTTCGTTTTAAATTTCATCCAAATCCCCCATTCCTGCCTGTACATGAAAAGGAGCTGTCGCATCCTTCTTCATGCGCAGCTCCCATTATAACATATCCTGCTTCCGGTTTCCTATGGAATTTATCTAAAATATCTAAACTTTCTATAAATACTTCTTCAATGCCTCGACTTTATCCTCGGCCTCCCACGGAAGATTTAAGTCGGTACGCCCGAAATGACCGTATGCTGCCGTCTGCTGATAAATCGGTCTGCGCAGATCAAGCATTTTGATAATACCAGCCGGACGCAGATCAAAATTCTCACGAATAATCGCAACAAGCTTTTCATCGGAAACTTTACCTGTACCGAACGTATCCGCCATTACGGATGTCGGCTGCGCAACGCCAATCGCATAGGAAAGCTGAATCTCACATTTATCCGCAAGCCCTGCCGCAACAATATTTTTCGCAACATAACGGGCTGCATATGCTGCGGAACGGTCTACTTTCGTGCAGTCCTTTCCGGAGAAAGCGCCGCCGCCGTGGCGTGCGTAACCGCCATAAGTATCCACGATAATCTTACGTCCTGTAAGGCCCGCATCTCCATGTGGTCCGCCGATCACAAAACGTCCGGTCGGGTTGATAAAAAACTTTGTATCGTCGCGCACCAGCTCTTTTGGCAGAATCGGGTCAAACACGTATTTTTTGATATCGGCATGAATCTGCTCCTGACCGACTTCCGGATCATGCTGTGTCGAGAGCACAACTGCCTCTAAACGGATCGGTCTATTATTCTCGTCATATTCAACCGAAACCTGCGTTTTCCCGTCCGGTCTTAAATATTTTAATGTACCGTCTTTGCGCACCTTTGTCAGCTGCAGCGCGAGCTTATGTGCCAGAGAAATCGGATACGGCATAAGCTCCGGCGTTTCGTTTGTCGCATAACCGAACATCATGCCCTGATCGCCTGCCCCGATCGCCTCGATCTGCTCATCGGTCATTTTTGATTCTCTTGCCTCAAGCGCCTTGTCAACTCCCATCGCAATATCGGGAGACTGCTTATCGAGAGCCACCATAACGGCGCATGTATTGCCGTCAAACCCGGTCTTTGCGTCGTCATACCCGATTCCGTTTACCGTGCTGCGCACAATTGCAGGAATATCAAGCTGCGCTTTTGTCGTAATCTCACCCGTCACAAGCACAAAACCGGTACAGCATGCTGTCTCGCACGCAACCCTGCTCATCGGATCTTCTTTCATACAGGCATCCAGAATTGCATCCGAAACCGCGTCGCACAATTTATCCGGATGTCCCTCCGTTACTGATTCAGATGTAAATAATCTTTTTTCCATGTTTCTTTTCCTCCGTTCAATCCTCTGCCCGCTGCGCCGTCTATAGCGGCTTATCTCCTCTGCATGGGCCTGTGCAATCAGACAGGGAAGATTTTTCTCCTCTGCCCGCCGCGCGGCCTGTGCATAAAAAAACCGCCTGCACAAACAAGCGGAAATGATACACAGCGTCTTATGATACGTTATCTTACCAAATCCTCTTATTGTTCGAACTTATCCGGTCCGCAAAAACGCCAGACCACAAATTTGCCCGCTCAGGTTGGCACCTACCACACTGGGGTTGCCGTGACTTCACAGATCCTATGTATCTCCATCACTCTGAATAAGAAAATTCTGTACAATATGAAATTTTGTTCAATTGCCATGGCATGACATCCATATGAACTGATTTCACATTACACCTTAATTCGGAAAATGTCAACCTTTTTATTGACTTTTTTAAGAAATGCTTCTATACTGTTCGTATATTGAGATCTTTGCATCAAGGAAAAGAGGTTATGATATGAGTGAAACCAATACAAACGAATCTACAGCAAAAACTGCTGCAAAACCGGACAACATGCAAACCGGAGCGCAAAAACAGACGATAAGCCAGCCTGGCGCTTCTCCCGTAACTGTCTCATATTCTCAGAAGCTCAAAACTTCAAAAGAATTTCATGAATTTCAGATCAATCATACGATTGTCATCAGCTCCATCAAAACAAATATGGAGAACTATGTAAACGGCGGCATACCGATGAATCTGAACCTGATGCTGCAGCAGACAATCGATCTCTCCCACTCCTGCAAGACATCTCTCGAATTATTTGATATGGTACATAATCTGCGCGCTTCCGATGATTCCATCTATGCACATTCCTTAAATGTCGCCTTAATCAGCCGCCGTCTGGGCCGCTGGCTTAAAATGGAGCAGGACGAGCTGGCGCTTGTCACTTTATGCGGACTGTTGCATGATATCGGCAAACTTCGGATTCCGGCAGAAATTTTAAATAAACCCGACAAGTATACGGACGAGGAATTTGCCCTGGTGCAGTCGCACCCGAAGCTAAGTTATGAACTGTTAAAACCGCTGCCTGTTGACGAACGCATCAAACGGGGCGCGCTTTCTCACCATGAACGCTGTGACGGTTCCGGTTATCCGCAGCACCTGACACAAAACGACACGGATGATTTTGCGCTGCTGATCGCGATTGCGGATGTATACGATGCAATGACAGCTGCGCGCTCCTATCGGGCGCCGCTCTGCCCGTTTCAGGCAATCGCCAATTTTGAGCGGGATGGCCTTTCCAAATACAAGCCGCAGTATATTTTGACATTTTTACAGCATATGGCTAATATGTATCAAAACAACCGTATTATGTTAAGCGACGGACGCAGTGCAAATATCGTCATGTTAAACCAGAATTCGCTCTCAAAACCGATTGTGCAGTTTGACGACGGAAGCTGTCTGGATTTGTCGACACAGTCAGACTTACAGATTCAGTCCATCCTGTAAATCCTGCCGGAACATCTGCATCATTTGCCATACGTCGGGATTGACTTTCCCGGTCATTCCACTCTGCAAAAAAGAACAGTTATAAACCTGAAAAGTCCCGGCTTTTGCCGGGACTTTATTACAGCCTTTTTATGATACTTTCAGACGGAACTTTCGAATTTCCTTTTCCGTACCGACTTTTTCAATGATCGCGCCCAGAGACGCCAGTTTTTTCTCCAGATCTTCATAACCGCGCTCTATATAGTAAATATCATCCACAATGGTGATTCCGTCGGCAGCAAGACCGGCAATTACAAGAGCAGCTCCTGCCCGCAGATCCGGCGCATTTACTCTCGCCCCGGTAAAACCGTCCACACCGCAGATAATTGCAATGTTGCTCTCAACTTTAATATCCGCTCCCATACGCGTCAGTTCATCCACATATTTAAAACGGTTTTCAAAAACATTCTCTGTGACCGTACTGGTTCCCATGGCCGCCGCAAGTACGACTGTCATCTGCGGCTGCATATCAGTCGGAAAGCCCGGATACGGCAATGTCGTCACCTGTGTATGGTGCAGTCTCCTTGCTGACACAACTCGCACGGCATCGTCAAATTCTTCCACTTCACAGCCTATTTCGAGCAATTTCGCACTGATCGCCTCCAAATGCTTCGGTATTACATTTTTTATCATGATGTCGCCTTTTGTCGCAGCAGCGGCAAGCATAAACGTACCTGCCTCTATCTGATCCGGTATCACGGAGTATTCTGTCCTGTGAAGCTTCTCTACTCCCACAATTCGAATCACATCCGTACCCGCTCCGCGAATATTTGCGCCCATACTGTTTAAAAAGTTTGCAACGTCAACGACATGCGGTTCTTTTGCCGCATTTTCAATGATCGTCTTGCCCTCGGCCATTGTCGCAGCCATCATAATATTAATTGTCGCACCGACAGAAATCTTGTCTAAATAAATATGCGTGCCCTTTAATTTCTCTGCCGTGGCAATCACAAGCCCATGACGTATATCCACGGTAGCGCCAAGCGCCTGAAATCCCTTTATATGCAGATTAATAGGCCTGCTGCCGATATTACAGCCGCCCGGAAGCGCAACTTCCGCCTTTTTATATTTCCCAAGCAGCGCTCCGATCAGATAATAGGAAGCACGTATCTTGCGGATAAACTCACTGTCCACGTTAAATTCACGTATAAAAGAACCGTTGATACGTACCGTATGTGCATCAACGCGCTCCACTAACGCTCCGATTTCCTGTATTGCATTCAGCAGTACATTGATATCCCTGACATTCGGGAGATTTTCTATTGTAACAGTCTCGTCTGTCATAACTGCGGCGGAAAGTATCGCCAGTGCAGCATTCTTTGCGCCTCCGATTTCTACTTCCCCAACTAACGGGTTTCCACCCTTAATCACATACTGTTCCATATTAACAACCATGCCTTTCAACGTAATACTGCTACTTCCCCATACAAATACGTAATTATAGAAGATAAACTGCCGCCTTGTCAAGCAGTCACACATTACAAAAATATTGCTTTTTTCCTGCAATATGTATCCATTTTCACCAGAACTTAATAGCTGATATACTTCATCGGATCAGCCGGAGAACCGTTCACATACAATTCAAAATGTACATGAGGTCCTGTAGAACGCCCGGTATTGCCGCTTAACGCAATTTTTTCCCCCTGCTCTACATGCTGGCCGACACGCACAAGAATTTTACTGTTATGCGCATAGCGTGTCATTCTGCCGTCCGGATGGCTGATCACAACCTGATTGCCGTATCCGCCGCTGTTATATCCTGCAGCGACAACCGTCCCGGCGCTTGACGCAAACACAGTCGTTCCGGTCGGACAGGCGAAATCAACGCCTTTGTGCATCCTTCCCCAGCGCCTTCCATATCCCGAGCTGAATCTTCCGCCGTAGAGCGGTTTGATATAAGTCGGGGGTTTGATCGTGCCGCGCTCGACGACCCTTGCTACGGACGCCGTCATAATATTCTGATCTACCATATTACGGCTGATTTCAAGTCCGTTCTCATAAACGACTATATCGCTGCGCTCCCGATGCCCCGTCATTCCTTCTTCTAAAACTACTTCCTTTGTGGTATACCAGGAATCATTTTCTATAATAACCGGCTCTTCGTTATAATCCTCTTCATAGACCTCTCCCACCTGAAGCCTCAGTTTCAGATCTGGCTCCGGAACCGCTATCACCAGCTCCTGTCCGTCCCTTATTACATCAGCATCGTCAAGGCCGTTTAACGCCATAATCGAAGATACGCTGGTATCATGATCCATTGCTATTACGGAAAGGCAATCGCCACTCTCCACTACATATATTTTATTCGACTCTTTCTGTTTTGTTACTTCCGATACAGCCTCCTGCAGATCGGAAATTTCCTCTCTGGCCACGTAGTTCTCAAAAACCTCAACTTTTTCCACAAAATCTATATCCAGAATACCTGCATGATATCCGGCCCCTGCCCAGACAGCAGCTTTTGCCAGTTCGGCCGAAACGCCGGAGAGCGCGCCGGTCTCCTCCGCCTGCTCGGTTTCCTTTGTCCCGCTTTCCTCTTTTCTGACAAGAGCAGCATCTAACACGCCGTTGATATGGATATCATCTTTCTCATAGACAATCTCGTACTCTCCGTTTGTATCGGCAGGCGCTTTTACCTGCGACAAAAACGCCCCGACTTCCTCCATAGAAGAAAAATTTGCACGGAAATCTTCAATTGCAACCGTATAGACACGCTCCTTTGTATTGACGCAGGTACCGCCAATCGCCGCCTTGACTGCTTCTTTCAACTCTTCCTCCTGCATCAGCGGCTCAAACCACTTCTTTTCTGTCACACTCTCCCAGTCGAAATCAAGGCACAGGCGATCTTCGCTATCCATGGCAAGCTCCCGCCTTGCCTGTAAAATCAGAGATTCCATCGACACACGAAGCGATACGCATCCGATCTGTGTACCGTTGATGATCACTTTCTGGTATTTCTGACCGATACTGACTTTTCCCGCAAGCGCACCGACAGTCAATAGCAGGAGGAGAACCGGCAGGACGGATACCTGAACGGCTTTCTTTAAATTTATGCTTTTCTTTGGCATTTTATTTGTCCTTCCGCAGGAAAACAACAGGGGGTGCACAAACCGCATTGTGCCACACCCCTGTCTTACTTTCCCAATTCCTACTCTTCCGTCGTGTCAACGACAGGCTCTGTCCCCTCGGGCACAGACTCCGTCGATTCACTGCTCTCGGGTGTCGTTGTAAAGAGATTGTCAAACGAAATCTTTGCCAATACATCTTCGTCAATCGTCCATTCCGAATCTTCTTTCCATTTCTCAACTGTCTCGCTGTACAAAGTATCCTCGCGCTCTTCGATAATTGTCTCTTTGTTTGCGTCGGTCGCCTCCCTGTCAAGCTCCGCGTCCAGGCGCACAACAAAATAGGCGTCCGTCGTCTCGATCAGGCCGGAAACCTCACCCTCCTTTAATCCGCCAAGCGCCGTTACCACTTCCGCATCTACGGAATCGTCGTCCGCCGTAAACGTTCCGGTTGAAACCGTATGGCCGTACTCCTCCGCCGCGGCCTCAAGCGTACCCCCGCCTGCCGCGGCCGCAAATGCCGACGCCTGCGTTTTCAGCTGTTCCAGATCAGCCGCAACCGTATCGGCATCCTGTGACTCGGAACTTTTTGAAATTTCCACATAACTATAGGCGCCTGTCTTTGCCTCCTCGTCCGTAACGTTCGTATCCACATCCGCAATGATGGCCTTTTTCATTTTCTGCTGTATCGTAGAAAGCCTTAAATACTCCTCGACATAAGCCTGCTCTGCCCCAAGCGCTTTCAGCGCCTTTTTGCTGTTTGCAGCAAGAAAGTCGGATGCTGCCTGACTGATTGCATTCTGCTCTTCCTCTGTCAGAGAAACATTGTATTCTTCCATATGCTTTTCTAATGTATAGATCTCCTGCATTGTGTTTAACACATCCTCTGCAAGAGCCTGATCCATCGGGATGCCTTCGCCGTTATCGTTTTTCCAGAACGACATCCCCTGCTGTCCGTAATACATCGTATAAAAATCATCTGAGTTTGCCTGTTCCAGTCTTGCAACAAAATGCATCAGGCCATATTCAATCTTCTGTCCGTCTATGGTGGCAACAGCCGCCCCATTATTTACCCCGCCACATCCTGCAAGCAGGGACGCTGCCAATACGGTACTGCATAAAAATGCGGTAATCTTTTTTAATTTCAATGCTATTTCCTCCCATCCGGTTCCTTAACGATCGTCGCGCCGGCACAAGCCTTGGGACAATCATTTTGTATTATAAGTCTTTTTGTCAAAATCCGCAATATCTTTTTTTGTTCTTTCGTCGCCCCCTGGCAAAAGTATTTTTCCGGCGTCAGCCAGAATCTGCGTCAAAAGCTGCGCCACATCCGCATTTTTCTCTCTGGAATTTGCCCGCAGGCGATAGATAAACTTCGGCGCTTTTGCATCCGCAACAAATTTCAGGCTTCCGCCATACAACGCGATCAGATCCGGAATCCCTGCCGCATCAAGCTTTGCCTTTTCATAAAGGAGAAACACAAGTTCTTCCCCTTTCTGTGAAATTTCGGTAAAATAAAGCCGGTGCGCCATCGCTTTGATACGCGCAACCGTAATCAGGTTTTCAACGTTGCGCGGAGGATCGCCGAAACGGTCGATCAATTCCTCCAGAATCTCCTCGATCTCCTCCTCGTCCATACATCCCGCAATCCGTTTATAGATATCGAGTTTTTGCATCTCGTTCGGGATATATCCCATCGGAATAAACGCATTGATATGAATATCGACCGACGTGTCAAAACTCTCCTCTTTTGCCTCGCCTTTTGCCGCCCTGACTGCCTCGTTTAACATTTTACAGTACAGATCATAACCGACAGCTTCCATATGTCCGTGCTGTTTTGCTCCAAGTAAATTTCCGGCGCCGCGCAGCTCAAGATCGCGCATTGCTATTTTAAAGCCGCTGCCAAGCTCGGTATACTCCCTTATGGCAGAAAGGCGCTTTTCTGCAATCTCCTTTAGCATTTTATCGCGCTTATACATTAAAAACGCATAGGACGTCCGGTTAGATCTGCCAACGCGCCCCCGCAGCTGATACAGCTGAGAGAGTCCCATATTGTCGGCATCCTGTATGATCATGGTATTTACGTTGGAAATGTCAAGCCCCGTCTCTATAATCGTTGTCGCAACAAGAATATCAATCTCCCCGTTGATAAAGCGATACATGATATTTTCAAGCTCTGTCTCTTTCATCTGCCCATGCGCATAAGCCACGACCGCGTCGGGAACAAGCCCGGCAATCTTTACCGCAATGTCGCCCAGCGCACGCGCACGATTATGAACATAATAGACCTGGCCGCCGCGTGAGAGCTCGCGTGTTACCGCTTCCCGGATCAGTTCCTCATTGTATTCCATTACATAAGTCTGGATTGGCAGCCGATCCATTGGCGGCTCTTCCAAAACGCTCATATCGCGTATGCCGATCAGGCTCATATGAAGCGTGCGGGGAATCGGCGTGGCGGTAAGCGTGAGCACATCCACATCCGTTTTCAGCTGCTTGATCTTCTCTTTGTGCGTTACGCCAAACCGCTGCTCTTCATCCACAACAAGAAGTCCGAGATCCTTGTAGGCAACGTCTTTTGACAGCAGACGGTGCGTTCCGATTATAATATCGACCATGCCCTTTTTTAATCGTTCCACCGTCTTCTTCTGCTGGCTGCTGCTTTTAAAACGGCAGAGCAGATCCACATTTACCGGAAAATCTTTCATGCGCTGCGAAAACGTATTATAGTGCTGCTGCGCAAGAATGGTCGTAGGCACCAGTACCGCGACCTGTTTTCCATCCTGCACCGCTTTGAAAGCCGCGCGAATGGCAATCTCCGTCTTTCCATAGCCCACATCGCCGCAGATCAGACGGTCCATAATCTTCCTGCTTTCCATATCCGCTTTTGTCGCAGCAATGGCGGCCTCCTGATCCTCCGTCTCCTCAAAGGGAAACATTTCTTCAAATTCCCTCTGCCAGACCGTATCCGGTCCATAAGAAAATCCGTCCCTGCTCTGGCGTTTTGCATACAGCTGTACCAGATCTTCCGCAATCTCCTTTACAGCGCCGCGCACTCTTGATTTCGTCTTGTGCCATTCCTGCCCGCCCAGTCGATTCAGCTTCGGCTTTCGTTCCCCGGCGTTTGCATATTTTTGGATTAATTCCAGCTGCGTTGCCAGAATATAAAGATTTCCTCCGTCCGCATACTCGATTTTAATGTAATCCTTTTCGACGCCGTCCACCGTCATTTTTTCAAGACCGCGGTATACGCCAAGTCCGTGATTTTCATGCACGACAAAATCACCGACATTTAAATCCGCAAAACCTGCGATTGTCTCTCCGCTGTATGCTTTGTGCCGTTTTTTCTTTTTCTTTTCCGCGCCGAAAATATCGCTCTCTGAAATAACGACAAACTTGACAAGCGGGTACTCGTACCCCTTTTTACACTTGCCATACGATGTCATTACCTCGCCCGGCTTTACCGCATGATTGTAATCTTCGGTATAAAAACTGCTTAAGCCCTCATCCCGCAAATCATCGGCAAGCCTCTTCGCACGGCTTTTGGAACCGGACAGCAGCACTGTGCGGTATCCGTTCTTTTTATACCGCAAAAGGTCTTTGACCAGAAGCTCAAAACTATTGTTGTACGGGTTTACTGTTTTTGTCTCTATATTAATCTTTTCCGCGATATTCAGATACTTATTTTTCAGATCAAGCGATACGAGTGAAATGCATCTTCGATTTTCCAGCTTTCCGAAAATTTCCTTTGCCGGAAACAACTCCCGCATCTGTCCCGGCAGTATATAACCCTTTTCCATGCGCTGTCGCATACTCTCAGAAAACTCCGTCTCTGTTGCAAGCCCCTGCTCCGCCGCACGCAATCCCTCGTCTAAAAAAACAATGGCTTCTTTACTGTCAAAATAATCAAGAAGCGATACTCTGCTGTCGCAAAAATAGGACAGATATGCGTCGAGTCCAGCGCACGCATGCAGTTCTCTCACTTCCTCAACCACCTGTTTCGCCGCCGAACAGACACGGTAAGCCTCCTGCGTTTTTCCCTGTTTACGCAAAAGAGCGCCGACTTCGTCTGCCTCTTTTTCAATCCGTTCTGCGCCCGCAAGACGTTCTTCCTCTGTCAAAACCAGCTCGCATGCCGGATAAATGAAAACCTCGTCTAAATTTGCAATCGAACGCTGGCTTGACGCGTCAAACGAGCGGATGGAATCCACCTCATCCCCCCAGAGTTCTATGCGGATCGGATTTTCCTCCGTCAGCGGAAAAATATCAATAATGCCGCCCCGCACGGCAAATTCCCCCATCGCCTCCGCCTGATAATTTTTCTCGTAGCCAAGTTCCACAAGACGACGGACCAGATCTTCCATCCTGACCGGCTCTGCAGCTGCTATTTTCAGAACGGACAAAAATATTCTTTTTGCATCCGGCATCGGGTTCATCAGCGCGTCAAACGTAGTCACTATGGCGCAGGATTCCTCCTCGGCCATCATCTTAAGCGCATTGATTCGCTCCGCCGTCAGTGCATTCCCCCGCAGGTCCGACTGGTAAAACAGAATGTCTTTCGCCGGATAGTATGCGGTATTTTGACAGAAAAAACGGTATTCCTCACAGAATTCTCTTGCCTTCTGCTCCTGAAACGTGACAATCAGACGTTTTCCGGCTCCGTTTCGAATCCCGTAGATCATATGCGGCTTTGCCGCGTCAATGCATCCCGAAATCTGAAGAATGCCCTTTATTTTGGAAAGAGACGCCTCCAGATCCTCAAATTCTTTATATGCCCGCAGCGGGGCCGTAAATGTTTCCACCGTAACCTCCATGCCTGCGTCAGGCATTATACTCATTCATTGCCCGGTCGATCTCCCCGGCCAAAATCAGCTCCGCGGCCAAAACGGCGCGCGAGATCGCCTCGTCAACTTCAGAGCGCTCTTCTTTGGGCAGGCGACCAAGCACATGACCCACCAGATCAGAGCCTTTCGGTTTTTCACCGACGCCCACTTTCAGGCGCATAAACTCCTGCGTACCAAGCATCGCAATGATATTTTTTATCCCGTTATGGCCGCCTGCGCTTCCCTTTTTCCGGATGCGAAGCCTCCCTGGCGCAAGACTGATATCGTCATAGATCACCAGCAGCTGCGTCTGTGCGTCCGCTTTATAATAATGCAGCAGCTGCGCAATGCTCTCCCCGCTTAAATTCATATAAGTCTGCGGTTTGGCGAGTACAACTTTTGTACCTGCGATCACGCCTTTGCCGCAGAGCGCTCCCAGTTTTTTTCCACTGACACTGATATTATATTTTCCGGCAATCGCGTCTATGACATCAAACCCGGCATTATGCCGCGTATGTTCATACTGTTTTCCCGGATTTCCCAAACCTGCCATTACAAACATAACAATACTCCGTATTTCTACCTGCCGGATCTTCTTAAAATCACAGCGGCAGCTTCCTTTAGCTGTTCCTGGTCATTGACACCGGTGATGTCCTCTGCGTCCTCCAGTGCAAACGCATCTACCTTTAAGCCTTTCTCTTTGATAATCGTCAATGTGTCCGGCAGGTAGTATTCCCCCTGCGCATTATTCGGCAAAATCTGCGCCAATGCCTGCTTTAACTCTTTCGTATCAAAAATATACATGCCGGAATTGATCTCATGCGAGAGCAGTTCCTCTTTGCTCGCATCTTTGTGTTCCACGCTTTTTACAAACGCCCCGGACGCGTCGCGTATAATTCTGCCGTAGCCTGTCGGATCGTCGACCATGGCGGAAAGTACGGTTACGGTATTTTGATGTCTTGTGTGATACGCAAATAATCGCTTCAGCGTTTCTGCGGTAATCAGCGGCGTATCCCCAAACAGGATCATTGTATAGCCTGAATCCCCCAGAAAATCTCTGGCGCATAAAACCGCATGGCCTGTTCCGAGCTGTTCTTCCTGAAGCACAAATGTGACGTCTTTGTGTGCAATGCGCTCATGGACGATTTCATATTGATATCCGACCACAAGGCAGATTTCCTCTGCCCCGGCGCCAACCGCCGCATCAATCACATAATCCGCCAGACATTTCTCTTCTATCGTGTGTACCACTTTCGGCAGATCCGATTTCATTCTTGTTCCTTTTCCCGCCGCCAGTATCACTGCTTTTAAACGTTCCATTGTATCCTCATTTCCGCGCTCCCGTTTTTTGTTTCTTCTGGTAATGCGCTCTAAAATCTATTCTCATTTTACAGATCTTTTTCAAATTTACAATAGTTTTCTGACAGAATTGTCAAAATAAGCCTTATACCTTAATCCAATGCAGTTCCTCTGCAAAATCCGCTGTCCCTGCACACACTGCAATACGATATAATTCTTCTCCGTCGCAAAATTCAAATTCCCGCAGAAAACATGCCGCTTCCTTTTGCATGGCGTCTGTTTCCACCCGGTTGTCTTCCCGCAGCCGTATCTCGCGAAACGGCAGACGTATGCCCTGTCCGCTCCATTTTGCGGCGCTCTCCTTAATTGTCCAGTAACGTAAAAATAATTTCTCTCTGTCACGGCCGCTGCACTGAAAAAGCGCTTTCTGTTCCTCCTCATTACAGCAGCGCCGTATCAATGCTTCCCCGCATTCCCTGATATGCTCCAGATCAATCCCGACCGGACCCGGCCCGAATGCTGCCGCCGCATAATTGCCGGAATGCGTCAGACAAAAATGAATATTCCGATACGGCCTTTCCTGAGCGGTCGCGGCAGTGCCGCTCATACCGGTAATCCCCGCAAGATAAGGCTTTCCGTTTTGATCCGTTGTAATCTTTGCCTCCCTGTAATCAATTCCACAAGAAAGAAGCCCCTGCGCCAGCAATATACCGGCGCCAAGGCTTCTGTTCTGATCCATACGCTGTGAAAAACGCATGATTTTCTCCTGTCTTACACAATGCATCTTTGCGAAATACGATTCAAATACCGCATCCTCATCTAACGGGACAATATTCATTACATAAATCACTGTGCTTTTCATAGAATATCGCCTCTTCTGCCAATTTCATTCTTCGTTCTTTACATAGCCTATAAATTTATTCTGGTACAGCGTCTCAATATACTGTACAAGCCGCGGCACTACCGGTTCGGCCGCCTCCCCGTAACGGGCCGAAATCAGTTTTGAAATTTCATAAACGCTGCGCTTTCCGTCCATCTGATGCCATACAAAGCTTCCGTATTCATCCAGCGCAATATGGCTTACCGGAGGCCGTTTAAATAATTTCTGCGCAATACGGTTATAAAACCCTCTGTTTACCACATGCACCGTAACGCGCCCCGCCTGATCTGCATCCCAGGTATACTCCGGGTTGCAGACAGGAATATAATCCATAAAATTTTTATTCTTTTTTCGCACTGCGGCTCCTTTGTCTGTTACAGTTTTTTCTTTTTGCGGAAACAGAACTTCCACAGGGAAAGCGCCAGCAGAGCAAATGCGGCAAGGCCGATTATATTGCCGATATTCGCATTGGAAAGCGCCGGAATCAGCCCTGGCAGAAATCCGCCGATCATCTCGCCAATATTGGAATCTTCCCCAATCGGAATGATCGCAAGAATCGCAAGCAGAATACCGACCAGACCTTCCCCCGCAATCAAACCGGAGCTGTATAAAATTCCGTTTGCATCCGCATCTTTTTTCTCTTTCTCACTGACGTTCTTTTTCTTCTCTACAAATACTTTGACCAGACCGCCGACCATCATGGGCGTGCTCAGATGAATCGGCAGATAAAGGCCGATTGCAAACGGAAGCACCGGGATTCCTAAAATCTCAACGATAATCGCAACAAAAGCGCCGATCCCGACCAGCGTCCACGGCAGGTTTCCACCCATTACGCCCTCCACGATCATTTTCATCAGCGTCGCCTGCGGAGCCGAAAGTTCCGTCGAACCATAGCCCCACGCGCGGTCGAGCAGATACAGCACGCCGCCGATCGCGATCGCGGATGCCAATACGCCTACCAGTTCTCCAATCTGCTGTTTCTTCGGTGTTGCGCCTAAAATATAACCTGTCTTTAAATCCTGCGACGTATCGCCTGCGATCGCCGCAACGATACAGATTACGCCGCCGATTGCAATCGCTGCCGTCATACCGGCCTGTCCGGCCATCCCGGTAGCCTTTAATGCAATAGACGCAACCAGAAGCGTTGCGATTGTCATACCGGAAACCGGATTATTACTGCTTCCGACAAGGCCTACCATACGTGACGATACCGTTGCAAAAAAGAAACCGAAAATTACGATTAAAAATGCGCCGAACAGATTGATCGGAATCACCGGCACCAGCCAGATTGCAAGCGCAAGAACCACAATACCCCCAAGAATGATTTTGATATTCAGATCCTGATTGGTACGCTCATCGCTGACCTGGCCTTTCCCGAACCCCTTTAACGCCTCGCCGAATGTCTTTATAATCAGCGGAAACGACTTGATCAGACTTAACACGCCGCCGCAGGCAACAGCGCCGGCGCCGATATACTTGATATAGTTTGTCCAGATTCCGAACGATCCCTTTTCGGCATACAGCTCTGCGATAGTCACATCAACCGGAAACAGCACAATATCCGCGCCAAACAGCACAATCAACGGCATCAGCACAAACCAGCCCAATATACCGCCGCAAAACAGATAGGATGAGATCTTCGGACCGCAGATATAACCGACGCCAAGAAGAGCCGGCAGTACGTCCATACCGATACCGGACCCCTTATATACCGGAATCTCATAGTGCACTTCACTTGGAAATACTTTTAGCCCGTCCGTAATAAACTTATAGACAGCCGCAATCCCAAGACCGGCAAATACGGTGGTCGCTTTATCTCCGCCTTCTTCGCCTGCCATCAATACCTCGGCGCAGGCTTTGCCCTCCGGATACGGAAGCGTCCCGTGCTCCTGTACGATCAGCGCTTTGCGCAGCGGCACCATAAACAATATTCCGAGCGCGCCGCCGATAAATGCGATCACTGCAATTTCGATTAAAGACGGCGCTTTCGTTCCCCACTCTTTCGCCCAGAGAAACAGCGCCGGCAGCGTAAAGATCGTACCTGCCGCTACAGATTCTCCGGCGGATCCGATTGTCTGCACCATATTATTTTCCAGAATCGAGTCTTTCTTTAAAATCTTTCGGATAATCCCCATGGAAATTACCGCCGCCGGAATCGACGCCGATACAGTCATTCCGACGCGAAGCCCCAGGTACGCGTTTGCCCCGCCAAACACAACTGCCAGAATCACACCAAGCAGAATTGATGTCGCCGTAAATTCAGGCAGCGTCCTGTTGGCCGGCACAAAAGGTTTAAAATCGTTGTTCTCACTCATTTGTAGCTTTCTCCTTTTATTTTTTAAGACAATTTTAACAAATATTTAAGAATTTGTCTACTTAATTTTGTTCATTTAAGAGATACATCACACGTTTCCAATCCGGACAGAATAATGTGAGCAGCTCATAGAAGCGCCTGGTGTGTCCCCGTTCATACAAATGAGTCAATTCGTGCAGGATAACAAAGGAAAGACACTCCGGCGGCTTTTCGGCAAGTTTCAGACTGATCCAGATACGGCGCTCCCTTACATTACAGGTTCCCCATCTCGTACGCATATTTTTGATGCGCCACTCGTCTGCAGATACGCCTGCAATCGCCTCGCACTGTTCCAGAATTTCCGGTACCGCCGCTTTTAATATGGTACGGTACCATTCCTGCAGAATCCGCTCCCGCTGCTGCGCCGTACTCCCATCCTTTGCATAGAGAAAAAGACGATCCCCGTTCTGCTCCACATAACCTTTTTTGTCCGTGGCAGATACCTCCAGACAGCATCTTCGTCCAAAGACAAATACCTCGTCCCCCGTCTGATATTCCTTTTCAGATGACAGACTTTTCTCTGCCATCCTTTTTCTCTGTTTCCTGATCCAGGAAAGTTTTCTATTTGCAAAATCCAGGATCTCTCTCTCTCTTATGTTTCGCGGCGCCGTGATCTCCACTCTGCCATTCGGCGGCTTAATCCGCAGATACATATTTTTGATCGGTTTCCGGATGATAAAAACAGAAATATCTTCTATAACGATCTCTTTCATTTCTATGTATTTTTTGCTCCTGACTTTGTTTTATACATTAAAATTCCTGTTTCTCTTCAATATGGTTATAAGTCTCCATATCCCGCGGCAGCAGCAGGCCGGTATAAAATCCGTCCACTCCTTTCGCTCTGCCTTTTGTCAGCTTATCGTATGTCTGTATCGTGTGCGTGTAGAGCAGCAGGCCGGCCCCATGCAGCGATGCGATCGCCGCCTCGTCGAATCTTGTATCTTTCGCCGGCGCGGTAATCACTTTAATCTGATCTTTTCCGGCTGCAAACGAAATCACCTGGTCTGCAGGCGCGTCCGTTGCATAAACCGTATAGATCATGCTCGGAAACTCATAGACAGACAAAAGAATCTCATACATTTGTTCATTATAAATCTGCGGGATAATCCGGTCTAACAACTCAGCGTCCCGTTTTTTCGCCTCCTCGACAATAATCTCAAACTGCTTTCTTGTCTCTTCCTCGGTAAGCTCAAACGATTTTGTGTCTGTCACAAGAAACAGATCGCGGTTTACCAGCATTTCATCCAGAATATCTTCCACAAACACAGCTGTATACCGTCCCTCCGTCTCCGGAGAAGAAAACGCGCCCAGATTTTTCCACTGTTCGGATAAAAGCGGCGTCCCGTCCTGATTCCCAAACTTTTCCCAGTCGTGCACAGCGGCAAGTTTCCCATCGCCTGTCAGCGTAAAATCCACCTCAAAAACTCTGTGGCCAAGATTATAGTTCGTTAAAATCGCTTCAAGCGAATTTGTATAATGCGCATTAAATTTCTTCTCCCGCACACTTCCACCGGCATGCGCAATCAGCGACGGATAACGCGTCCACGCATGCGTTTCAAATTCGATCGGCCGTGACACCACTTTCCCGTCGACAAACTTCAGCGTACAGTTCAGCACAGACTCGAGGATATCCCTTCTGACATAATAGTTTTCCTGCTCAATCCAATACCCGTTATGCAGTGAAAATTCATATAAATTTTTACGACACACCTTTTCAGCAAAGTCAAATATAACTTCTATTCTTTTGCCGGAGATTTCTTTTTGGAATACGTACGGTGCGCTTTCCTGATATCCGTTCTTTTTCATTACCTCATTAACAGGGTAAAAGTCCTGTCCAATCACTTCCTGTATCCGCATTTTCTTCTGTTCTTCCACATAATTTTCGAATTTTTGCCGCCCGATATGCACAGCTGTGCAAATTAAGGCTGCCATAAAAAATAAAAATAACAGTACTTTGATCCATAACCGCAATCGTTTTTCTTTCATCTCTGTCCGTGCACCTTTCTAAGTAATCCTGCGTTCCCGTTTTGGTCCATGTTTCATTCTACCACTCCTGTGCGAAAAAATCTAATAAAAAACAGACGGGAGGAAAAACACAAACAACTTGCCGATTTACAAAACACTTCATCTGTGTTATCCTTAGACAGAAAAGAGGAAAAATATGAACAGGAGCAGATTATTGACCATACTTATCATTCTGGCTGCCATCGCAGTAATTGCCGGCATCATCCTCCATTTTGCCCGGGCAAACCCCACACGCCAGACAGAGCGAAAAAATGCTGACTCACAGACGAAAGACACAGAAACCCCATCCATTGCGGCTTTCTGTGCCGACGTGTCCTCCCTTGCGCAATTTGCGAAGAAAGGGCAGGCATATCAGGCGCTGCAGACAACGCCGCGGGAAGCCGTCCCCAGACTGACAGGAGCCGCGCTGAACGGAACTTCTCTGTTGGAAGAACGAACGACTTTAAGCCAGGGCTTCTATTACGAACCGCTGTCCGACCGGCTCCGCCGCTATATGACAGGCATTTCTTTTCCGTCAGGCGACGCTGGAAATCTGGCGGTCACGTTGGATGACCTGCGCTATCTTCATATTATGCATTACGATTTTAACGGAAATCAAACAGAAGGCGAACTGATTTGCAACAAACTGATTGCAAAAGATCTGGCGGAAATTTTTTACGGCTTATTTGCACAGGCTTATCCGATTGAAAAAGTTCTGCTGATTGACAAATACAATGGAAACGACACGGCTTCAATGGAAGATAACAACACGTCCTGCTTTAATTACCGTCCTGTTGAGGGTACGTCAAATCTGTCCAAACACGCACTCGGGCTTGCGATTGATATCAATCCGCTTTATAACCCCTATATTACTTATAACAGCGACGGGACGCGCAATGTTTCCCCCTCCGCTTCGCTTCCCTATGCAGAACGTTCCCATGCATTTTCCTACAAAATTGATGCGGAAGATCTCTGTTACCGCCTGTTCACCGAACACGGCTTTACCTGGGGCGGAAACTGGAACAGTGTCAAAGATTACCAGCACTTTCAAAAAACAGACGTCTCCTGATATAAAAAAATGCTTTATTGAAAAGAGGATCTATGAACCTTTTAATAAAAAACTCATTGAAATCATTACGGCTTCGCTGGCGGCTGCGATTTTTGCCGGCTGCTCTCTTTCTATTTCTGCTGTCCGGATGCGGCGCAAAACCGCAGACACTGCCGAAAACCGAAAGCGCCGATGCACATACGCCCCCTGACACAACGGAGGCGTCGACCAATGTATCCGACGATACGGATAACTTTCTTCTGGATGAGACACAATCCTTTTTCATCGACTTAAAACAGCTCGGTGAAATTCGATTCTGCAGCCTGATCCCAAAAGATCCGACCGGTTCAGGCAGAGACGCTTTCTTTCGCATTGAAAAGGACGGAAACACCATTCAGACGCTGGACGACTCCCATACGGCTGCAACCATGTTTTTCTCCAGAATTGAAGCCGTCTCGTTTCCCGATTACAATAGCGACGGCTACGACGATATTATCATTATAAACAGCTATGATATCCTGGGTGGTCCGGACAGCGGAACCGGCGCTTCTTTTGTAAAATATTATAAAGCGGCGGAAAACGGCGTCTTTTCCTATGATCAGACGCTGAGCGAAAGCGCATCCCAGGCTCTGACAGAGTTTACAATTTCGGCCGCAAGAGAATATGCAAAAAAATTTGCCTCATCTGCGCTGTCTGCTCCATTTGCTTCCGACGATTCTATTCTCCGCCGTCAAAAATACAGGGAGGCGCTGAATGAGCTGATGGAAAACCTGATCTTCCCAAACGGCATGCCGGCGGACGATTCTTTTCTCGATGAAACCGATTTCTCCTATGGGGATTTTGCCGTCTGCGACATTGATTCTGACGGGGCCGAGGAGCTTTTGATCTCCTGGTCGGATGCCACGATGGCCGGAATGATTTTTTACATTTTTCAATATGACAAAGAAACCGACTCTTTCCGGGAAGAATTTGGCGCTTTTCCTGGTGTTACATTCTACGAAAACGGCTACATTACGGCTGACATCTCCCACAATCAGGGCATGGCAGGGGATTTTTGGCCTTACAGCATTTTTCAGTATGACAAAGACTCCGATTCCTACCTCGCAGTCGCATTTATCGACGCATGGGACAAAAACCTGTTTCCGACAGACTACGACGGTGCCGTATTTCCGGACGAAGCAGATACCAGCAATTCCGGTTTTGTCTACTATATTTACCGAAACAGCGCTGCATGGGACGGGGCACAGCCTGCCCCGTCTGACGTAACGGAATACAACCGTCTTTTAGAGGAAACCTACGGGGATTGTGACACAATTCGGATTGATTATCTGGAGATCACAAAAGAAAATATAAATCAAATTTAACAACAAACGCAAAGGGAGGAAAAAATGGAACGAGAACGTTTGGGATCACGTATGGGATTTATCCTGCTGTCGGCGGGATGTGCGATCGGCATCGGAAATGTATGGCGCTTTCCCTATGTCGCAGGTTTATACGGAGGGGGCGTATTTGTACTGTTCTATCTGTTTTTTCTTGTAGCTATGGGGGTGCCTGTTATGACAATGGAATTTGCCGTCGGGCGCGCCAGCAGAAAAAGCATTGTCAAAAGCTTTCAGGAACTTGAAAAACCGGGTCAGAAATGGCATTTCAACGGCTATCTTGGCATGGCCGGCAATTATCTTTTGATGATGTTCTACACGACAGTAACAGGCTGGATGCTGTACTATTTCTACCTGATGCTAACCGGCAAATTCAAAGGAAAAGATACGGAAGCAGTCGGAAATATGTTTGGGGAAATGCTGGGCAATCCGACTGTATTGACAGTTACCATGCTGATTATTGTGGCTGCCGGCATTCTGATCTGCTCCATTGGTCTGCAAAAGGGCGTGGAAAAAATTACAAAAATTATGATGAGCCTGCTACTTGTCATTATTCTGGTACTTGCCATACACAGCTGTACGCTAAAAGGCGGCCTTGAGGGTCTGAAATTTTATCTGCTTCCCGATTTTTCCCGCACGAAAGAAGTCGGTATCTGGGAGACGGTGACTGCCGCAATGAATCAGGCGTTTTTCACATTAAGCCTTGGCATCGGCGCCATGGGTATTTTCGGAAGTTATATTGACAAAAAGCGAAGCCTTCTGGGGGAATCGGTGAACATTGCAATATTAGATACAATTGTAGCGCTTGTCTCCGGACTGATTATTTTTCCGACCTGTTTTGCATTTGGCATCAGTCCTGATCAGGGCCCGAAATTAATTTTTGTCACACTGCCCAATATTTTTAACGGAATGACCGGCGGACGCATCTGGGGTACTCTGTTTTTTATCTTTATGACGTTTGCGGCATTTTCGACAATTATTGCCGTGTTTGAGAATATTATCTCCTGCGGTATGGATCTGTTCCACTGGAGCAGAAAAAAGTCATGTCTGATCAACCTGTTTGTCATTGCCGTGTTATCGCTGCCATGCGTATTCGGGTATAATCTGTGGTCTGCATTTGAACCGTTTGGATCTGGCAGCGCAGTTCTGGATCTGGAGGATTTCCTCGTAAGCAATCTCATCCTGCCGATTGGTTCTCTGTGCTATCTTTTATTCTGCGTGACACGGTTTGGCTGGGGATTTCAGAATTACCAAAAAGAGGCTAATACCGGAGATGGATTAAAAATACCAGGCTGGATACGGATCTATGTCACATATATTCTGCCAGTACTGATTTTATTTTTGATTATACAGGGGCTGGTTTCGAGATAATATGAACAGGCCGGGAAGTCCGCTGTCTATGCGGCTTCCCGGCCTGTTCGTTAAATTTTAACCGACAGGGCGGTCCTCCTATCCTTCAATTCGGATAAACCTGCTCTCCTCCACTTTCGGCTGCGCCTCTTTCTTTGGAACAGACAGCTTTAAGATTCCGTCTTCAAAACGTGCTTTGATATCCTCTTCCGTCACCTGTTCTCCTACATAAAAACTTCTGCTGCAGGTTCCGTAATAACGCTCACGCCGGATATATCTGCCTTCCTCATCTTTCTTATCGTTCTCCTGCTTTGTCTCGGCGCTGATCGTAAGATAACCTTCTTTTAACTCGGCTTTGACGTTTTCCTTTTTATATCCGGGAAGGTCGATGTCAATCTCATATCCGCTCCCGCTCTCCCTGATATCTGTCCGCATCACATTATTCACCGGCGTGCTGTATCTTGCAGTGTTCGTCATTGGGCGCGCGATATCACCAAAAAAATCATCAAGTAAATTTTCTCCAAAAATACTGGGCAGTAACATAAGTCATTCCTCCTTTAAACGATACATTCTGTGGGATATGCCACATAGTCATTGTTTCCGAAAACAAACGATTGATACGTTTTGTTTTCCTGTTCTGATTCTGTTATACCACTATTATTAGCACTCGTCAATAGCGAGTGCTAATAATTTATACTTTCTTTAGAAATACGCTCCGCCCAGTCTCTTTGCCTTACTCTCCCGTTACGCATAGTACTGCGCCTGCGCATTCCAAAGATCCCGGTAAAGCCCTTCTTCTTTCTCCAGCTTCTCATGATTTCCGTTTTGTACCACATTGCCATGGTCAAAGACAAGAATATTTTCACAAAACCGACAGGAAGCAAGCCGGTGGGAAATATAAATCGCTGTCTTTTTTCCCACCATTCGGTCAAATCCCTCGTACACCTCACACTCTGAAAGCGGGTCCAGCGCCGCCGTCGGCTCGTCCATCAGGATAAACGGCGCGTCCTTATAGATTGCCCGCGCAATGGCCATTTTCTGCTTTTCACCGCCGGAAAAGCTGACGCCGCCCTCCTCAAACTCTTTTCCCACGCATGTGGCAAGACCGTCGGGAAGACGCTTTATGCGTTCCTTAAGTCCGGCGCGTACCAGCGCATCGTTTGCTCTGCCGGAATCGACTCCGGCGCTGGCTGCGATATTTTCGCCGAGCGGAAACGAAAATATTCGAAAATCCTGAAATACGACGGAAAACAGTCTGCTGTATTCCTCCTCATCGTACTCGCGAATATCCGTTCCGTTCACTCTGATGCACCCCTCTGTTACATCATAAAGCCGACACAAAAGCTTGATAAACGTCGTCTTTCCGGAACCGTTTTTTCCGACGATCGCCATCTTCTCCCCAACCTCGAATTTTAAATTTAAATCACGAATCACATACCGCTCTGTTCCCGGATACCGGAAAGAAACATGGTCAAACTCCACTGTGAAGTGTCCGTCTTCCCTTTTTTCCACTGCTTTTTTACCCTCTTTGTGTTTCTTTTCCAGTTGCATATACTCTGCATAATCCGCCGCATATTTCGCATACGATTTCAGATCGCTGGAGAGTTCGGTAAACTGATTTACCGCAGTCGTAAATTTCAATATACTCGCCGCATAAGCGACAACGCTGCCGATACTGATTAATCCGACATACGCCTGCAGACCTGCAAAAAGATAAACCAGCAGGCCTGTGACCGCAGAGAGCGCCTGTCCCACAACGCCATGCCGGATCTGGTCACGCGTCACCTCGTCCTGCACCTGTTTCTCCCCGTTTGCAATTACTTCCGCTTCTTTCTCATAGATCGGCTGTTCCCTGTAAATACGCAGGTCTTTCTGCTTCTCATAGCCGGTAAAGATATCCATATAGAATTTTCTTCTGTTTTCAAACGGGGAAAACTTATCCCATGTCGCACGGATTCTTTCATTATAAAATACGCCCGTCTTATAATTGATCCAGATAATCACCCCAAGTATGACAAAAAACAGGACTGACAGATACCAGGACCCGATCACACCCCCCGACTGATTGGAGTGCAAAAACATCGGCAGCACGATAATCACTGCAAAAAGCATGGAAAATCCGGCTACCAGCCAGTCACGCATCGTACTGTAGATCGCCCCGAGAAGGCTGAAATCTCCGCAGCACTTTTCCACACGCTGGCGCATGTCATGTACGCGCATACTCTCCAGATACCCGTAATCCATACTCATCCCTTTCTCATTCAGATACTGGTTTTGTATCTCCATCATATATTCAAATTTTGTATTGGTATATTCGGTCAATATGGAATCAATTACTGCAATCACAAACGCTGCGCCAACGCCCAAAAGCGCATAGAGCACCAGCGTCTTTGCCGGTTTGCCGGCGTATACGCCATCCAGAAGATAACCTGTCATAATCACCGCAATATATGGTTTTATTGCCTCCACAATTCCCCAGAACAGAGTCGATACCAATACTGCTTTGTACCGTTTGGAAAAGTCCCTTAACACATACCATATATATTTCCAGTCCCGCCTATTCACTGAAAACGCCTCCCTCCTCCAAATGTTCAAACACATCGTCCATTGCTTCGCTGCGCGCTTTCTTTTTATCCTGTTCCCTGTAATACTGGCTCTGAATCTCAAACAGATACGCGTAGCGCGTCTCACCGGCAATCAGGCTCTCATGCGTCCCCTCCTCTATGATTTTCCCATGTTCCAGCAGCAGTATCCTGTCGCAGAAACGCGTACTGGACAGACGGTGCGAAATATAAAGTGATGTTCTGCCCTCCATCGCTTCTCCATAACGCATATACAGTTCATTTTCGGCAATCGGGTCAAGCGCTGCCGTTGGTTCGTCCAGGATTACAAACGGCGCCTGCTTATACAATGCTCTGGCAAAAAGCATCTTCTGTTTCTCCCCGCCCGAAAAGTCTGCGGATTCTTCATTTAATTCGCGGATCAAAAGCGATTCGCCTTTCTTTGGAAGACTGTTATAAACCTCCGAAAAACCGGACAGTTCCAGCGCCCGATTCAGCCTCGGCCGATCAATCTGCTCTTTCTGCTCTCCGGTGATATTTTCGTCCAGTGTAATCGGCAGCAGTGTATCATCCTGAAATAATATTGTGATCAGGCTATAATATTCTTCCCTGTCAAACCGGCTGATCGGAATATCATTTAACAGGATTTCCCCCTCCGTCGGCTGATAAAATCCGCAGATCAGCTTAACCAGCGTTGTCTTACCCGCCCCGTTTAAACCGACCAGCGCAAGCTTCTCTCCCGGGCGTATGGTAAGATTGATATCGGAGAGTGTAGGCTTCTCACTGTTTGGATAAGTGAACGAAACACGACGCAGTTCCAGCTTTACCGGCGACTTTCTGATTTCCGCCAGCTTTTGTTCTCCCATCCCTTCTCCGCGGTTCCATCTGTCCTCTGTCTCTAAAAATTCCCGCATATAGCTGATAGAGGTGCTCATATTGTTAAACCGCATGATCTTGCGCAGCATATCCTCAAAATAGAGTGAAAAGCCGCTGACAAGTCCGATAAAAAATACAAATTCGGATGCGCTCATTTTTCCGGCGGCCAAAAACCAGACCAGAAGACCAAACGCCAGCCCGTCCCGAAACACTTCCAATACGGCACTGGAAATGCCCCGAAACAGATACCAGTTATGTATCACTGCAAAGATCCGGTCGATCTCCTGCAGCGATTCGTCATATTTCTTTAAAAACCAGTCCATCATACGGTAAATACGGATATCCTTGCCCGCTGCAGCTTCTGTCGCCTGCGCCGTGATATAGGACTCTTTCCTCGAATACTCCTGAATTTTGCCAAAATACTGCGCATGTTTTTTTCGCACGACAGAAAGCAAAAACAGGCTTGCGCCAAGCGTTGCCATCACGGTCAGCATCAACAGGATGCTCTCTCTTGCAATCAAAAAACCGTAAAACAAAACGCCGCACAGCCCGGCGGCAAACCATGGAAATGCCATGACAGCCTCCGATACGCCTCTGCCGTAGCGCGCGACAGACCAGGCATTGCTCTCTACCTGCCGGTACCCCTCGTCTTCCAGCAGCTCATAATCGACATCCATAATTTTATGAAAATATTTTTTCATATAATAAAGCGACAGCTGCCTGCCCTGAAATCTGCAGTATTTGTCCATTCCGCCCGAAACCGTATTGCAGATCCACATTACAAACGCGAGCAGCGCAAGCTCAAGCAGAATCTGACCGACGGGCGCGTGCGTTTCAAGTCCTAAGACAAGCCTGGCCGGCAGCAGCGTGCCCAAAAAGGACGCCGCCACATTCGGGACGAAAAAAAACACCTGAGAATAGAACAGCTTTTTGTCCCATTCCCTGGCTGCTTTCATATTGTAGATAAAGTTGCTGACAAGCCCATACTTTCTTCTGTTCCTGTCGGCATATACTCCTGACAGATATAACATTTTCACTCTCCTCCTTTGATTTTTTATGTAAATGCAGCGCTGGCAGCTTTTCCCATCACCTCCATTTGCCCGCTTCACTTTAACATTTCTTTCGGTTTACGTGTTGCTCCCGCCTGTTTTTTTATTATAAAGAAAATAACAACCTGAATCAAGTACAGGACCCATTATAAAGAAATTTTATTCAGAAAGCAATGGAACACAAATGAAGAGTATTTTACTTGACAAATTTTATTCCTTATAGTAGAATAGAAAAGTCAGAGGAATTAATCTATATTTTATTTCCTATTTTATTAAGCTGCTGTGGCTCAGTCGGTAGAGCGTCGCATTGGTAGTGCGGAGGTCACGGGTCCGATTCCCGTCAGCAGCTCTGAAAATAAAGGCTTTTCGAGGTTGAGACTTCGAAAGGTCTTTGTTTTATTACTGAATAATCGGAACGGATAACCTACTACTTTTTTATTCAGTTTTGGGCTTGTAAAACGGTCTGAAATATGGAATTTGTCAGAGTTTTGTGAGCACCATGTAAAACGGGTTACACTCCTTCGAAAAGCCTATGAATCAGCCATTTATATTTATATGCGGTTCTCCTTTCCGGAAAGCGGGTAAATTCCTTTTTACTATCCATTTTGCGAGATTTTCCCCAGAATGAAATTAGAACCGCCTTAAAATCGATTCTACAAGGTCAGCGAGAAGTAAAATTTTATATAGAGTAGCTTTAGGAGAAGCAGATTGTCGTTAGTGGCAATCTTTTTGCTTCTCCTTTTTTATTGCCGATTATTGGAGAAAGGAGGAATACAGTATCATGGAAAATACAGATACAAAAGTCGATAAGAAAAAGTGCCAGAGTGGACTTGACGGCATGAATCTTGAATATAAAATTTCGCTTGATGGAATGGAAAAGCTGTATCTGGAAAAAGAATCATTAGACAATAATGCCGGCAACACGATGGTAGAAATTGATTGTGTCGGCGCCAAAGTAAGGGTATATGTTAATACCGTCAATTGTATCCGCCCGAACAATGTAAAGCCGATTGGAATCGTGGACGCTATCAAGTTAGAGCTGGTTCAGCCACAAGTGATTGGATTTATCAAAGGTTATATTCAAAAGCATCTACAAAATAAGTATTCAGATAAATATATAGATGATTTGAAAGTGGTGTCCTTAGAAGTGAATTTAACGCTTCCAACTGTCGGCGGTGCTGTTCCGTCAGACGTAATACATCTTATGGATATGGCACTGGATAAAACAGTAGTGTTTAGAAAACGGAAACCAAATTCTAAATGCGAAAAGGTTAATACTTCTTGTCTGTATTCGACGCCGAAAGAGTACCGTCTGAAAATTTACGATAAGACGTGTGAACAGCACGAAAGGGGGAATCCTCTTGTAGAGAAAATTTACTCCGCATAGAATGTGTTCTGATTGACAGGCGGCTGAATCGTGCCTTTGGTCAGGATAAACGAAAACTGAAAGATATTCTATCGAAGCAGGCAATCGAGATCATGTATGAGGAATACAAAAAGATTTTTACAGAAGATATAATTCCATGTGTTAGTGATTATTTGACGAAGTGATTACGTTCAAACTAAATCAGAGTGCCACTCCAAAACAGCAGGAGAAGGAAGCCCAGAAGTATGCTATGGAGTGGGAAGATAAATTGAAACGAGGCGAAAGTTACGAGGGCGAGAAAATGACCTTTGCAGACTTCGCCGAGAAGTGGTTAGAATCCCGGAAAGAAGATTTAGCGTATTCTACATATATCGGTTATGTGCAGATTGTAAATAATAAGATTGTTCCTACTCTCGGGCGGTATAAGGTGGCAAGGATAAAGCCGCCAGTGATTGAGGAATTTTATAAATCGTTGGTTGGCACTCTTGCAAATGGTTCAATCCAGAAAGTGAAGAATGTTTTAAGCGGTATGTTCCGTACTGCTGTGCGGTGGCAGATGATACAAGTTAATCCATGCAGAGATGCGAAGCTGGCAAAAAATAAGGATGAAGAAACCACGCTAAAGTATTTCACTCCCGAACAGTCGTTGATGTTCCTGCAATCATTGGATATGGAATTTGAAACGGTTGTCCGAGGGCATGAACGGAAAGACAATACCGGCAAATACTACCTTGTGCCAGATTATATGAAATCAAAAAAGTTGCCGTTACAGTTGAAAGTGTTTTATACATTATCGCTGTATTGCGGTTTTCGAAAAGGCGATGCTCACGTTATAATAAGACTAAAGTTAGAACAAACCCAGTAAATACAGGTTTGAGCTGATATAGTCCTGTTTTTATTGCAAAAAAGGAGGATGTACGGCTGTGACAAAGAAAGAGCTGATTGAGTTCTTAGATGGGCTGGTGGAATTAGCCAGTGAAGAAAATAAAGAAAAAGCAGTATTAGTAAAAGAAAAGTTCATAAACGGCTTTGAAAAGAATTACGAGTATGAGCAAGAGGTTCAAAAAGAAAGTCCCTTTCTGCCGTCGTACTATATAGCAGCGATGCCGGATTCTGCGCAGGAAGAAATCAGACAGAAAGTAATAGCAGCACTGACAGAACATGGCGAATGTACCCCCGAAAACATTGACCGTGCTATGAATTCTCAAATCTGTGACCTAAAAAAGTGGATTGATGTTCACGAGTATGTCAAGAGGATGGAAACAGAGCAGAGGAAGAAAACGGAACAGAAAAGGAGGGGCGGCAGATGATAAGGAGCAGAATAGGAATCTTGGCAGCAGCGGTATGGGTAATGTTCCTGTCATTTGCAAAAGCAGCAGTGATGGCAGACAGAAGATTAGAGGAAATACAGATGCTTACCATCGTAAGAGATGCGGGTGGCTCGGATGGGAATTAACGTAACGGTTAGGAAATATCCAAAACAAAAGGACGTCATCACAGCAGAGGCGGCATTGGAAAGGGACATACGGAGTTGTATGCGCTGCAGGTTCTTTCATCACAGCAGACGGTGCATTGCCAATGAATGTATAAAAACAGCAGAAAATCGCAAGCTGGCAGATGGCATTAGTCAGAAGAATCCGAAAGAAAATCTTCCATACAATAGAAAGAGCCGCATTAGATTTAGTCCTGCACTATTGTAACGCTTCTTGGGTTTGACACACCGCCGATTTTATGTATATTTATTGGTAAAAATAGTTCAAATCTATAAGATTTTCCCCTTCCAGTTTTTCCAATGCCTCCCCGCTGATTTCATGGATTGCATATTTCCGTGGTTTTGGCTCATTACAGCCTGTAATTACCAGATAAAACCTGCCGTCCGCAAAAACCAGTGTCTGCCCATGCGCATCATAATTCCTGCAGGCAAGCGCCTTTTATGTATTATGTACTTGCTTTTTTATCCATCCTTTTCGCATCTGCAAATCTTCTCCTGCCCTGAAAACTTTTCCTCCGTTTCACTCCCAAAGTTTTCGCCAGATACGCATTTTGTGTTACAAAATGCAAGCCTCCGGCTTTCTGGTTAGGGACACAGTCCCTAAAACCCTGATAATTCCCAATAAATAGTATAAAATAGGAAATCTACACCATTCCTACACCAAAATTTCTGTAACCTACACCATTTCTACACCGCTGAAAATTCCTCTGTCTATCACTTCACCATATAATTGTTTTTCCTCAAAAATTCACACAAAAACACAGGGCAGTTACCCGCCCTGCACATCATCACACATATACCAGTTCTCTCGATACATTCTCCTCTACCGCATTTCTTATGTTATTCATCACCCCAACCTATACTGGCTGCAATTCTTTTTCCAGTTCATACACCTGTTCAAGTGAAAGCCCAGAATACAATGCAATTTCCTCTGGAGACAATTTTCCTGCCTCTATCATCCTCAATGCAGATTGTCTTTTTTCCTGCTCTACACCCTGCTCATATTTTTCCTGATAATTCATCTGCAAAGTCATATAATCCAACCTCCATTTCTCATTATTTCTGACAGACCGCACCGCCTCATCCAATTCTCTGGTAAAGTCATCCTGCGGTTCCTTGCCATCAATAAAATCAAGCAACTTTTTCATTTCAGGTGTGACATCATCCATTGTCCCTTTGGTATTTAAAATAATCTTCGTTGTTTCATCTCCAAGTCCTAACTTTGGATTTTGGATACAGCGGTTTTCAAAAGTATAGATGTGCCTTCCCTCGCCAAACAAATCAAAGGTACATACAAAAATGACGAAACTCCGTTTTAAATCTTTGTAATTATCCCCTTTTTCCAAGATATTCAAATCTATCATTCCCTGATAATATCTTGTTCTTTTGGGAAGATTTCTATTTTCTGTTGTCTGCATTTCAATATTATAAACGGTTTCTTTTCCATCCTCCACATAGATATCCAAGCGTACACTTTTTGCATCCGCAGAAATGTCTATCGTTTCCTGCGACTTAGGATATTCAATGCGGGATATATTTATGCCAAGTATCCGTTCTAAAAAAGGCTTGCAAAACTTCGGATTTCTCATAATAACGCTGAACATGAAATCATCTTTTATCTGCAGTTCCTCAAAGGCTTTATCCATAATAGCAATTCCCCTTTTCTTTACTTTTTATTATAATATGTACCTGTGTGGTTGACAAGCAGAGATTTTTTACCAACAACGTATATTTGTTGCAAGATTCAACAAGTGAGCATTCTACATTGATGTAATATACTAGCCACAACTATACTGTAATAAACTTTCTTTACAAGTGCATTTCTGCCACTGGAACCATACTTTCTTTTTTGAATCAGTTCACCAGTTCCAACCAATCGTAATCTATAGTACGCCATATGTACTCCCGTGAACTTATGGTCAAATCCATTCAAAATAACAAAATCAACGGATGATCTGTTTGACTCGATTGACTGAACATCAAGACAAGGAAACACTGTCAAAGGTCATTGAAAGGGTGTACGTCTATGGAGCGGACAAGGTAGAGATTATCTGGAAAACAGACGACATTTTCTTTTCAGAAGAAATGCCGGAGAAACGCAAGGTAATCAATCCGGCAGAAATGTCACTGATGAATGAAACACTAGCAGAGGCATAGCAGGACAGGAAAGTAACAGGCAGTTGGAAAGCATCACGAAAGGTCAGGCTTTTGGTGGTGCCTTTCCTTTACAGAAAAAGAATAATTTTTTTAGTTTTTACTTGACAAAAGCAGAGACGCTTGCCATCCACTGAAACGATATTGATTTTGAGAATCACACGATCAGTATCTCAAAGTCGGTCGGCAAGGGAGAGGAAGGAACGGTTATCAAGAAACCGAAAACGGCTACATCAATCCGCACTGTAACATAGGGACTAAATCTTCAATTGTTATCAAATGCATTTCTATCTGTTGGTTTTCTCTTTTCGTCATCATAATGTATCACCTCAAGGATTAATCTACACATATATTTTCTTATATGCAAATCTTTTTGGCAAGAAGTTTGTCAACAGCTCGATTCTGTCCCAGAGGTGGGGTGGATTGTTGCGCGGGAATGTGATATACTTATATACGCTGGTAAATAGAAAGTTATAGGAAATACATACTTTTCAGAGGGATTGAACATGGAAATAATTTTAGACCGTGATAAATACAATAATATTTGGGATAAAATATTCGATGATTTCCATTTTTGTCCCTCTTGGAAAACCCATCCCAAACCATGGCTATTACTACCGATGAACCATAAGAAATACCATTTGAATAGTGTTTTCACGTTTACAGAAGAACAAGAAAAAATCATCAATTCAATTTTTTGTAGAGTACACGCTAACGATATGTACGCACTGGATTGGCGCCATGATTGTTTTATCTATAATCCATGTGAAGAAATACCATTAGACTATTGGTTTTATGATGCAAAGAGAAAATGTAATGTATATTTTCCAAGTTATTATCCAGATGGCGATTATCATTTTTTTACATCATTTGATTGGTCAATCGGTTTATATGGGCATCCATGGGAAAAGGAACTGATAGTAGTGGGTGAGCGACTGATAGAGGAATTTGATAAAGTGCAGAACATACTTAACATTACAGAAGTATAAACAAATCCGTATTTGATGAACATGAAAATAATTCAAACTATTACAGTGACAGCGGGCACTTTGCCCGCTGTCTTTTTTCATGGCGAGAGGAGGTGCTGCCACGGCCACGACCTACATCCGGCCCTACCGCAATCGGGCTCCAAAAACAGGGGATGCACCAGTCCATGTCACTGCGATTTTACATAGACAGTATATAAGGGGGCCGCCGTCCGGCGTCCCCCTTTCTGTCTTTCTGTCTCTATTCTTCTGTCCCAAGGCTTTCTTTATATCGCTGCAGTATGAGCTGCTGAATCCTCTCTCTGGTGAGAGAATTGATAGGGTGTGCAATATCCCGGTATTCTCCGTCTGCCGTACGGCGGCTTGGCATTGCGATAAACAATCCCTTTTCGCCCTCAATGACTTTGATGTCATGTACGACAAACTCCTCGTCAATTGTTATGGATACTACAGCTTTCATTTTACCTTCCTTATCAATCTTTCTGATTCTTACATCTGTAATCTGCATATCCTATGTTCCTCCCCTAGTCCATAAAATATTATTTATCATAAGGATGACAATTAACATCACTTATAACACGTACCTTTCATTGTTTTCAAATACAATTTTAATCGCTTTATCCCCGCAGTAATAAGTGTTTGCTTTTAAAGTATCACGACTTTCCACAATACAGTTCTCAATATGGGTATTATCTCCAATATATACATCATTTAAAATCACGGAATTTTTAATCACACAGTTTTTACCGACAAATACTTTTTTAAATAATACGGAATTTTCTACCTTACTGTTGATGATACAGCCGCTTGCAATCAGACTGTTTCTTACATCAGATCCCGTATTATATTTCGCAGGCGGCAGATCGTCAACTTTTGAATAGATCCGCGGCTCATCGCGAAAGAAATATTTCCTCACATCCGGTTTTAAAAAATCCATATTGGTCTGATAATAGGAATCTACCGTTGCAATATTATTCCAGTAGTCCGAAAACTTATATCCATAAATACGCTTCATATTTTTATAGCGAATCAGGATATCGGTCACAAAATCCCAACGGTCTTCCGCAGCGCTGCGCTCCAGCATCTCAATCAACTGGCGGCGCCGCATAATATAGATACCGGTAGAAATCGTATTGGACTGGGATACCATCGGCTTCTCTTCAAATTCGATTACCCTTGCATCCTCATTCATGCGTATCACACCAAAACGACTGAGATCCGCCTCAGGCGCCATATCTTTACAGACAACTGTAATATCCGCTTTCTTTTCAATATGATAATCCAGCACCCTGTTAAAGTCAATTTTATAGACGCAGTCCCCGCTGGAAATAATCACATAAGGCTCGTGACAGCGCTTTAAAAAAGAAATATTCTGATACATGGCATCTGCTGTGCCGCGATACCACCAGCTGTTATCTGCGGTTACAGTCGGATTAAATACAAACAGGCCGCCGTGCTTCCTTCCAAAATCCCACCATTTTGAAGAACTTAAGTGCTCGTTCAAAGAACGTGCATTGTACTGTGTCAGGACTGCCACAGTCTGAATATGTGAATTGCTCATATTGCTCAGCGCAAAATCAATACAGCGGTAGCTTCCGCCAACCGGCATAGCTGCAATCGCTCGTTTATTTGACAGCTCCTGCATACGGCTGTTGTTGCCGCCTGCGAGAATTATTCCTATCGCTTTCATAGTGAGTCACCTGCCTTAATTATTACTTCGCCGCTTTTTAAGCAGCCGTCCGGGTAATCCGCTGTCTCGGTAACACCCGCAATCGCTGTATTTTTGCCGACGGACACGCCCTCCGGAATGACAGAATCCTCCCCGATTGTCACAAGGCCAAACGAATAAATTTCCGCGTTCAACCGGTTTGGAGCTTCCTCACCTGTTCCCAGCGTAACGCTGCTGCCAATCTGACAGTTCCTTGCAATAATTGATTTATTGATTGTGACATGATCTTCAATCTTAGTGTTTTTCATAATGATAGAATCGCGCACTACCGTACCGTTTCCGATCACAACGCCGGACCCGATGACGGAATTGTAAACCTGTCCATAAATTTCCGAACCTTCTCCGATGATGCTTCGCTCCACGACAGAGTCGGACGAAAGATACTGCGGTGCAATAATATCGCTTTTTGTATATATCTTCCAGTATTCCTCATAAAGGTTAAATACCGGAATCAGATCTATCAGCTCCATATTCGCCTCCCAGTAAGAACCGAGAGTGCCGACATCTTTCCAGTACCCGTTATATTCGTAGGCATACAGATTCTGTCCCTTATCATGGCAATATGGTATGATATGTTTTCCAAAGTCACAGCCGCTTTGATCTTTCATTGCACAGAGCGCTTCCTTTAAAACACTCCAGTTAAATATATAGATCCCCATAGAGGCAAGATTGCTTCTGGGATGTTCCGGTTTCTCTTCAAACTCCTGTATCTTCCGATCTTTGTCTGCGATCACAATGCCAAACCTGCTCGCTTCCTCCAACGGAACCGGCATTGCGGCAATCGTTACATCCGCATGTTTTTCCTTGTGGAAATCCAGCATAACCTCATAATCCATCTTATAGATATGGTCGCCTGATAAAATCAGAACATATTCGGGATTATAATTTTCAATATAGGTTATATTCTGATAGATCGCGTTCGCCGTGCCTGTATACCACTCACTGTTATCGCTCTTTTCATATGGCGGCAGTACCGTAACGCCTCCGCTGTTCCTGTCCAAATCCCATGGGATGCCGATCCCTATATGGGAATTGAGCCGAAGCGGCTGATATTGTGTCAGGACACCTACCGTATCAATCCCTGAATTAATACAATTGCTAAGAGGAAAATCGATAATACTGTATTTCCCGCCGAATGCAACCGCCGGCTTTGCAACTTTTGCAGTAAGAACTCCAAGACGGCTGCCCTGCCCGCCTGCCAGCAGCATTGCAATCATTTCTTTTTGAACCATTTCCATCACCTCTTATCGTTTTCAATCTGTGTTTTTTCATATTTATTATATCATATTATTCCACCTTGTACAGCACATTTCATAAAAATCTTGTTTGATTTGTTCTATTTTCAGCAATATAGACAATATTTTTACCAAAATGTATCCATATTGACAACATGCCCCCTTTTTCCTGTCCACAACTGTGCATCTCCCCCTTTGTTTCGTGCAGGGTTGTCGAAAATATTTTTTGAAAAACAATATGCAAAAGAACAGAATCATTGTATAATAACAAAGGGCCGGCTGGCCCGCACTACAATATCAGAAAGGAATCTTTCCCACATCATGTATAAAATTAACTTCAACCATCCGATCCATATCCACTTTATCGGCATCGGCGGAATCAGCATGAGTGGCCTTGCCGAAATCTTACTGGCGGAACATTTTAAAATTTCCGGTTCCGACTCAAACAAAACCAGACTGACAGAACATTTAGAGAAAATCGGCGCCACTGTCTATTTTGGCCATGATGCCTCGCATATTACAGAAGAGATTGATCTTATCGTCTATACTGCCGCTATCCATGAAGATAACCCGGAATTGATTCAGGCAGCGGCACTTTCCATTCCAATGATCAGCCGCGCTGAACTGCTGGGACAGATTATGGATAATTACAATACTTCCGTCGCCGTTTCCGGCACACACGGAAAGACAACGACGACCTCCATGATTACACAGATCCTGCTCGCCGCAGACTGTGATCCGACGATCACGGTAGGAGGTATGTTAAAAGCATTAAACGGCAATTTAAGAGTCGGAAAGTCCGATCTGTTTGTCTCAGAAGCATGCGAATATACCAACAGTTTTCTTCATTTTTATCCAAAATACAGTATCATTTTGAATATTGAAGCAGAACATCTTGATTTCTTTGCCGATCTGGATCAGATACGCGAATCGTTTCGACAATTTGCCTGTAACACAAAAGATGACGGAATCGTTTTTGTAAACGGTGCAATCACGGATTATCGCAAACTGTTACAGGGCATAAAATCCGAAATTATTACATTCGGCCTGTCAGACGACTGCGATTTCCATCCTGCTGATATCACATTTGATACAAAAGCATGCGCATCCTTTCGCGCAATGGAGCGAAACGAACCGCTTTGTGAAATAAAACTGAATGTCCCCGGAATGCATAACGTCGCAAATGCGCTTGCCGCGATCGCGCTTGCACGAAGTTTAAAGATTTCAGTCCCGGACATTCAAAAGGGCCTCTTCTCTTTTGGCGGCGCTGACAGACGCTTTCAGTACAAAGGAGAGAAAGACGGCGTTATGGTGATCGACGACTATGCGCACCATCCGACCGAAATAGAAGCAACACTTACAGCGGCAAAGAAATTTCCGCATAAACGCCTTGTGCTTGTTTTTCAGCCTCATACCTATTCCCGCACAAAAGCATTTCTGTCGGATTTTGCCCGCGTGCTCTCACAGGCGGATCTGATTGTACTCGCGGATATTTATGCCGCACGCGAAAAGAATACATATGGCATCCACTCACGCGATCTTTTGACTAAGTTGGAGGAGTCGGGAAAGGAATGCATGTATTTTCCGTCCTTTGAAGAAATAGAAAAATATTTGGAAAAAAATTGTATGCACGGAGATTTGTTGATAACTATGGGCGCCGGGGATATTGTAAATATTGGGGAACACTTTCTCGAACACTGACTTACCCACATTATCCACATTCAACCGGATTGTACTTTCAACTCCGGAATGTGGATTTTTTTCCCTGTATTTACAGTCGCAAATGAATTTATCCACATTATCCACATTTTACGGACACCCGACGTTGTCAAAAAAGTTCCTCTTCTCAATTTGAGTATCGTATGCTATAATTTCTGCGAAAAGAAACACATTGGTTTTCAGGGGAGGACACAGGGGAGTTATGGCTAAAATCACATTACACAGCGACAATATAGATTCGGCCACAAGTGTATCAAATCTGTTTATTGACGAATATATGGCAGACGCAAACGGGGAATTTGTAAAGATCTATCTGTATCTGCTCCGCTTATTAAACCGGATCGATACGACATTTTCCATCTCTTCCATTGCGGACAAGTTTAATCACACGGAAAAAGATGTGCAGCGCGCCTTAAATTATTGGGAAAGAATGCATCTGCTGCGTATGGAATACGATGAATCTGAGAATCTGACAGGCATCTGTATGCTGAATTTTACAAAGGATATTCAACCGCAGGGATTTACCATAACAGTTCCCTCCGAAACGCCGCAGGGACTTTCCGGAGGAATCCCGCCCAAAGCATGCCCGCCCAATGGACCGGCAAAAATGCTGACGGATGCACGGACAGAGTATTCCTCAGATCCTGATGTCTTTTTGGAGAAAGATCCCGTAGTGAAGCGAAAAGAGTACAGTGCGGACGATATTTCCAACTTCCGCCAGGAAGACTGTGTAGCGGAACTTATCTTTATCACAGAGCGATACCTTGGGCGCACGTTAAATCCGACTGACATCAATACGATTCTCTATCTGTACGACGGGATTAAATTCTCTGCAGACCTGATTGAATATCTGATTGAATATTGCGTCTCAAAAGGGCACACCAGCATTCGCTATATCGAAAAGACAGGACTTGCATGGGCAAAAGACAATATCCACACCGTAGAGGAGGCAAAACGCTCCGCCGGCATACATAACCAGACTGCAGCCATTGTTCAGAAAGCGTTTGGCATCAAGGGACGCAGCCTTGTTCCAACCGAAACGGATTTTATCCGCAAATGGAAAAATACCTGGGGATTTTCCAACGAACTGATTCAAAATGCATGCGGCCGCACCATAGCCGCAACGCATCAGCCGAGTTTCGAATATACGGACCGTATTCTGTCTGACTGGTATCGACACAAAGTAAAGAACCAGGACGATATCGCAAAACTTGACCATGCCTACCAGAACAGAAAAAAACCGGCTGTTTCTGCAGCGCCGATCATTGCCAAAAACCGATTTAACAATTTTAAACAGCGCACTTACGACTACGACCAGCTTGAAAAAATGCTGCTGACTACCGATGCGCGCTAACCGGATTGAGGAGAAATCATGCCTTTGACAAACATGCAATATGATGCAATCATGCGTGAGTATGATGCCCGCCAGGCAAGAAACAGCCGTGACCGGCAGAATCGTCTGCATGAGGCTTACCGCAAGATACCTGCCTTAAAAGAAATTGACGATGCCATTGCCTCCTGCTCCGTCTCGCAGGCAAAAAAGCTGTTTGACGGCGATCAGAATGCGCTGCCGCGATTCAGGCAACAACTAACCGACTACCGAGGGAAAAAAAAAGCACTGCTCGCAGCCGCCGGTCTGACCGACGATTACTTTACGCCGTCTTACACCTGCGCCGACTGCAAAGACACCGGATTTATCAACGGTTCCCGCTGTCATTGCTTTACACAGGCTGCCATTGATCTGGTTTATACGCAGTCAAACATTCGCGATGTACTGGAGAACGAAAATTTCAGTTCCTTTTCGTTCGAATACTATTCCGACCAAAAAATAAACCCGGCTACCGGACAATCTTCTCTCGCAACTGCGAAAGAAGCTGTTGCAAAATGTCTTGATTTCATCAAAAATTTTGATTCGGATTTTGTAAACCTTTACCTTTACGGAGACACCGGAACCGGCAAGACTTATCTGTCGAACTGCATTGCCAAAGAACTTTTAGACAGCGGACATTCCGTTATCTACTTTACAGCGTTTCAATTATTTGATAT
>CAMUHN010000018.1 GCA_947088675.1 uncultured Roseburia sp.
CAAACCCTGAAAGCGGACTTGTTTTTCGTCCCCTCACGCCGAAGCTTGAAACAAAAATATATTTAATCTGGAAAAAATACCAAATTTTTACCCCCATTGCCGAACGACTGCTTGAAAAATTAAAGTCTGAGTATTTAGAATAGAAATCAAAGAAATTTTATGTTTTACCGAAACTTCTCTTTTTACCTTATGAATGCGTAAGCTGTCATTTACAAAGCAAACGGGCAATGAAAAATATCAATGTTGAAAAAGCTCCCTCAATCTGCTTTCCACCTCTTTTACCGCTTTTTCTGCTGCAGAATCATAATAGCCATCACCAAAGAGGCTCTGGAAAATCTTAGCAGCACGGGGATGAATATCTCACCAAATAGACATATCTATGGGTTCTTTTATGATATGATGAATGATAATAAATAACTCACCAAATGCTGCGCTATTTAACATTACTGATCCATTCGCAGAATTCTTAAAAAGGTTCGCAGGGCATTTCCGCTTTCGGAGGCATATCCCCGACTTACCGGATCGCGTTTGAAAAGGATTCGCCCGTTATCGTATGGGATTTCCATTCCCTGCTCATCATGGTGCAGATGTGCTTCTCTTTCATGAGCACGGATAAGGATAGTGATATGCGTATATGCAAGCATTGTAAAAAAGCTTTTGTCGCGAGCCGGAAAGGGAATGAATTTTGCAGCCAGAAGTGCAAGAACCAGTTTCATGTCTACAAATCAAGGGAAAAGAAGAAGGGCAATAAATCGGATAACCGCTAAAAAATGCTTGCGGCACTCTGAATATTGCGGTATATTGAACATAAAGAAAGGCATCTGCGCTAACAGATGCCCAACAGGAGCTACCGATAGCCGGTTAGCCCGATTAGCGAATTACGAAATAGCCGTATCCTTTTGATATGATACCTCTAAAGTAGACAGATAAAATATAAAAATCTGTTACTTTGGAGGTATTTTCATGTCAAGATTAAAACACTCTCTTGAATTTAGAGCAATGGTATCACAGGAATATATTGACGGGGAAAGTTCTGTCCATTTCCTTGCTGATAAGTACGGCATAAATTCCCGCTGTTGCCCTGATAGCCGTAGAGCAGGGCAAGCAACAGCTCCATGCCTTTGGCGGAAAGATAATGGGGCTGTGTCGTGATAACCACGCTGTCAGCAGCCGCAAGCGCATTGATTGTCAGCATCCCCAAGCTCGGCATACCCGTCTATGATACGCTCATGTTCCGGCGACTCCCTGTCCTCTATAACCCTATTATACTTATCTGTTAGGCTGTCGCACTTGATTATCCGCCAATGAAACCGGGAAAGGCTGTCAACAATGACACAAATCAACATTCATTTAATCGTTTGCTTCTCCGGCTGGTTTTGCTATCTGTATAAAATCTCTCTTGTTATTTCGTCAATCCTTTTTTCTTAGCGTAGTCGCAAAGAAAAGAAACAAACGCCAATATTAACAAGATAAAAATAGACAGCAAATCCCAAATATCAAGAATAGGCTCTGCTATCATTTTTGATAGCATGATATTGATGATAAACATAAATGGAATAGCTAATAAAAAAATAATTCCTAAAGCAGTCAATTTTCTTGTTTTCCCTATACGATTAAAGACCGCAGCTATTATCCACAGGAAAACGACGGAAGCTATCGCCACACCAACGCCAATTGAAAATATTTCTTTTGCTTTTATCAAGCTGCTTAATAAAAATAAATACGGAATAATAAAAACGCTGAACGATATTAAACTTACCATGATTCCCCTCCTTCCCAATATGATACTTGGAAAAGATATGACCCATGCAAAGACAATGGAACTGACCGGAATGAGTGACCATGTTAAATTGCCGGATATTGCAATATTACAAATAAGACATACCATAATCCCTATCAAAAGTGTTACCGAAAATAAAATTGAAATAATTACATTCTTTGTCATGTTATTTTCATCTTTTCTTTTCAAAGCAATCAAATTTTCATCTGCCTTTTTTTCATAACTTTCCATATCAATTTCCTCCCCACTTAACAACTCGTTTACCGTGATTCCCAGTATTTCGCAAAGTTCTAACATTATAGATGAATCGGGCATACTTTTACCTGTTTCCCATTTAGATACCGCCCTGTCTGTAATGTTCAGTTTTTCTGCCAACTGTGCCTGAGTTAGTTTTTTCTCTTTACGACATTTGGCAATAAATTTTCCAATCTCTGTCTGATTCATCATTTTTTCTCCTTTCGTCTTGAACGATACACCTAACTGTATGTTTTTTACACGAACCAACGGTTGGATTGGGGAGATTCAACCATTGGTTGGGAAACCTTTTTTGTCGTTTTCTGTATCATTTTAGCATACGGCTGTGAATTTTTCTATCTTGCACTTTTGACATATAAAAAAGAATGAGAGGGATTCCGTAACAGTCGGCATTGGTGGTAATGTGCCTTTTGTTTTTCAGTCCTTATACGGTTCGCTCCGCTTCCTGTTTTTTCCTGCGGTATGCTTCGGGAAAGTCCATGCCGGTATCCGCCAATATCACGCTGTCAATCGGCATCCCCTTTTCCAGCTTCAGTAGCAATAATGCGAACGAATCCTTGCCGTCGCTCAGTCCGACCGAATGGTATTCTGCCGATGAAAAAACGCTGCAGCCCTGTAAACTGAGACGGTCGGTATTGGTATTTTGTTTTGTCATTTTCATGCCCTGCTTTCTGCGCCGCCCCACCTGGTCAGCACCACGGACTCGCCGCTTGCCATGCTGCCCCAAAGCCTGCCGGTTTCGGCAAACTCGACAGGACAAGTGCAGCCTTTGGGATTGCTGTGAATACTGTTTTGAACCAGATTATTGACGGCTCGTGTAGTCACCAACCACCACTTCAAGTTGTAGTTTGCTCTGGCCCCCACAGGGCCTTTTCATCATGCTTTCAGTAATACTTTTGCATCTTATATCCTTTTGTACTTCCATAATAGTTTCTGATCGCGTCCTTACTTAATGACTCATGGCTCTTTTTTCTGAAAGCTTCACTATGCCAGTCCCACATCCTTTTTATGATGCCCACTTGAATCCCTGCTCTTTTAATTCTTTTTGTATGAATATGTATTTTCTGATAACCAGATCCATGCGCCGACGATTTCGATTGTAATATCATGAAAACCGATTATCTGATCGTATTCAGCATTGATTTCCTGCATCTGTCTCACATTACCGCCATTGTCGGGATGATATGTTTTCGGCAGTTCTTTGTATTGTTTCCTTAATGCTTCCAGTGCATTGATGTTTTCAAAATATTTTGCCATATACCATAACCTGCAAATAAAAAAGTGTAAAGCCTTTGACAATTCAGCAGACTTTACACTTTATTTGATTTGTAGTTATTTGGTTATGTGATTGTTTGGTTGTTATTCTTTGATTTCGTCAATATCTGTCATATTGACTCCTAAACTGTTAAGTAATGCTTTTAGTGAAATATATTTTCTTTTTAGTTCCGCATATGTTGCTGTTGCATTTTCTGTACGGGCTAATATCATATACCGTTGAACTTCTCTGAAATCTTCAATTCCTCTTTGTATAATTTCTCCATTATTGATTTCTTCCATTACCTCGGTATGATGGGCTTCTATGGTTCATGATTTCTGACGGAAAGCGCTTTCGCACAGCATGCGGTTCATGGCCTCCAGGGAATCCCGGAGCATTTCCGTGCCAGATTTACACAGCAGATCAGTGATCCCGAAAACATACTCTGCAAAGTTTTTGGGATTTTTGAGAAAATCATCTTCCAGTTTTTCAAAGTTTTTGATGCAATGTTCTTCAAAATAGAGTATACTGTTTCTTCTTCTAATAATCTGTTAATCATTCCGTTTACAGCTTCTTTAATTCCGCATGTTGTTGAATAATATTTTTAACACCTTTTTTACTCTTACTTTTATTTCATCATATGATTTTTCATTCTATTTTTTAACGGCTTTTTTTTGCTTCGCTATATGACATAAATTTTATTCCCCTTTCTAATTTTTATATTATTGATACTTTACGATAACACAATATGATAATCATCAAAGCCTTTACACTTTTTTATGTGCAAAACATCCCCTCTGCGCTTCTGTCACATCTGATTCTGGTTCATCTTCACGAGCTTCGCCGCCTGATCCGCCGCAATACATGCATCAATAATCTCCTGTATGTCACCATTCATTACCCGGTCAAGCTTGTACAGTGTCAGATTAATCCTGTGATCCGTCACACGGCCCTGCGGGAAATTGTAGGTTCTGATTTTCTCGGAACGGTCTCCTGTACCAATCTGGCTCCTCCTCGCCTGCGCTTCCGCATCGTGCGCTTTCTGACACTCCATATCATAGAGTTTTGCACGCAGCAGCGCAAATGCCTTTGCCTTATTTTGAAGCTGTGATTTTTCCGTCTGACTGTATACGACAATCCCGGTCGGATAATGCGTCAGGCGCACCGCGGAATCTGTCGTATTGACACACTGTCCGCCGTTTCCGGACGCACGCATGACGTCAATACGGATGTCTTTCTCGTCAATCTCAACTTCTACCTCCTCGGCCTCCGGCATCACTGCGACACTGATTGTGGAAGTGTGGATTCGTCCGCCTGACTCTGTTTCCGGCACACGCTGCACACGGTGCACGCCGGATTCATATTTCATCACGGAATAAGCGCCCGCTCCTGTAATCATAAACGTAACGCTCTTCATCCCGCCGATGCCTGTCTCATCCACTTCCATCAACTCCGTCTTCCAGTTCCTGCTCTCGGCATAATGCTGGTACATCCGGTAAATCTCCGCGGCAAAAAGCGCTGCCTCATCCCCGCCCGCTCCGGCGCGTATCTCAACGATTACATTCTTTTCGTCATTCGGATCTTTTGGCAGAAGAAGAATTTTTAGCTGCGTCGTAAGCTCCTCCACCCTGCTTCTGGCATCGTTTAATTCCTCTTTTGCCATCTCCCGCATCTCTTCGTCAGACTCTTCTTCCAACATGGCAATGGAATCCTCTATGTTCTGATTACACTGTTTATATTCCCTGTAAGCCTCCACAATCGGCGTAAGATCGCTCTGCTCTTTCATTAACTTCCGAAAATGCGCCGGATCGTTCGCAACATCCGGTTCGCTCAGCTCGCTCATCAATTCTTCAAAACGGATCAGTAAATCCTCTAATCTGTCAAACATTTCTCTCCCTTTCTCTTTCCCGGTTTCTATTACGGCAAACACATTGCTGCCGCACAAAAAACGTTATGTAGTAACATGCCATTTTCCAGTCGCCACCCGATCATTTCGTGACAAATCCCGGATGACCCGGACGTCTGAAAATCCGGCCTCACGCAGCATGTCGGATACCGCACTGCCCTGGTCTGCACCGATCTCAAAAAAAATGCTGCCGCCGGGATTTAAATAACTTCCGCACTCCGCAATGATCTTTCGGTAAAAATAAAGGCCGTCTTCTTTTCCGTCCAGCGCTTCCGGCGGTTCAAACTGTCCGACCTCCGGCATCAGATTCGGAATATCCAGACTTTTAATATACGGCGGATTTGAGACGATCAGATCAAAAGATCCTGTCACGTTGTCAAACAGATCACTGCGCTCAAAATTTACTTTTGATTCATTTAGTTTCGCGTTTTCTTTCGCTACATTCAACGCCTGTTTCGAGATATCGGTCGCATAGGCCGTTATGTCGGGCGCATAATGGAGAATACTGATGATGATGCAGCCGGACCCGGTGCACAGGTCGAGCACTTTCATACCCGGCTTAACCGCTTTTAAAACTTCTTCCACCAGCGTCTCCGTATCCTGCCTCGGAATCAGTACGCTGGAATTAACCTTGAAGCGCAGGCCCATAAATTCCGTTTCTCCAATAATATATTGAAGCGGCACATGTTCCGCACGTTTTTTTAACGCAATCCGGTATCCGCTTAACTGTTCCTCCGTGGCGTCGTCGTCCATATGCAGATAATAGAAATTCCGGTCTATTTTGCAAATCATCTCAAGAAGACGCCAGGCGTCGATACGCGCTTCGGCAATCTGCTCTTTTTCAAGGATTTTTTCTCCCATATTTAACATTTCCTGATATGTCATACTGCTTCCTTCCGCATCTCTTCCAGATATGCTCTCCAGTCAAAAACAGCCTCCACAGAGGCGATTCCAACCTCAATCATCGCATCTTCCGGTTCCCTTGTCGTCAGCTTCTGAAGAAAAAGTCCCGGCTTGCTTAACAGATTGACAAAAAAATTATCACTGCGCCCCGCAAGGCGGATAAATTCATAGGAAACCCCCGCAATCACAGGGATGAAAAGCAGACGCAGCAACAGACGAAAGAACACGGATCTGACCTGTATCACCATGAAAAAAAGAATACTGATCAGCATCACAATCAAAAGAAAACTGGTGCCGCAGCGCTTGTGCAGCCTTGAGCTCTTTCTGACATTTTCCACGTTCAGCTCCATACCGTTTTCAATGCAGTTGATGCACTTGTGCTCCGCGCCATGATACATATACACGCGCCGTATTTCCGGCATCAGCGAAATACCGCCGACATATCCGACAAAAATCAGAAGCCGTATCAGCCCCTCCAGCAGCGCTATGGCAGCAGAAGATGTGATAAACTGCTGAAAAAAAAGCGAGATATAGTAGGGCAGAACCAAAAAGATTCCAACCGCCAGTACAATTGCGGCTGCAACCGTAACGCCCATCAAAAAATCTTCTTTCTTTTTTTCCTTTTGCGCTATCTGCCGCCGCTCCTTATCACTGGTCTCTTCCTCTATGTTTTCTCTCTCTTTGTTTTCCTTTTCTGCGCTTTCTTTCTCTGTGTTTTCTTTCTCTTTTTCTTCCTCCTCAAAAAAAGAAGCGGAATAATTCAGCGTTTTCATTCCAAGCACAAGCGATTCCACAAAATTAAATACGCCGCGCAGAATGGGAAGTTTCTTTATTTTCTTTTTTTCGTTCCCGGTTCCATATTGTGATTTTTCTACTATAATTTCTCCGTCAGGCTTTCTCACTGCTACGGCGTACCTGTTCTGATTTTTCATCATTACGCCCTCCATCACCGCCTGACCGCCAATTCCCGAATATTTCATATGCACCAAATATCTTTCTTTTTACTGTGACATAACACAAAAGCCGATCACGGCATAACCTACGGTTATGCCGCAACCGACTTTTGTGTATAAAAACATCTGACTAGCAGACATGTCCGTTTACTTGATTCCGTATTTGCGATTGAATTTATCAATACGACCGCGCGCCTGCGCCGCTTTCTGCTGGCCTGTATAGAACGGATGGCACTTTGAGCAGATTTCAACGTGGATATCTTTCTTTGTAGACCCCGTTACAAATGTATTGCCGCAGTTACAGGTCACTGTTGCCTGATAGTAATCCGGATGGATCTCTTTCTTCATGATTATCACCTCTTCATATTCTTATCGTTTTTCTAAGTACCCCGCCGGTCCCTTGCACCCGTATACCCGATCCGTATATGGCGCTTTCTGCAGGGGCCGTAACTTTCCTGCCAAAATAACAGCTCATTTATAATAGCATACCTGCATTGGAAATGCAAGGGGTTTTACGCACATTTTACATCGTCTTAATACGCATTGTTTTTTTCAGATAACCTGTCTGTTTATTCAGTTTTTTTGCGTATTTGGATTTATACTTTGCCGGAACTTTAAATACCGCTTTTTTGTCTATATTGCAGAAAGCGCCCCCGCCGAATTTTGGAACGGCGCCAAAAAACAGAATCTGCCGGAGTTTTTTACAGTTATCAAATGCAAGGTTTTTTATCTTTTTCACTTTGCCCGGTATCGATATTTTTTTCAGCTTACCGCAGTCCCAGAAACAGGCCGTCCCTATTTCTTTTAAATTGCTTTCTGCTTCAAATACAACCTCTTTTAATTCCCCGCACATTGCAAACGCCTCGCTGCCAAGAATCCTGACATTCCGCGGAATCACAATCTTTTCTATTCCGCTGTAATGAAAAGAATACTCCGGAATTTCCGTCAGACAATCCGGCAATTCTACTGTCTTTAAGTTCTTGCAGTCCATAAAAACGCCGACCCCCATCTTCTTCAGATTCTCCGGCAGAACTATTTTCTCTGCGGAACACTTCAAAAAAGCATTATCCTTGATCTCAACAACAGAATCCGGCACAATAACCTCTTTGACCTGCTGCCAGTACCGCCATTCGAGGAAAACAGACGTGCCAATCACTTTGACCGGAATCCCGTCGATCTCTTCCGGCACTGCAGCAATACTGTCAATTCCGTCATAGGAAACAATTTCTATGCCGGCGCATTCCTCATTATAGCAATACGTATAATCGTCATTGTGCATTGTCTGCTGTGCTTTCGTCTGTTCCGGACGCAGACAAAACAGGCAGACAGCAAAAAACGCGGTAATCCCTGCTCTTTTTGCACATTTACTGAAACTGAAATTCATAACTTCCCCTTTCCCGCGCAGCATTTCAATATTTCCTATATTGTGCGCAATTTCATTGTCTTTGCGCGAAACCCCGTTTTCGCGTTCAGCGCCTTTTTGTATTTGGTTTTGTATTTTGCCGGCACCCAAAAGACTGCTTTTTTATTGATATTGCGAAAAACATGTAACGAAAGTTCCGGCGCCTTTCCTGTAAATGTAATACGTTTTAGTTTTTTACATTCATCAAAAGTCCCTGTGTCTATTTTTCTGACGCCCTTTGGTATTGTAATTTCAGTCAGTGATATGCACTCGTCAAAACATCCGCCCAGCTCTTTCAATTTTGATTTTTTCCCAAACGTCACTTTCTTAAGTCCGATATCCATCGAAAAAGCGCTTCCTTCGATTATCTGCAGGCTGTCCGGCAGTTCCAGTTCTTTTAACCTCATGCACTGCGAAAATGCCTCCTGTCCTATTGTATTCAATTTAGAACCCTCTGCAAACACAACTCTCTCCAGATTATGACAAAGCATAAATGCGCCGCTGTTGATACAGGTTATATTTTCAGGAATTACAATCTGTACCAGACCGCTGCTCTCAAACAACGAATCCGACAATTCCGTGAGGCTTTGCGGCAAATCTATGGTTTGCAGATTGTCGCACCCTGCAAGCGCAAAACGTTCAAACTTGCACAAATTCAAAGGAAGCTTTATACGTTCCATACTGCACCCTGCAAAAGCGCTCTCTTTGATCAGCGATACCGTATCCGGCAATCTCACATCTTTGATGAAAGCAGCTTTCCATTTAAACGCATATTTCCCGATCACCCTGACCGGTTTGCCCTCGATTTCTTCCGGCACTGTCACGCTGCCGCCCTCTCCCCTGTATTCGAGTATTTCTATCCCGTCATATTCGCTGCTGTCACAATAGATATAATTCTCATTCCGTTTCAGCTGTACTGCCTTTGTCTGCACCGGATACAGACAGGCTGCACAGCAAAACAACAATACTGCAAACAGCATCTGTACGTTACGCTTTTTTCTTTTTTCTGCCATTCCTCTCACCTCTCTTATCATTGCCTCCCAAAATTGACCGCCTCAATACTGTCCTGGCCGGAAAACCGGATTTGCGGTTTAATTGCCGCCACTGCATAATCAGGTATCGCCTGCCTTTTCCTTTAAACACCGTTCCAACGCCTTTCTCGCCGTATTCCCTGCACACAGAAACCGGTTTGAATTATCCGGATCCGGCCCCACAGGCAGTTCACGCTCGTCTGCCCATGCATTGGTATCATGATCCAGATACAGCAGGCTTTTGTCCGGCATGACATAATAACAATCTGTTCTTACTGTTATCCTACCACACTTTATCGTGCAAAACAATCTAAGCATGTAATAATATCGCATCTTTATTCTTCCAATTTTTCTTTGAAAGATATTTATATGTGTTCATTTGTGCTATAATAGAACAGCTGATATCTCTCTTAAAAATCATCAAATCACAATCGGGATTTATCGACGAATGCATAGAGAGAAAATTTAAATCACAGGGAGCAGTGACAGAATGAAGAGAAAATATTTTATAGATAATTTAAGATGGATGGCAATCCTGCTGCTATTTCCGTTCCATGCCTCCCAAATTTGGAGCGGAGGCGAATACGGCGGCTTTTATATCTGGTCGCACACAAATACGGCGCTCTATTTATTTTCTACTGCGGTGTATCCATGGTATATGACCCTTTTATTTGTAATTGCAGGCATAAGCTTTAAGTACTCGCTCCAGATCAGGACAAACAGACAGTTTATCGTAGAACGAATAAAAAAACTTCTTATTCCGTTTTTATTTGGATTACTTGTGCCTGTTCCTGTCATGACCTATACCGCAGAAGTTTTTTTTAACGGTTATACAGGCTCCTGGCTGCAGCAATATATCCTGTTTTTCACGAAAGAAACGGATCTTACAGGATATCGCGGAGGGTTCACGCCCGCACACCTTTGGTTTCTGCTGTATTTGTTTGTTATTTCATTGACAGCGGTTTTCCTTGTTCTTCTGCAAAAAAAATATCTGCCTGAATTTAAAGTTGACAATTTACCGTATCTGTGCATTATTTTTTTGTTTGTTCCGGAATGGCTGTGTCTGTATATTTTAAATATAGGCGGAAAAAGTCTGGGGCAGTTCTTTCTGTTATTTCTGTTCGGTTACTATATTGTTTCGGAGGAAAGTTTTCTAAAAAAAATACAGCGGTGCAGATTTGCAAGCCTTGTACTGTTTCTGCTTTCAGGCAGTCTCTACACTTACCTGTACTGTCTGGAAAATATCCGAAACATATGGATGGACGGACTTTACATATTTTACGGATGGATGGGAATTATCACCCTGATCGGCACGGGGCAGGCAAAGCTGAATTTTCACAATCGGATCAGCGATTATCTGGCACATGCCTCCTTTCCTGTTTATATCATTCATATGCCAGTTCTGGTCGTGACAGGATTTTTTGTATTGAAACTGCCCATTGGCGTTGCCGGACAATTCTCGTTGATTCTGCTGCTCTCATTTGCCGCAACATTTTTCATCTACGAAATTATGAAGAGGATTCCGGTCTTACGATTTTTTTTCGGAATCACGAAGAAGAAATCTTAAATCTTTGAATGATCCGTTGCGCCGCATTCACTGTGTTTCTTCCGGTGACAATGCCATTACTGCGGCGCAGTTAAAACCTGCTATAAGATCCGATTTTTCTTGACCATTCCGATGTACTCGCGATTTGTTCTTGTACGCGCAAACATATTTAAAATGTTTTCCACCGCGTCGTCGGTGCGCATCCCGTTGATCGCCTTGCGCATAATATCTACCGCTTCCCTTTCCTCTGCATTTAAGAGCAGGTCCTCGCGCCTTGTGCCTGACTTTACGATATCAATTGCCGGGAAAACGCGTTTCTCAGAAAGTTTGCGGTCAAGCACAAGCTCCATATTGCCGGTGCCCTTAAATTCCTCAAATACAACATCGTCCATCTTGCTTCCGGTATCGACAAGCGCAGTCGCTAAAATCGTCAGACTGCCTCCCTCCCGCATTTTGCGCGCCGCGCCGAAAAATCGTTTGGGCATATGAAGCGCTGCCGGGTCAAGACCGCCGGATAAAGTACGGCCGCTTGGCGGCACGATCAGATTGTAGGCTCTTGCAAGCCTTGTGATACTGTCAAGCAGAATCATAACATCTCTGCCGTGCTCGACAAGGCGTTTTGCACGCTCAATGACCATTTCGGATACGCGCTTGTGGTGCTCCGGCAGCTCGTCAAAGGTGGAATAGATCACTTCGACATTCTTTCCTTCAATCGCTTCTTTGATATCAGTCACTTCCTCCGGACGCTCGTCAATTAACAGGATAATCAGATGCATATCCGGATTTCCTGTCGTTACTGATTTTGCGATTTCTTTCAACAGCGTTGTTTTCCCTGCTTTCGGCTGTGAGACAATCATGCCTCTCTGCCCTTTTCCGATCGGAGACACAAGGTCCACAATACGCATGGCGACGCTGCTGCCCGGGCGCTCCAATCGTATCCGCTCGTTTGGAAAAATCGGCGTTAAATCCTCAAAATTCTTTCTGCGCTGAATCACATTCGGCTGATAGCCGTTTACGGCTGTGACATACAATAGCGCTGCGAACTTCTCCTGCTGCGTCCGCACCCTCGTATTGCCGACAATGATATCACCTGTCTTCAGGCAGAATTTACGGATCTGTGTCGGCGACACATAGACGTCATTCTCACCCGGCAGGTAATTTGCACAGCGGATAAACCCGTATCCGTCTGGCATTACCTCCAGGATACCGTTGGCCGTCATCCCGCTGTCCAAATGCTCTAAAGATTCCTCGTCCGATCTTGCATAACGATCCGCCTGCTGCTGTTCGGGGCGCTCCCGCGCCGCATCCGTACCGCCGCGCATTTCCGGCCGTTCCCTCTGCTCGGCGCGCCCTCTGTAGAGATCCGCGCCGTTTCGCATCTCTGTCCTCTCTCTTTGCGCATCTGCACCGCCCCGTGCAAATTCTGCGCGTTCTCTCTGCAAATCCGCGCCGTTTCGCATTGTTTCCGACCGCTCTCTGTAATTTTCCACACTGTTTCTCGTTTCCGCATTTACGCGTCCTGCCTGCGACCGCTCTCTGTAATTTTCCGCATTCGTGCGCGTCTCCATTCGCTCCCTCGGAATTTCCGCATTCACGCGCGCTTCCATCCGTTCCCTGTCATTCTCTGTATTTCTTTGCTCTGTATCCATTCGCTCCGCTAATTGTTCTGTCTCTGCATCGGACGCGCTGTCAGACTCCCGCGGCGTCTGCTGCTCCTGTTTTTCCTGTTCCACACGCTCGTCTTCTTTTAACATTAATTCTACCAAATCGCTCTTTTTCATTGCGGAGACGCCTTTTAATCCGCGCGCCCTCGCAAGATCTTTTAACACTACAACTGAAAGACTTTCATATTTTTCTCTCATCTGATGACTCCTGTTCATTTTTTGTTCGGGATAACTGTCGATATGACAAGTGAACTTACGATACCTGTATTATACACCTTTTTTTCAAAATAGGAAGCCCTAATTTGCTTGATTTGTAAAAATATTGGTGATATGATAGGAAAAGCACAGAGAAATAAGAGCAAACAGAAAAAGGAAACGAGGTTATCTATGGAACATCAGAATTTCGCCGAACAGGCGCTTGCCATGCATAAAAAATGGAACGGAAAATTAAGTACTGCCGCAAAATCAAAAGTCAGCTCGAGGGAAGATCTGGCCATCGCTTACACGCCCGGTGTTGCCGAACCCTGCAAAGTGATTGCCAAAGATAAGGAGGCCGCCTATCACTATACAATAAAAGCGAATACCATCGCCGTCGTATCGGACGGAAGCGCCGTACTCGGCCTTGGCAATATCGGCCCCTATGCGGCTATGCCGGTGATGGAGGGAAAATGCGTCCTTTTTAAAGAATTCGGCGATGTCAACGCCGTACCAATCTGTCTCGACACACAGGATACCGAAGAAATCATTGCCACGATAAAAAATATCGCCCCCGCATTCGGAGGCATCAATCTGGAAGACATCTCGGCCCCGCGCTGCTTTGAAATCGAGGAACGATTAAAGGAAACGCTTGATATCCCCGTATTCCATGACGACCAGCACGGAACGGCCATCGTTGTTCTGGCCGGCATTATCAATGCACTGCGTGTCACCGGAAAGAAAAAAGAACAGTGTAAAGTCGTAGTCAACGGCGCAGGCTCGGCCGGAATCGCAATCACAAAACTTTTGCTCACCTACGGTTTTACCGATATCACGATGTGCGACAAAGACGGAATCCTGACAAAGGACAGCCGGAATCTAAACTGGATGCAGCAGAAAATGACAGAATGCACAAATCCGTCCGGCAGACACGGCACTTTAGCCGACGCGTTCGTTGGCGCCGATATCTTTGTCGGCGTCTCGGCGCCCAATATTGTGACGCCGGATATGGTTGCCTCGATGAACCGGGATTCGATCCTGTTTGCCATGGCAAATCCGGTTCCGGAAATCATGCCGGATCTGGCCAAAGCGGCGGGCGCGCGTATCGTCGGCACAGGGCGCAGCGATTTTCCAAACCAGGTCAACAATGTCATCGCATTCCCCGGTATTTTTAAAGGCGCTCTAGAAGGACGCGCGTCCCAGATCACCGAAAAAATGAAATTAGCGGCCGCAAATGCACTTGCAGACCTTGTGACGGACGATGAACTCTCGGATGACTTTATCATGCCGGAAGCGTTTGACCCAAGAGTTGCATCGGTTGTCAGCGAAGCCGTAAAATCCAATATTTAAGACAGAACGGAGCAGATTATTCTATGGCAAATCCAGTTACCATATACAAACTTACCATATTAAATTTGCTGGACAACGTGCATTTTCCACTGACTAACACACAGATTTCCGATTTTTTTCTGGAATACGGCTATACGGATTACTTCCATGTACAGCAGACGATCCACGATTTGACGGAAGCAAATCTTCTGCGCGCCGGGGCTTTCCGAAACAGGACTCTGTATTATCTGACAGATTCCGGAAAAGAGACGCTCAACATGCTCTCCGAGAAACTGACCGACTCGATCCGGTCGGATACGGCTGCCTATCTCGCAAAAAACGGTACGGCAATGCGCCTTGCGAACACCCTGTTTTCTGATTATACAAAAACACCGGAAAACGATTATGCGGTCCATCTGGAACTGGCCGAACACGGAAAAAGCAAAATTGACCTGACGCTCACCGTTGCAAAACAACGACAGGCAAAAGCCATCTGTGAAAACTGGGAAAAACAAAACGAGGCTGTCTATACTTATCTGATGGATCTTTTGATGAAGTAAAAACAGCCCCGGTATTTAATTTCCAAACAGTCCGGACATTAAACCGTCAAAATCTTTCACACGGCCTGTGACCCCGTCAATCGCGTCAGAAAGTTCATCAACACTCTCCAGAAGGTTTTGTGTTGTCGAAACGGTATTGTTGATGCCGTCGATATCAATTTCTTCTATCTTTGCAGCAGTTTCATCCAAAACGGATGACATCTGCTGCAAAGAGCCTGCGAGCATCGCCATAATCGCAAACATCACTGCTACCAGAACGGCAAGCAGGCCGGTAATTATCTTCTGTATTTTTAATTGCTTTCTTGTTTCCTGTAATAAATCTTCCACGCTTCCCTCCACTGTTTTCGTTACGATAAATTCGAATACCCCATCAGGCTGATATCCACTTCTCGGGCGGCCTCACGCCCTTCCCGGATCGCCCAGACCACAAGCGACTGTCCGCGGCGCACGTCGCCGGCAGCAAATACATGCTTCACATTGGATGCATACGCCCCCTTTGCCGTGGCGATATTAGTTCTGCCGTCCAGATTTACGCCAAATGCTTCCGCGATATATTTTTCGGCTCCCAGAAAACCTGCTGCGATCAGCACAAGATTCGCCTCGATTTTCTGCTCGGAACCGGCTGCCTCCTCCATCACCATACGCCCTGTCTTTTCGTCTTTCTTCTGTTCCAGACGCACCGTAATCACTCCGCATAGATTGCCGTTTTTGTCCTTTAAAAATTCCTTTACTGTCGTCTGGTAAACGCGCGGATCATGACCAAAAACGGCGATTGCTTCTTTCTGCCCGTAGTCTGTCTTAACCACTTTCGGCCACTGCGGCCAGGGATTGTCATCCGCCCTCGTATCCGGCGCTTTCGGCATCATTTCCAGCTGAACCACGCTCGCGCAGCCATGGCGGATCGCCGTGGCAACACAGTCGTTTCCGGTATCGCCGCCGCCTATAATCACAACCTTTTTATTCTTTGCAGAAATATATGCGTTGTCTTTTAATCCGGAATCAAGCAGGCTTTTTGTCGTCGCTTTCAAAAAATCAACTGCAAAATAAATCCCTTTTGCATCTCTTCCCGGCGCTTTGATATCACGCGGTTTCTTTGCGCCGCAGGCTAAAACAATCCGGTCAAATTCTTTTAAGACTTTTGCCGCTTTAATGTCTTTCCCGACATCAACCCCCGTGATAAACTCTATGCCCTCTTCTTTCATAATATTCACTTTGCGGTCAATCACCCATTTTTCCAGCTTCATATTTGGAATACCGTACATTAAGAGCCCGCCGATCCTGTCGTCCCGCTCATAGACCGTGACCGAGTGCCCCCTTTTATTCAACTGGTCGGCTGCTGCAAGACCTGCCGGCCCGGAACCGATCACCGCAATTTTTTTGCCGGTCCGCACTCTCGGCGGTTTTGCAGCGGCATAGCCTTTTGCATATGCCTTTTCGATAATCCCAAGCTCATTTGCCTTGCAGGTAACAGGATCATCCCAGTGGCCGCAGGTACACGCCGCCTCACAGAGCGCCGGACAGACGCGCGCCGTAAACTCCGGAAAGTTATTTGTCTTTTTTAAACGGTTGTAAGCCTGTTCCCAATTCCCTGTATAAATCAGATCGTTCCATTCCGGCACGAGGTTGTGCAGCGGACAGCCGCTTGTCATCCCCATAATCGTCATGCCTGACTGGCAGAACGGCACACCGCAGTTCATACAGCGGGCAGCCTGCTGTGCCTGGCGCGCTTCGGAAAGCGGCGTATGAAATTCGTTGTAATCTGCGATCCGCTCTTTCGGGTTAACTTCAGACGCATCCGTCCTGTTTATCTCCATAAATCCTGTCGCTTTTCCCATGTTAACTCCTTTCCGTCACAGCATAAAACGCTTCTATCTGCGCCTGTTCGGATGAGAGCCCTTTTTCCTCCATCTGAACAATTGCCATCAGCATCCTGTTGTAGTCATAGGGGATCACTTTCTTAAACTTCGGCAGATACTCGCTGAAGCGGTCGAGGATCTTTTTGCCTTTTTCCGAATTGGTCAGCGCAACATGCTCCTTGATCATTTCTTTCAGTTCCATTACATCGTATTTATTGGAAACTTCCTCGGAAAATACCATTTCTTTATTCATCCTGGTATACAGGTCATTGTCCTCGTCGAGCACATAGGCGATGCCGCCGCTCATACCGGCTGCAAAGTTTTTGCCGGTCTTGCCAAGGATCACAACGCGCCCGCCCGTCATATACTCGCAGCCATGATCCCCGACTCCTTCGACTACCGCCGAAGCGCCCGAGTTTCTGACACAGAAACGCTCACCTGCAACGCCGTTTATAAATGCTTTTCCGCTTGTCGCGCCATAGAGCGCGACATTGCCGATAATGATATTTTTATCTTTTAAAAACCCTGCGCCTGTCGGTGCAAATACGACAAGTTTCCCGCCTGAGAGTCCTTTTCCAAAGTAATCGTTGGAATCGCCGACCAGTTCCAGCGTAAGTCCGTTTGGAATAAATGCGCCGAAACTCTGTCCTCCCGCACCGGAACATCTCACCACAAACGTATCCTCAGGCAGACCGTCCCCGCCGTATCTCTTTGTAATTTCGGAGCCAAAAATCGTGCCAAAAGAGCGGTCCGTATTTGTCACTTCCAGCGCAATACTCTTTCGCTGCCCCTGTTCCAACGCGTTTTTCAGCTGCTTTAACAATATGGTCACATCTTTCGATTTCTCCAGTTTAAAGTCGTAAACCTGTTTCGGATCAAAAATGACGTTCTCTTTCGGCCCGGCATACGGATTGTTTAAAATCCCTGTCAGGTCAAATTCCCGCTCGCGCGCGCTCAAATCGCTGCGCACTCGCAGCAGGTCGCTTCTGCCCACCATCTCGTCAATCGTACGGCATCCGAGCTTTGCCATATATTCGCGCAGCTCCTGCGCAATAAAACGCATGAAATTTTCCACATATTCAGGTTTTCCTGCAAACCGTCTGCGAAGCTTCGGATTTTGAGTCGCAATACCGGCAGGGCAGGTGTCGAGATTGCAGACGCGCATCATCACACAGCCGAGCGTTACCAGCGGAGCTGTTGCAAACCCGTACTCCTCCGCACCAAGCAGAGCGGCAATCGCAACGTCGCGACCGCTCATCAGCTTGCCGTCCGTCTCGATGCGCACTTTATTGCGCAGCCCGTTTAACAGCAGTGTCTGATGCGTCTCGGCCAGACCGAGTTCCCACGGAAGCCCGGCATTGTGGATTGAGCTCTGCGGCGCCGCTCCCGTTCCACCGTCGTACCCGGAAATTAAAACCACCTGTGCGCCTGCTTTTGCCACGCCAGCGGCAACTGTGCCGACGCCTGCTTCCGATACCAGTTTTACCGTGATACGCGCATCCCGGTTCGCGTTTTTCAGATCAAAGATCAGCTGCTCCAGATCCTCGATCGAATAGATATCATGATGCGGCGGCGGTGAAATCAGCGACACGCCTGGTGTCGACAGCCTTGTCTTTGCAATCCAGGGATATACCTTTTTCCCGGGAAGATGACCTCCCTCGCCGGGTTTTGCCCCCTGTGCCATTTTGATCTGAATCTCCTGCGCGCTGACCAGATAGGCGCTTGTCACTCCAAATCGCCCGGATGCAACCTGTTTAATGGCCGAACAGCGGTTTACGGAAGTGTTCTTACTCTCAATCCGCTCCAGATCCTCGCCTCCCTCGCCGGAATTTGACTTTCCGTGCAGACGGTTCATAGCGATCGCCAGCGTCTCATGCGCTTCCTGGGAAATGGAACCATACGACATTGCGCCCGTCTTAAAACGCATAACAATGGAATCTATGCTTTCTACTTCCTCGATCGGCGCCCCTTTTTTCGGGTAATTAAAATCCATCAGCCCGCGCAGCGTAATTTTCCTCTCTTCCTGATCAACCAGGCCGGTATACTGTTTAAACAAATCATAATCGCCGCGCTTTGTTGCTTCCTGCAGCAGATGTATTGTCGCAGGATTATAAAGATGCGGCGCAGCTCCGCTTCTCATCTTGTGACGTCCCCTGCTCTCAAGCGTAAGATCTGTCTCAAGCCCCAGCGGATCATATGCGGCAGAGTGCAGCTCGTTGACATCCTCCGCAATTTCTTTTAATGTGATGCCCCCGATACGGCTGACCGTATTGGTAAAATACCTGTCAATCACCGCCTTATCAATGCCGACCGCCTCAAAAATCTTTGACCCCTCGTAAGACTGTATGGTGGAAATCCCCATTTTGGATGCAATCTTTACAATGCCGTTTAAGATCGCCGCATTGTAATCTTCAATCGCCGCATAGTAGTCTTTATCCAGCATCTTCTCCTCTATCAGCTGCTTAATTGTATCCTGCGCCAGATAGGGATTGATTGCACATGCGCCGTACCCTAAAAGCGTTGCAAAATGATGCACCTCCCTTGGCTCGCCCGACTCTAAGATCATGGCGACAGACGTCCTCTTTTTCGTGCGCACCAGATGCTGCTGCAGTGCGGAAACGGCAAGCAGCGACGGGATCGGCACATGGTTTTCATCTACGCCGCGGTCTGATAAGATCAGAATGTTCGCGCCGTCCCGGTATGCGCGGTCCGCTTCCACAAATAATCGCTCAATCGCTTTTTCAAGGCTTGTATTTTTATAATAGATAATCGGAATGATTTCCACGCGAAATCCTTCCGCATTCATCGCTTTGATCTTCATCAGATCCGTATTGGTCAGAATCGGATTGTCTACCTTTAACACATGACAGTTTTTTGCCCTCTCCTCCAGAAGATTTCCGTCCTCCCCGATATAAACGGTAGTAGAGGTAACGACCTTTTCACGAATCGAGTCAATCGGCGGATTTGTCACCTGAGCAAACAGCTGCTTGAAATAGTTAAACAGCGGCTGATGATCGCCTGCAAGCGCTGCGAGCTGCGTGTCGATCCCCATCGCGGAAGTTCCCTCGCCGCCGTCCCTTGCCATCGGCAATATCGCATCCTTTAACGATTCATAAGTATAGCCGAATGCTTTCTGCATCCGCTGGCGCTCTTCTTTTTCATATTCCGGCACACGGGCGTTCGGGAGCTTTAAATCTTTTAAATTCAGCAGATGACGGTCAAGCCACTCGCCGTATGGCTGTCTGTTCGCATAGGTTTCCTTTAATTCGTCGTCGTCAATAATCTTTCCTGCCACCGTATCCACGAGAAGCATTTTTCCCGGATGAAGACGCTCTTTCGCCACGATCTTCGCCGGATCAACAGCAAGCACGCCGACCTCGGAAGACAGGATCAGATAATCGTCGTCTGTGATATAATAGCGCGAAGGACGAAGTCCGTTTCGATCAAGCACCGCCCCCATCAGATCTCCGTCGGAAAAAAGAATGGATGCCGGCCCGTCCCAGGGTTCCATCATTGTTGCATAATACTGATAAAAATCTTTTTTCTTCTGCGACATGATCCGGTTATTTGCCCACGGTTCCGGTATCATGATCATAATTGCAAGCGGTAAGTCCATACCGCTCATGACCAGAAATTCCAGCGTATTGTCAAGCATTGCCGAGTCGGAACCTTCGCTGCTTATGGCCGGAAGCACCTTTAAAAGCTCTCCTTTCAACAGACCGGATTCCATCGTCTCCTCGCGCGCGAGCATCTTGTCTGCATTTCCCTTGATCGTATTGATCTCCCCGTTATGCACAATAAAACGGTTTGGATGCGCCCGCTCCCAGCTCGGGTTTGTATTGGTGGAAAAACGGGAGTGCACCGTCGCAATTGCCGATTCGTAATCAGGATCCTGCAGATCCGGAAAAAACAACCGCAGCTGTTCCACCAGAAACATACCCTTATAAACAATGGTTCTGCTCGAAAGCGATACCACATACGTATCGTCGTTTGACTGCTCAAACACACGCCTTGCAATATAAAGCCTGCGGTCAAACGCAATTCCCTTTTCCACTTCCTCTGGGCGTTTTACAAAGCACTGCATAATATACGGCATGCAGTCCGCCGCTTTCTGACCCAGATGCTCCGGCGCAATCGGCACTTTTCTCCATCCGATAAATGCAATGCCCTCCTTGCCCGCAATGACCTCAAACATCTTTTTGGCGCGGTTGCGCTTCAACTCGTCCTGCGGGAAGAAAAACATGCCGACGCCGTAATCTCGCTCTTCTCCGATCTCAAACCCTGCAGCCTTTGCGGCTTTTGTAAAAAACTTATGCGAAATCTGCAGCAGGATGCCGACGCCGTCGCCTGTTTTTCCTTCAGCGTCTTTGCCGGCCCTGTGTTTTAAATTTTCTACGATCTTCAATGCATTTTCAACTGTCTCATGCGTCTTTATGCCCTTGATATTGACAACTGCGCCAATCCCGCAGTTATCGTGCTCAAATGCCGGATCATAGAGCCCGCTCCCGCCGTTTGTATCTTTCAAAGCCACAAAGCGGTTTAATGTATCACGTTTCTGTTTTACGATCTGCCTGCTCATCCTGTGCTCCCTCTCTTTTTGCAAGATCCCCGCAAAAATACCGTCTTAACCGGACATTTCTGTCTTTGTACTGCGGACATCTGTCTATATGTTTTTTGTCAGGCTTTACTATACACCTTTTTTTTCTGTTTGTCTACCTGAATTTTTTGTAAATTATCAGATTATTTGATAATATCTATATTTTGTATTAATATTCTGATAATATGTTGATATTATTTAAATATATCCCTGTTTGCAAACAATTTTAACTCTCTAAAGCAGCAGACAGCAGGAAGAAGATCATGAAAAAGTAAATCTGATTTTAATCAGAATACAAAAGTGTTGTGGCAGGATAATAATAATGACTTATTCTGATACTGACAGATCAGAGGAAACGACACTCACCGATTGAGAAATGGATTTTTATGAAATCAAAGAAATGCACTTTTTCATTACTTGTATTTTATCTGATTGCTCTGACCAACAAAAAAGCGGCGGACTTTTGCAGAATACGGCTGCCTCTACCCATAGCAGCCGCTCTTTAACAAATTATCATATTCCTCCCAGGAAATAAGCCTGCCTCCCATACGTTCCAGATGATCCGTATGGAACTGGCAGTCAATCATCAGAAAATTTTCTTTATCCAGCAGCTGTGCAAACGCAATCAACGCCGTCTTGGACCCGTTCTCCTTTTCCGAAAACATACTCTCGCCGAAAAAACATTTCCCGATGGACACGCCGTATAACCCGCCGGCCAGCTCTCCGTCCTCATAACTTTCCACGCTGACTGCATACCCGGCCTTATGAAGACGTCCGTATGCCGCCTCCATTTCGTCGGAGATCCAGGTTCCCTGTGCAAATTCCCGTTTCATGCGGCAGCGGTGCATCGTATCCGCAAAATCACGGTTTAACAGAATACGCAGTTCATGTTTTTTCCTGTATTTTTTCATCGAACGGGAAATGTGAATTTCAGGCGGAAAAATCACAAAACGTTCTCTGGGACACCACCACAGAATTTCTTCACCGGGATTATACCACGGAAAAATCCCATTTGTATAGGCAAGCAGCAGACGTTCCACACTTAAATCTCCTCCGACCGCCAAAAGTCCGTCAGGCTCTGCATACAAAGGATTCGGAAAGGAGATTTCTTTTTTATCCAATCGGTAAACAGGCATCATATTCCTCCCTGCTCATCGGCGCTCTGCTCTTTTTTAAGACAAACGTTCTGTTCGTGATCCGCTTCGGATTGAATGTAAAATTTTCCTTCGGATGCTGTCAGAACACAGGTACCTCCGTCTTTTAACGTACCGAACAATATCTCGTCCACCAGCAGCGGTTTCACATCGCTTTGAATGACGCGCGCAATCTCACGCGCGCCAAATTCGGTGCTGACGCCTTTTTGCCTGATCAGTTTTTTTGCAGCTGGATCGGCTGTCAGCGCAATCCGTTTCTTCTGAAGCATCTTCTGCAGCTCCAAAAGCTTCTTCTCCACAATGCGCCCGGCCATCCGATCGTCCATTCCGCGAAAGACAACGATCTTGCTCAGACGATTGCGGAACTCCGGCTGAAAGATCCGTTTTATCTCATCAAATACTACTTCTGATGTCCGCTCCTTACTCCCAAACCCAATGCCGGGCCGGCCGATCTGGTTTGCCCCCGCATTTGATGTCATAATAAGGATTATATTGCGAAAATCAGCTTTTCTTCCCTGATTGTCCGTCAGTGTCGCATCGTCCATCACCTGCAGCAGTATATTGTAAATATCCGGATGCGCTTTCTCGATCTCGTCCAAAAGCAGTACGGCATGCGGATGTTTGCGGACCTCCTCCGTCAGAAGCCCTCCTTCCTCATATCCCACATATCCGGCCGGCGCGCCGATTAATTTTGCCACCGCATGTTTTTCCTCATATTCGCTCATATCAAAACGGATCAGCCGGATCCCCAGCTCCTTTGCAAGACTTTTTGCAATCTCTGTCTTTCCGACGCCGGTCGGCCCGACAAACAAAAGACTTGCGAGCGGTTTGCCCTCCTCCAATAGGCCTGCCCTTGAAAATTTTACCGCATTTACAACCTGCGCGACCGCCTCGTCCTGTCCGTATACAAGATTTAACAGCCGTTCTTTTAAGGTTGCCAGCGACTCTATCTCGTCATTCTCTACCGTCTGTTTTGGAATATGGCAGGTCTTCGCCACAATCTCATCCAGAAGTTCTTTCCCCACTGTCTGGCGCCCATCGGCCTGTCCTGTTTCCGGAAACATACGGCGGTATGCGCCGGCTTCATCAATCAAATCTATCGCCTTATCCGGCAGAAACCGCTCATGGATGTATTTTGCACTGACCGAAACCGCATACTCGATCACGCCGTCCTCATAACGGACATTGTGATACTGCTCGTATGTCTGTTTCAGGCCCTCTAAAATCTGCACTGCCTCCGCAGGATCCGGTTCTTTGATATCAATATTTTGAAACCGCCGGACCAGACTTTTATTTTTCTCAAAATGCTTTTTGTATTCCTCGTAAGTCGTAGCGCCGATAAAGCGTATCTGCCCGCCCGAAAGATATGGCTTTAGCATATTCGAGATATCAAAGCTTCCGCCGTTTACCGCGCCGGCCCCTACAATATTATGAATTTCGTCAATATAGACAATCGGTTTTTCTTCCTCCGCAATGCTCTCCATCACCCGCTTGAGCCGTTTTTCAAAATCTCCCCGATACTGTGTCCCGGCCAGCAGACCGCCTAAATCCAGAGAAAAAATTTTTGCGCCGAGCAAAGGTTTTGGAACACGCCCCTCATTTAATCGTTTTGCAAACCCGTATACAATCGCCGTCTTTCCGACCCCCGGCTCCCCGATATGCAGCGGGTTATTCTTTTCCTTTCGGCAGAGAATCTGCATCGTGCGCTCCAGCTCTTCTTCCCTGCCGATCAACGGGTTTGCACCGTCGGACGCATCATTCAGACAGACCGCATACTGCCGCCAGAATCCGCCCTGCGCGTCGGTATCGTCCTCGTCATATTCCCCGTCGTCTTCAAAACCATCCTCGTCCAGTCCGTCGTCCCCGGCATTCTCTTCCTGCGTCTCTTCTGCATCCCGATCCGCGTTATCACTGACACCGACACGCTTTTTCTTTGTCTTTCTCCGAACTGCGGATTTTTTCTTTTGGCCGCGATCCCTCTCTTCCATGATAAGGATCATTTCCTGCATGAGGTCGGCATGCTCCACGCCCTGCGACCGCATAAAATATACGGCATAGCTTTCTTTTAAGCCGTACAGCGCATGTACCACATGCGTTAATTCCACGATGTCCCTGCCGCTGCTTCGCGCGGACTCCCATGCAAAGGACAGCATCACCGCCGTCCCCTGCGACAGCTCCGGCATTTGCTGCGGCTCTCGCTCCTCTGCCTCCATATATTCCTCAAGATAAGTCATCAATGCACGGTCAAGCTTCTTTACCTTTCCGCCGCAGTTTTCAAACGCTCTCGCAAACACTTTGTTCTGACAGATCACATAAAGCACCAGTTCCGGTGTCACAAATGCAAAGTTTGCACTTTTTGCCTGTAAAACAGCCTGATCAATAATTTCTGCCACTTCCTCTGATACACGCATGCTCATATCTCCTCCACTGTCATACGAAACGGAAAGCCCTGGCTTTTTGCCCTCGCCGTCGCCGCATTCACTTTTGTCACCGCAATATCATACGGATACGAACCGATTGCAGCACGCCCGCTTTCATGTACCATAAGCATCAGCCGCTCCGCCTCAGGAGGCGCCTTTCGAAAAATATCAGTCAGAATTTCCACTACAAAATCCATGGATGTAAAATCGTCGTTATGCATAATGACGCGGTAATGTTTCGGTTCCCTGATGTTGATTTTCGTTTTTTCCCTTGTTTCTCCCTGTACAGCCATCTCTGTTTCCCTCTTGCATACTTTTATTCTTCTCTTTTATCTTTTTACCGCCTGATACAGCCTGTTCTCTCTCCCCTCCGGATCCGCCGTATGGTTGTAGACAAGCATTCGCATTTCCTGTATCAGCTCCTCATATGTCCCGCTCCCTCTCGGATAAAATGTCCCTGCCGCATCTTTTGCCCCTGCCACGTTGACTGCCGGAATCTCTTTCATTTTCCCAAGCAGATAGTTCTGATAGGGGCTCATCGCAAGTCCCGCGTCAGAAAGCAGAAGCGGCGCAAGATAGTTTACGCTGACATCGCCGGCGTCCCAAAAGGATGTATCGTAATTATGCCAGATCAGAAACGGCGTTTTATACAGATTTGCCGTCTGCTCTGCGCTCCAGCTTTCCAGTTTCCCGCCGCCAACGGATTCATAAAACGCATCCTCCAGACGCGGCTGGTGGTCTCCGAAGAGCACGACAATCACAGGCTCGTCATACTGCTCAAAATACGAAAGCAGGCCGCAAAGCGCACGATCGCTCTCCCGCATTAAGCTTAAATACTGCTCCGTCTGTGCAAACTCGCCCTCTCTGCCCAAAAGATGCACCGTCGTCTCAAAGTTATCCCCGTCATAAGTGTAACCGCCATGATTTTGCATTGTTACATTAAAAAAGAACTGCGGCTTCCCCTTTTCTTTCCCGTCAAACCATTTCCTGATATAATCGTAGTCGCCCTGATCGCTGGTATAAATCCTTAAGGTATCCAGTTCGCTGTCCAGATTTTCCGAGAAAATCAGATGGTCAAACTGCATTGCCGTATAGACCGGCACGCGGTTCCATCCACTTGAAAAATAAGGATGGAACGCCGTCGTCTCATACCCCTGTTCTTTCAAAACCCCGGCAAGTCCCGGATAGGAATCGCCTGCTTCAAAGAACAGGCTGTACGGAATGCATCCGCCGGTATAAAGCGACACCGCATCCGAGGAGAGAAATTCATACTCGGTATTTGCCGTCGTCCCGCCGAGCACCGAAACATTGGCCCACCCTCTGATACAGTTTTGATCGAGCGAATCAAAATACTCCAGCACAGGGACATCTGTCTTAAGATCTCCAAGCACTCTCAAATCAGAAAACGCCTCATTCATAATCACGACGATATTGGGTTTTTGCCCGGTTAAATTCTGCATATTCCCGGCGCCCCCCGGCTCTGCCGGTACCTGTTCCAGAATCTGCGCCGCCACGGCGCTGTCATATCCGGCCGGAAACTCCATGGAACTTCCCATAATATCCGCCAACAGATCCGCAAGATAACTGTCCTTTGTAAACTGGCCCGTTCCGGCATAGACCGCGGCATAAGAACTGTTCCACAGCGTAATGCATCCTGCGAGTACAGCTGCGCTTGCAAACCATTCCAGCGCCCCTCTCTTCGCAAAAAAACCGCTTATATTCCGAAACCATTCCTTCTTAACACCGTCACCCACAGACACGCTGCCGTTTCTGTGCGGCCCATACTGCGCCGCAGTCCGCGGCCGCTTTCTCTCTTCTTTTGTCTCACGCATCAGAAAATACCAGACTACAAGCTCCGTCAGTGACAACACCAGGAAAAGATCCGGCGTAAAATCATAATTCTGCACAACGTTCTGCGCGGTGCGTGCGGCCCGTATATCCGAAATCTGAAACGGAGCGCCGCGAAATCGAACCAGATAATGATTTAAAACACCCATAAAACCGATGATCCCATTCCCCACCGCAACAGCAATCCCCCGCCGCCCGGACAGCATATAAGGAACCCAGTAAACGGTAAAGCCCAAAAAGAAATTCACGCACTGTATCAGCGTAATCTGCGTTAACGTCAGATTAAACACACCGTTCGTCAAAAATCCCAGGACAATCATACCGTGAAAGGAACTCCAAAAAACCGCATAAATATTTTTCACCTGCCCCGCCAGACACCCGCTGCATACAGTAAACAAAAAAATGCCCATAAGGCTAACGGCAAAGTAGGTAAGGACAGTCTGATACACAGTCAGTAAAAAAAATTTACGCAAAAGAAATAAACCGGCCGTCTGCGCCAGCGCGTAAACCGCCAGAATACTTGTCGTTCTGCTTCCTCTTAACATAGCGCTCCTTTCTACCGTTGCTTTACAATAAAAAGATCACAGACCAGTGTTGCAGGCCTGACCTCTTTTCGATATTTCCATGCATTGCGGATCACATTGTAAAATTTGCCGGACATAAGAGCGTCATAGCGGGCTTTCATCGCTTCCCGCTTCCGAAAAAGCGCTTCTTTCCCCTCCGTTGTCTGCATGATATTTCCTGCTGCAAACCAGTCTAAAATATGGCTGTATTCTTCTATTTCGCGCTGTTTTCGCTCCTTTTTCAGCAGACGGCCGATTCTGTGTTCCTCACCGCCCGCATTGTTTTCATGTCTTCTGTGGTAAGCCAGCCTCTCCGGCAGCTGAAAAAACCCGTCCTCCTCCGCCGCCCTCGCGCACAGTAAAAAATCATGCGGGATATGGCCTGCCGCTTTTTCATATTCCTGCCTGTTGCACGCCGCCACCTTTTCCCTGTACCAGCCGTTTCGATAGGCGAGCACCATACCGGGCCACTCGCATTTATAAAAAACCTCGCCGGCGGAAACTTTACGAAGCTTTCCCCCTCCCGCCTGCGGCGCCGGCGCCATCAGTGTATGGATCGTCTCGTCCTGCCCGTCGATCAGTCCAAATGTACAGCCCAGCAGCCGGATTTTGGGATTCTCTTCCATCACCTGACACATACGCGCAATTTTGCGCAGATCCCAGATGTCATCCTGATCGGCGAGGAATACGACATCGCCGCTGCAGCGGCTCATCGCATCGTAATAATTTTTCGGAAATCCCTTATTTTCTTTTTGAAAAACAACTTTCCAGCCGCCTGTATCCGAATGTTCCTTACAATACTGAATCAGAAACTCCCGCGTTCCGTCCGTGGAACCGTCGTCACACAATATCACCTCGTCCGGCGTCATCGTCTGTCTGCGGATACAGTCCAGCTGCTCTCCGATAAAACGTATCCCGTTAAAAACTCCCATACATACCGACACGCGCATATCTGTGGATTCCTTTCTATTTTACCGAAACAAGTTTCCGGTACAATTTTTTATATGCATCCGTCATTCGTTCTACCGAATTTTCTTCCCGAATCTTCTCTGCGAGCGCATCCCCGCGCAGCAGCCCGCTCTCCGGGAGAAACGCCGTTCTGACTGCCAGAAGCAGCGCCTTTTGATTTCCTGCTTCGACGGCAATCCCCTTGTGATCAGAAAGCTGCTCTTTTGTGCCTCCCGCGTCAAAACCGACCACCGGTGTGCCGCAGGCCATAGATTCCAGTGTGACAGTCGCATAGTTTTCAGCAAGAGAGGACAGTACAAATACATCGGCCAGACTGTAATACTCGGCAAGCATGTCCACGCTTTCTGTATGAGGCAGCGCCGTGATATTGGAATGTCCAAACAGCATGGCGTCATTTTCACTGTCCCATCCAATCAGGATCATCCTGGCTTCGGATTCCAGCATCCTGGCCAGGCCCAGCATATATTTTGCGCCTTTTCGTTCATCCTTATAGCCGGCTGCAATGCCGAGCACAATCTTCTCATCCGGCCTGTAACCATATTTTTTCCTGCACCGCTCTCTCCCGCGCGGATAAAACGTATGTCTGGCATCAATCCCGTTTCGAATTGTCACACATTCAAATTTTCCGAAAAAAGAAGCTTTCGCAGCGTCTGTCAGCCAATCGGAAGGCGTGGCCACAATCAGATGCGGATGGGCGCCAAACCATTCTTTCTTTTTCTTCCACATATAGTGATTAAAGTCAAAAAACTCGCTTTTGGGATAACGCCTGATATCGGGGCAGTGACTGCAGCCGCTTTTCCAATTCTCACAGGAAAAAAAATACCCGCAGTTCCCGACAAACGCATGACAGTCATGAAATGTCCAGACACAGGGAATCTTCTCTCTGTTTAGACAGTCAAACAGAATTTTAAAATTGATATAATAGCCGTGCAATGCATGAATATGCACAACATCCGGACGGATTTCTCCGATCTTACGCACCAGACGCAAAGTCGCGCGGCGGTTGAACCAGCCGTTTAATCCCGCCAGACGGCATAGCATCGCAGAAATCCACACCTCATACTTTTTGTCAATACAGAACACGTTTTTTTCATGCGGATCTTCCCCTCTGCCGTATGCGACATAAGACTCCTCTCCTTCTGCCAGCAGCTGCCTGTGGATACATGCCGCAATCCTGGCCGCGCCGCCCCGGTCATAATGGCTGTTGATCTGTAATATTTTCATCCGAATTTCTCCAAACTGACCTACCCGATCAGAAATTTTACTGCTTCGATTACAATGCACTCCACCAGATACCATTTACTGTAACCGTTGGCAAGATAACAATACTGGTATCTGTCCGCAATCCTCTGCCTTGCAGCGCGAAATCCTTTCCGATTGCTGACTCCGCCCATTTTAAAATTGGCAAGCACGCGATTGACGACTACGACTTTTTCATTCATTTTACGCATTCTCAGGAAAAATCCGTAATCATCGTGTATTCCTTTATTCAGAAACGGATACCGCTTGTACAGTTTTGACTTTACAAACATCGTCGGATGATTCCAGTCCCTTGAAGTCTGAAACTTACGAAGTTTTGCTTTTTTGACAAATACGCTGCCGTCTGTTCTGAAAATACGGATGTCTCCAAACATCAGGCTGCACGATGTCTGGCCAAACACTTCGCGGACCGTTTTGATTGTGTACGGCTCATACCAGTCCTCGCTGTTTAAGATACCGATAACATCGCCGGTCGCATAGCGTATCCCTTTATTCATAGCATCGTATATCCCGCCGTCTTTCTCACTGACAATATGATACAGAATACCTGCCTCCTCCATGCGGCTTCGATAACTCTCTGCCACCTCCACCGTCCGGTCGGTGCTTTTTCCGTCAATGATCCAGTACTCCAGATCCGGTTCTTTTTGTGCCAGAACCGACTCTATTGTCGGAATAATATCTTTTTCACTGTTGTAAGTCACTGTAATGATACTGATTCTCATAGTTCCTCTCAAATCTGCCCATGGTTATTTTATGCTGTCCCGGAGCGAATATTTCTGATAGGCCCCTCCCATATGATTCGACATGGATTTCTCGTAAGTCAGGCTGCCGAACGCCTTGCGCGCCATTCCGCCCGGCTTTCCCGGAAAATATGTTGCAGCAGCAGCAAACGGCGCTAAAATACGAAGCAGACGCACCGGGCTTTGCATTCGCTCACCCAAAAGCGATACGAGCTCAGAGGTAGACGCATATTCGCGGTTCTGAGGAAAATAAACTCCCCCCTCCCCGGTTCTGATCAGACAGCATAAAAATTCACAGAGATTTCCGATAGAAAGGATACTGCGCTGATTCCTGTAATCCGGAAAAACAGGCAGTTTCTTTGCCAGCCTGATCAGCGTTTTATAATTCCCCTTGCAGCCCGGCCCATAAATCATCGGAGGCCTTACAATGGCAAGACGCGCGCCGTCCCCTTTTTCGGAAAAAAGCCTGGTCAGTTTCTGTTCGGCTCTCCATTTGCTGTCGCCGTAAAAATTAGACGGATTCGGCTTTGTACTCTGCGTAATCACAACCGGCTTTTTCCGGTTGCTGCTGTCCCCATAGACAATGATGCTGCTGAAATAAATATACTGTTTCACATGGTCTGCAATTGCTTTCTTTGCCGTCTCATATGCCAGCTCACAGTTGACCTCATAATAGGACTGTTTCTCTTCCTCCGATACCGCTCCGATATCGGCATGCGCTTTGCCGGTCACGTTCATCACGCAGTCGTAACCGGACCAGTCCATATCGCGCCACTCGTCCGTGCGCAGGCTTGTCCGCTCGACAGCGAAACTGCCGGCATCCTTTTGCGTGATATAAGATGCAAAAGAGGCGCCGATATAGCTTCCGGCTCCAAGGATCAAAATCTTTTTCATCGGTTCTCCTTATTTTTATGCATACTTCCGGTTCCGCCCTCAACGACGCCATCCGCTTTTGCAACAGCGCCAAATGTCCCGAAAAAGCATTTTAAGTCGAATAAAAACGACATATTTTTTATGTAATCGCCGTCCAGTTTCGCCTTGACCGGGATTTCCAGCTCATCTCTTCCGTTGATCTGCGCCCATCCGGTCAGCCCTGGGAGCACGTCGTTTGCCCCATAGCGCTCCCGTTCCGCCACCAGATCGTCCTGATTCCAGAGCGCAGGTCTTGGTCCGACAATTGACATATCTCCCTTTACAATGTTAAAAAGCTGGCTTAACTCGTCTAACGAAGTCTTGCGCAGGAATTTCCCTGTCCTTGTCAGAAATGCATCCGGGTTGCCCAGCATATGCGTCGGCATGTCTTTTGGCGTGTCGGTGCGCATCGTCCGAAATTTATAGATCGTAAAAAGATGTCTGTGAATACCGACCCGTTTCTGGCAGAACAGCACCGGCCCTTTGGAATCCAGCTTAATCGCCACGCAAATTACAAGCAGCAGCGGTGACAAAATTACAATTGCCAAAAGGGAAATCACAAAATCAATCCCCCTTTTCACTTTCAGATAGCGAAGCTGACGTGCCGTTAACCTGTTCTTTTCCATATGCACCTCCGTTTTACTGGCATTTTAAGCCGACTTACTCCTGCTGCTCATATTTCCTTGCCAGACATTTGACAATTCCAAGGAACAGAAATACGCTCGGCGTAATAATTGTCTGCGGATTGTTGACCATCGACTGTGAAAGATTGCCGAGCAGAGAAGCGACTCCCATAATCAGGATCGGCGACTTTGCCGCTCTCTTACCATAGTATACCACAGAACTGAAAAATATACCAAAATATCCGATAACTCCCACAATACCAGTCGTCACCAGAAACTGGATCAACTCATTGTGCGCGTCAATAAAAACACCCTCATACAGTCTGACCATCTCCTCCCCGTAGGCCGCGTTGACAGACTGGCCAAAACAGTTCAGTCCATAGCCGAACAGTTTCTGATACCACGGAAACTCTTTGTACGTGATCATGGCGCGCTTCCAGATATACCCCCTGTTATTTCCGAATGCGTCCGTTAACTGCAGACGGTTTAAAAATGCGAAAGAACCCGTCCATGCACCTTCCGCTTTGCAGTTTGCAGCAATGACGACTGCCGCGGCCGCTGTAAAAAGAACCGCAAGCAGAATAAAGATGACTCGTCGAATTATAAGGTATGGAAGATTTTTCCCTTTTTTATCCGCCATAAAGATCAGGAGATACATTACGCCCAGCAAAACGGCTTCCACGGCAAGTACCGGCCACGATGTAATCAGCTGCGGCACGCCAAGTGTCTGATAAACCGTAAAAAATACGCTGTCACAGCCGCGCCAGAGGCCGATTTGATATGTAACCTGCATCAGAAAACAGGCTGCAAAAAACAGCGCGTAAACCTCAAGAAACCGCAGCATCTTCTGATGATCCTTACAGGAAAACCAGAAAAGGACCAGAAACGCCACGCCGATCCCCAGAAAAAAACTGTCGCTGATCGTTGAAAATCCCTCGTAGAATCCCAGTACAAGAAAAATGCCGTATATGATTTTCATTTTCTTTTCTTCGCAAATCCAGAAAAGGACCATTGCCACCGGCAGTATCAGACACAGATACCCCGCGTTGACATTGATATTGCCAATCGTACTGATAAACATTGCATGCTGATGGCCGGCCAGGTTGTCGTACATATGCAAAATATCAATACCCCAGAAATGCTGAATACCGAGCAGTATAATCAATGTGTTCGAGATCAGAAACGCCCACAGAAGCGGTCTCCTGAAATTCAGATATTTGCCCGGAACAAGATAAATAAACAGATATAACAGCATCACCATCGCTCCAAGGCGCCTGCCCTGGGAACCTAAGAATGCCTCTGTGCGATAGTCGGAAAGCAGAGTTGACAGAAAAATGTCAGCGATAAAGATTCCCACAAACAGATAATCTTTCGGCACTTTCCGTAACGCATCCCAAAAGCCAGCCGGTTTTTCAATGACGATTCCCTTTTTCCGCTTTTCAAGCCACTCTGCAATCATGCAGACAGACGCGATGGCAACATAGATAAATGTCACAACTTTAAAAAAAGCAAGCTTTGACCTTACAATATCAATAAAATTGTTATTATAGAACACCGGATAGACAAGCAGCATCACAAAGACATAGATCTCTGTAATCTCTGATACCCATTTTGTCATTCCGATGGCATTCTGCTGCTTTCTCTTCTGCTTCTGTTTCTGTTTCATTCTGATATCCTCTCAACTCTCCGTGGGATGGTAGGTCGGCACGATCTCTTTTATCCATTCTCGTATATCCGACGGCTCCGTCACGACATATTTTTTCAATTCTTCCAACTGTTCCCAGAACTTCTGCTCATCCATCTCAATCGGCCTGCCGATATGGATCAGCTTGTTCGCCGTCTCCTTTAACCCCTCTTCTTTCATCAGCATCTCTTCATAGAGTTTCTCGCCGGGGCGCAGACCGGTAAATACAATCTGGATATCCTCGTCCGGCTTGTGGCCGGACAGAAGAATCAGGTTGCGCGCCAGATCCAGAATTTTCACCGGCTCCCCCATATCCAGGATAAAAATCTCTCCGCCTTTGGCATAAGCGCCTGCCTGCAGCACAAGGGAAACCGCTTCCGGTATTGTCATAAAAAAACGCACGATATCCGGATGCGTCACCGTCACCGGACCGCCCTGCTCAATCTGTCTGCGAAACAGAGGAATCACACTGCCGTTGCTTCCAAGCACATTTCCAAATCGAACAGCCACATAGTCCGTATCGGAACGTTTGTTGAATGTCTGTATAATCATCTCGCAGATGCGCTTGCTTGCCCCCATCACATTGGTTGGATTTACCGCCTTATCGGTAGAAATAAGAACAAACTTCTCCACCTGGTACCTGTCCGCTGCATGAACAAGCTTTAATGTGCCGAATACATTGTTTTTAATCGCCTCATTCGGGCTGTCCTCCATCAGCGGCACATGTTTATGCGCTGCCGCATGATAAATAATCTGCGGCCGGTATGTCTGAAAAATAGAATCCATACGGTTTGTATTGCGCACCGATGCAATCAGCACAATCAGATGCAGCTCCGGAAAGGACGCTTTTAACTCGTTTTGTATATCATACGTCGTATTCTCATAAATATCAACTAAAATCAGCATTTTCGGACAATGCCCCGCGATCTGACGGCAAAGCTCGCTGCCAATTGAACCGCCTGCCCCTGTAACCATCACCGATTTTCCGGCGACATAACTCATAATCGATTCAATATCCACCGTTACCGGCTCCCTGCCCAGCAGGTCGTTTACGTCTACATCTTTTAATTCACTGACGCTGACTTCTCCGTTGACAAGCTGATAAATTCCCGGGAGACGCTTTAACTCACAGCCTGTCTCCTTACAGATATCAAGAATCCCTTTGATGTGTTTGGGCGATGCCGAAGGGATCGCAATGATAATTTCATGCACATGCAGTTCTTTTGCTTTCTCTATAATACAGCTGCGATCTCCGATCACTTTCGCGCCGTGAATATAGTTCCCGATCTTTGACGGATCGTCATCAATGACGCCGACCACCCTTTTTCGGATATAACTGCTGTTATTGATTTCTTTAATCAGCTGGTTGCAGGCATCTCCCGCGCCGACAATCAGAACATTGCGCTGATACGCGCCGCTTCGGTGCAGCACGCGCACCGCGCGCATAAACCGGTACCAGTAGCGGCAGATCATCACAAGCATCGTCAGAAACATGCCGTAAAAAACATAGAAACTGCGCGGCACCGGATACCGCTCTCCCGCCTGGTCCAGCAGAAACAGTACAATCACCGCCGCCGTATCGAGCACACATGCCGATACGATATACATCATTTCCAGCGCGCCCGCATAGTTCCACAGGCTGGAGTACAAGCGCAGCAGCCAGAAAATGACAAGCATAATTAAAATCATCTCCGGAAGACGCTGCCATAACTCGTTGATATACGCCCCCGGCACCTCTGCTATTTTGAAATCAAAACGCGCCAATAACGCCAACATGCCGGCGGTAAAAACCGCCAGCATATCATAGCACATTAAAAAAATTCTCCGAATAAAAAGCTGTCTGTCCTTGATTAATTGTTTCATTTATCTGCAATCTACTTTCTGATTTGTTATTTTTTCCACATATAGGTATAACACATTTTTTGCAGAAACAAAAGCTTTCTTGTAAAATTTTTTATAACTTCTTTATTATATTTAATAATTTTGTGCCGTAATCAGGGTCTGCTGCCCATCCTGCTCCGGTCGGATTTTTCGGAATCGCAAGCCACTCAATATAGGGCGCACATCCGCGCGACACCAGTGAGAACCGCGGATCAACGCACTCCTGATTGAGCGGGTCTTTGCTCGCATAAGCCTTTAAATGCTGTACCTGCGCGCGAAGCCCTGTCCTGACATCCGGAAAAGTTACGCCGGCAGCGCCGTTTCCGGTCGCTCCGATCCCGCCGAAATTGCACTGTTCCACAGAAACGTCTCCGCCAAAGCTAAGGCCGCCCGTCTCAAGAATCACCTGCGCAAACAATAAATCTGCCCTAACGCCCTCAGCCTGTGCCTCTTCCCTCAATATATTGAAGAAATCTTCGGCTGTTGCAGCTCCTTTTGACGCATATACTGCAGCCGGATAAGAATATCCCGCTTTGGTATAGTATGCCAGCATCTGAGCCGTCGTCACATTGCTCTGTCCCATAATCATATGGCCCGCGGTCTGCGGCGCCGTACCGGACCAGGCGCCGTATACCACATTGCCCCCGCCGACCGACGCATATGCCCTTACTTTGTAATAATAAGTTGCGCCGGGCTGCAGATTCTGCTGAACATACGTATTTGCCGCTGTCTTTGTCAGCGTGACATAATTATCGTCCTCATCCAGGCTGCATGCCAGCTCATAGCCGGTTGCGTTTTCCACTTTCCCCCAGCTTAAGGAAAAAGCATCGTTTGATGAAAGCTGCCCTTTCACGGAGCCGGCTTTTGCAAGCGCCGGAACTTTTACCGTTTTTCCGAAGCTGCCTCTTCCTTCTTTTGTTCCTGTAAGGATAGTATTTGCCGCAATCTTATAAGAATATACCTTTCCTTTTGCGGTATCGCCATCTGTATACTGAAGTTTTTTGTCCGCATCCACCTCTTTCACTTTTTTAAATTTTCCGCTCGTCCCCTCTTTTCTGTATACGACATAGGAATCGGCATTTTTAACAGAGTTCCATTTTAATGTGATGCTGCCGTTCTCGCTGCCGGAAACTTTTGCAATATCGACAGGCGCTACCGTCCAAGCTTTTTTTGAGACGGACGGTTCCGAGACGCCGACCGTATCCTGGCATTTTTTATAAGTCTGAATCTTATAATAGTAATTCTTACCGGCTTTTACTGTCCTGTCCTCATATTTTAAAGAATTTGAACCCTTTACTTTTGCAATACTCTCGTAATCGCCGTTCTTTTTCGTACTGCGCAGGATATAGTAGCCGCTGACACCGGAAACTTTCTTCCAGTTCAGCTGGATTGTGCTGCTGTCTACCACGCTCATAGAGCTGATTGCGGTTTTCTTTAACAGTTTTCCGGCTACTGCGGCGCAGTCCCCGCTGTACCCTTTTTTCTTTCCGTTTTTATTGATTGTCTCCACTTTATAATAATACTGGATATCGTAGGAGACAGACCCGTCCGTATACTCGGTTTCATCCTCTCCGCTTAAGGTTTTTAACACTTTGTAACTGCCGTTTTTGGAAGTGCTGCGCTTAATGCGGTACCCCCATGCATTCTCAACTTCCTCCCACTCGATCTCAAGCGCCCCGTCTTCGTTGGGCGCAACATGAAGAATCTCCGTCTTCTCGGCCGTCTTTCCGCCAACTGCTGCGGAATCACCCGAATATCCGATCGTACTGCCGGTTTTACTTAACGTCTCTACTTTATAATAATAGGTCTTCCCCGCTTTTTTCTTCTTGTCCTGATAAGAAACCGTATCTTTGGACGTAAATGTCTTTATCACTTTATAGGCGCCGTTTTTGGCCGCACTGCGCTTTAAACGATAGCCATAGGCATCCGGTATCTTTTCCCAGCCGATTTCAAGCGTTGTCGAATTGACAGACTTCACATAAGTGACTTTCGACCGCGCAACCGTCTTACCCGCATAAACTGCAGACAATCCGCTGTAACCGATCTGACCCTCATATTCGTTTACCGCCTGAATTTTATAAAAGTACGTCTTTCCCGCTTTAATCGAATCGTCCGTATAGCTTGTGACTTTTCCGGAGGCTGTCGTCTCTATTTTTTTGTAGGAACCGTTTTCGCTGGTACTGCGGTAAATCTCATAATATTCGGCCCCGCTTACTTTCTTCCAGGAGAGCGTGATTGCCGAATCGTCGACTACCGTCAGCGTGATACCGGACGGAACACCAACCGTCTTTCCCGAGACAATCTCAGATACGGAACCTACGCCGGTCTTGTTGATTCCCTGATTGTATGCCTGTACCTTATAATCGTAAACCGCATTGTTTTTGCTGACCGTATCCACATAACCGGTCACTGATCCGCCTGTAACAGAAGCGATCTGGGTGAATTTTCCGCCGTCGCTGCTTCGATAGAGATAATACCCCGCCGCCCCTTTTACGGCATCCCATTTGACCTGCATTTTTTTGCTTCCAACAGAGGCAGCGGATACAAGATTTGCCCTGGCCAGCGCAACGCCCGGAAGCGGTCTGGAATACTCGCCCGGAGATCCGTCGTTTAAGATTACGCGCACACTGTAATAGTACGTTTTGCCTTTTGTTACATCAGAATCCTCATAATAAAGAGCTTTGCTGACCGTATCGATCTTTTCGAAATCAGTCTCCGGTTTCGTACTGCGGTGGATTTCATATTTGGCGCCGTTCTCGACCGGATCCCATTCCACACGTATCTTTCCTCCGCTCACGGACGCGATCGTTTTTACATTCGCCGTGTTGTTTCCTTTGCGAAGCCCATACCGCTCGGCGATCGCAGTTGCATCTGCCACACCCAGCGCACGAAGCTTTTCATCTGAATTTAAAAACGTATTGTAATCATATGTTCCGGTAAGAAACGCATGTTCAATCAAAATTGCCGGAATACCTGCTTTTTTACAATTGCGGATCACTGCCAGATAGTCGGCGACAGATCCGTCGTCATATTTATAATCGGCGGAATTTTGCGTCAGAAGACCTCCCGCCCATGAAGTAAGTCCCAATGCGCGCAGTTTCTCGTATACTTTTTGTGCAAGCTGTTTCCCTGAGTCGGAAAGATCCGGCCGGTAACTGGTATTCGGATAATAAATGCCGACGCCGTTGACACTGCTGCTGGCGCTTGCATTTAAATGGAAGCTGACATAAATATTGGCGCCGACGCCCGCTGCAAACGCAACGCGGCGCTCATTACATGTACCGGAACTGATCCATCCCGACGAGGAATACGGACATGTTCCCGAATCGCGCACCATATAGACGGTGACGCCGCCGTAAGTATTTAACTCATCCCTGCAGTACTGTGCGATTTTTAATGTCAGCTGCTCCTCTTTGGCGCCGTTTGCCGAGGCTCCCGCGTGCGTATCGTCATGACCGGCGTCTAATACAACGACAAGATTGCCGGCGCGCCTCATATTGTTTTCTACATCAAGCCCCTCTGCAATCCCCTGCGATACCACGTCGCCAATCGAATTTTCCGAGACGACCTTTCCATTCTCGTCCATCTGCACCACGTTGGCCTCAATTTCGGCCAGAGCTTCCTCGTCCACCAGAAGATCATCCGGATTCGTCTCGACTGTTTTATGAACGCCAAACAAAACTTCCATGTCAAGCGCGCCAAGATCCTGCCGGTACTCTTTCCCCTCATAGGTGTAAGCGATTTCTGCCGCCTCGTAAACTCCCTCGTCGGCCTTATCCTTAAAATCCATGGAAAACAGAACCAGATCCTGTTCCTTTGCCGATGCAAAAACTTCTCTGACCTCTCCTGTCTCCCTCTTTCTGACAGAGAGCGTAAGATCCGTAAGTACCGTATCTTCCCTGCCGATCCCGACCACGATATTCTGTGTTCCCGGCAGATCCACATAATCCGATTCTACCATCATATAATGAATCGGGACTTCCGCCTCTTTTAGCTGCTCTGTCTGTTCTGTATCCTCTGTAAATTCTGTATCTTCCGTACTTTCCGTATTCTCCGTCTCTTCGGTTGCTTTGCCTTCCCCGTCTGTCACAACAGATTCGATGCCGGCCCCGTAGACTGCCGGTCCAGGCGGCAGCGATGTAAAACCAACACATAACGCCATCATTGCTGCAATGAAATGTTTCTTCATTCGATTCCCCGCTTCCCGGAACGTACTCCCGCTCCATTTGTATCCCTGTTTATTTCCTCTTTTGCGCCCCCGCTGCACAGGAGACGCATGTCCTTAAAATTTTAACATGCACATTATAGCATCATCGTTTTTAAAACAAAACTGTTTTTTTCTGGAATTTATTATTAGGATTCTCTTAATTTTTTTCATCTGCAAACCAGTAACCGGTACCCAGAAAAAAACAAAGCCAGAGCGGATGAGCCAGGGGGAGATCCGCGCTGCTTACAGCCTGAAACACGGCGTATACGAGCGCCGTAAAAAAGATCCACAGTTTTTTCCTGTCTTTCCAGAATCCAGGCGCCCCGGTCCATAGAACGCTAAGCACATACAGACAGAGCAGAAACAGCGCAAAAATCCCATAGCGGTATGCAAACGCAAGATACCCCCACTGCGTTTTCACTTCTTTTCGGGACACTTTTACCCTGTCCGTATTTCCAAAGGCATTTAACCGGCGCAGATAAGTTTTTGTAACCGGCCCAGAATTTATCTCCTCCTTAGCCACAAGCCCCTCTGCTTCTTGTGGCAGCGCCCGGCGTATTTCTTCAATTACGGACATGTCTTTTCCCGAAATTTTCTCCTCTCCCTCATAGCTTAAAACGATTCCGGTCGCCTGTGGGATCGTCCTGATCCCGAAATGGAAAATACCGGAGATTATGACCGCCGTTAACACCGAGAAAAACAGAGCAGCCGCATGTTTCTTCAGGAAACTTTGGTATTCATGCCGAAGAAACACCATGCGCGCAAACATCAGCGCCAATGCGACAGCAGCCAGTATATAGCCGGCCATCTGTTCGGCCCGCAGCACGAAATAAAACGAGAGCGCCGCCCCGGTAACATCCCAGAACAGATAACGCCTGCGCTCTTCTTTTTTTTCTACCGCCTGGTCAATCCCAATGAAAAATGTCAGAAACATCAGCAGCGCAAACATTGCGCATTCCGGCGCATTTCGAAAAATCCCGTTATATTGTACCGCAAGAAGCTTTGGCCGAAACAGAAAACAGACAATCGCACTGATATAAAAAGTGATCTTTAATGCATCCATAGCCACATCATACAGTCTGTCCGCATGTTCCATCTGCTGCCACATAAAGATAAAAAATCCGCCTGCCGCCACCATGACATAAGCATGGAAATGCACGTTCGCGCCCGCAAAAAAATCGGAGATCATAAGAAAGACCCAGAGCATGATCCATGCGCATGCAGTCGGGGAACGCAGAGAGACTGCAGACAGCGGCCTCTCCCAGCAAAAAAAACCGGCCAGCAGCAAAAGCCCCGCACAGATCAGATAGTGATAGCGGAAAAACGTTTGATCTGTACTAAATCCCGTCACATTCCCCGCAATGCTTACAAAAAACAACATAGTAAAAAGGATGCGCAGATACTTCCATCTGCCGTCTGCCGCCCGCCTGCTGCCAAGCAGCCGCCCGATTCCCCGACAGAGGCTGCCGTATATATAACAGGCAAGCGCACCTTCTTCCCGCCTGATTTTTCTTTTCTTTCGAAATACAAAAAACAATACTGCAAAAAGAAACACAGCAAAACTGACTGCAAAAACACCGATCGCCTCTGCGCCAGCCACAGGCGCCTCTTTCTCGCGAACCTGCATGGATCGGAAAGAAACGGTTTCTCCTCTGGCGTCTGCGATTACAAATCCGAGCCGGTACATTGCAATATCAGGCTGCAGTAAAATCTTATTTTCCCCGTTTACAAGCGCTGCCTGCTGTGTATACAAAAGGCTCTTATCTCTGCCATAGTATTGAATCTGTATCTGCATTTGGGGCATACGGATGCTGTCCGCATCGATGTAGAGGATTCCCCAACCGGCCTCTTTTCCGTTGATTACAAACTTTTTTTGCGCTTTCTCTTTCGTAATTACAAAGCAGCCGTCTTCCCCGTCCCACTCAAATCCTTTTGCAGAAGATGTGAGCGCTTCCTGTGAAAAATCATAGACATCCCCTGTCTGCAAAAAATCGGAAAAAGAAACGCCGCCGCCAATCCACATCATCGTCACCGCAGCGGCCGCAAAAAATGCAAAAAGAACTGCAGCGGCTGTATGAAACTGTTTTTTTGTCATCCGCTTACTCCTCCGATTCAAAATGAATTCCCATCAAAAGATACATCACGATCCAGCACAAAAACAAATACGGAAGTTCCAGATTTTCCATTAAGATCAGAATGCAGGTACAGACCGCCGCTGCAAACAGAAAATACCCGTACGGATGTTTCCTGCTTATCATATTTCTCCACGCATACAACAGATTGCAAAACACCATAACGGTATAAGGTATGATTGCAAAAATACCATATCGATGCATCATTGCAAGAAATCCGCTGTGCGGCCAACGGTTTGATCCCCACAGCACGGCTTTGCCGGAATGGCCGATCAGATTTGTCTCCCTCAGATAAGCAAGCCAGTAAAAATTCCGGTTTGATGTCAATACTTCCAGTGACTGTTTTCCCAATATTTTATTGATTATACGACTGCCCGATACATTGTTTTTCCTCTGTAAGCCAGGCTGTGCCGCATATACCTGCTGCGGTCCAAATAAGGACGACGATGTCGTAAATTCCTGATCCTTATCCAGTTGAATATGTGTCCCCAAAAGCCCCGGTATATTCGTAAAGCCCCATTCCGCGGCCACTGAAACAGGTACTGCCAGCAAACTGACGCAGACCAGTACCAGAACTGTCTTTTTTCTGATCTTTGCAGATTTTGACAATCCGAACTGGTAAAATAAAAAAATCAGTACAGAAAGGGCGGCCGGGAGAACGCCGGAAGAACTTTGTGTCCTCCAGAGCAAAAATCCCGCCAGCACTACGCCTGCCGCTTCCAAAAAAACAACGGGTGAAAATTTCGGCATATGAAGTTTACAGCAGAGATCCCCCAGTAATGCGACCCATACAAAAAGCATATACATGGCAAACATGCCCGGACTGTAATAAGACCCCAGATAACGTGCCCCTGCCGTCATCGGACGGCACAAAATACAAAACAGACCCACAATCAAAAAACTAAGCAAAATTGCATGGATCATTTCCTGTATCAGCTGTTCTTTTCGTTTCATGTGATTCCACATAAAAATGAAAAATCCGATCACAAACAACATAATATAACCCATAAAAATATATCGTTTTCCTACAAAAAAGTCAGAAATACAGGCAATCATCCAGAGTGTTGTCCAAGCCCAGACCAGCGGATTTCTCCAATTGATTTTCTCAGGCCCCCTGCCCTCATAACAGAAAACACCAAGCGCAAACACCAGCAATGTTCCTACCAGAATCTGTACTTTATAATATCTGTTTGATTCATACATTCCCAAATCTGTAATAATCTGCATATACAGAATCTGAAACAGCAATATGCCTGTCCGTACCCTGCTTCTGTTCTTTTCACTGATACGCAATATCTTTTTCCCAAAACGTTCTCCGATTATCCGGTAAAATCCCTGCAGAAATTCAATCAGGACATACCAGTCCGGCACCTTTTTTCCAAAATGCTTCCATATTTTTTTCACCGTAAGTGTGACAGCGATATAAATAAACAGCGCCCCACAAAAAATCAGGACGGACCTGCCCCAATGAAATTCCAGCTGCTTCTCCCGAAACTGCATCCTGTCAAAAGATATGCAGGCGCCTGCCTGTCCGCGTATCCAAATATAGATGCCGGCGTAGGAGAGATTGTCCGTCCTTATTTCGTTCCTGCCGTCATACAGAAAGACATCCTGCGAAAACACCGGATTTCCGGACAGATCCAGATAATCGATCTGTACCGGAAGAGGCGACGGCGTAACAGCGGAAAGTTCCATTAACAGATAATCCCACTCTTTTTCCATCTCGGAAAGCATACAGTATTTGTACGCCTCCTGCTCCAGCACAACAAACCGCCCCTCCGCCGGACGGTACTCCATTCCGACTGCTTCCCCGTTACGATGAAACACCGTAACATCGTACACGGCTCCGCCGTCATAAAAATCGACAAAGCTTTTGCTGCCGCTGATATCCATCAGCATAAAAATAACTGCGAATACAATCCCTGTACAAAGCCAGATAAACCTTTGAAACAGAATACTTTTCTTTTTATTGTCACTCATAATCTTTCCTGTTTTCATCTCTTTTTCATTTCACTGCACTATACTAAATTAACACCAACTGTTATATTAGCATTTGCGCAACCTGAATGCAAGTTCTTCCCTTTCCATTTTTAAACATTAAAAATTTCAACCTTTTTTTGAACATTTTTTCAGTTTCAGCATTATTACTAATTTGATAGTGGGTATTTTGTAGAATTTAACTATACAGAATGAAATACAGCAGATGTGCTACCCTCACTATACCAGAGTGCGCCCGCCTTGTAAACTCCCTTTTGCTGGAATGGGCGCAGCTTTAAGGCTGCCACTGCTGCCAGCCTCTCAAAGTCGCTGTATCTGATATTAAGCCAGCTTTTCCAGCTCTTCTGTGAAAAGCTCCCCAGCAGAACGGTAGCCATGTATCCTGCGTGGGTATCCGTTTATCCAGCTCTCTATTTTCTCTATTTCCTCGTCGGTCTTGTCGTCAAAGTTTGTCCCCTTTGGCACTTTGCGCCGTACCATTTTATTTGTTACCTCATTCGTGCCACGCTCCCAGCTGCGCCAGCCCGTAGCCCGCCTTGTCCTTTACAAAATTGCCGTAGCTGCCATTATCCACGGCAGCCGTATACTGTGCATCTGTCATATTAAGGCTCTTGTTATAGCTGTTTTGCAGATTGCAGGAATTAAGCCCGCTTTCCGCATACAGATTACCCATTAAGCCTGCCACGGCGTATGCGTTTAAGCCCTTGCCTGCCAGATAGTCCCAGATTGCCTTTTCCGTGTTCCCGTTCTGCACCATGCCGCCAGCAGATGCAGCGCCGCTTATCAGCCGCTTAAACTCGTCCCATGTATGCGCCGTAGTGTTATATACATACGGGTTAGGGCAAATCTTCCCCGTAACGTCGTAATGCCTTATGACGTGCGACGCAGGCACATTGTACTTATCCATTAAGTACCGTGTAAGCTCTGCCGCAGCCTCTACCGTTGCGCTCTCAAAATACCAGTCCTTATCTGTAGCGCCCATGCTCGCCGTGCTTTTCTTCCTTAGCCCCAGCTGGTTACGTGCCGCCTCTGGGATAAAGCCGATAAGATTAACTTTTATCAGCATATCAATAGCCAGCATGAATACAAGGGAAATCAGCATACCCACTT
>CAMUHN010000019.1 GCA_947088675.1 uncultured Roseburia sp.
AAATTTATTGCAAGGCGACAAACAAAATTTTAAATGAGAAAAACACCATCGCCCTTGTCAATAAGGATCAGATCTATGCATACGGCGATGATGCCTATGCGATGTATGAAAAAGCGCCTGAGGAAATTCAGGTTACTTTTCCGGTTGCAGGCGGAGTCATTGCGGATTTAAATAATCTGCAGAATATGCTGCAGATTTATCTGGAAAAAAATCTGAAAGGAAAAATGCGCGGCGCGGAATTTATCGTAGCCGTGCCGACGGATATCACAGAGGTTGAAAAAAAAGCTTTTTTTGATATTTTTTACCGCAGCAGATTAAAGCCAAAGAGCGTACTTTTGTGCGAAAAGCCGATTGCGGACGCGGTGGGGTTAGGACTTGACGTCAATGAACCGACCGGCGTTATGGTCGTGGATATCGGGGCGGATACGACAGAAATTTCCGTAATTTCACTGGGAGGCCTTGTCTTAAGCGATCTTTTGCATGCGGGAGGCAATCGTATCGACGAGTCAATTATCACCTACGTCAAGCGCAAATACAATCTTGTGATCGGACAGAAAACCGCACAGGGTATGAAAGAAAATCTTGGCTCCGGCATTGCCGGAAATAAAGAGTCCATGGTTGTAGTCGGACGCGATCTGGTCAGCGGTCTGCCAATTGAAAAAGAAATGACAGGCGAAGTTGTCTATGAGGCGATCAAGGACAATTTGAATACCATATGCAATTCCATTAAAATGATACTGGAAAAAACGCCTCCGGAACTGGCAAAAGATATTATTCATTCCGGAATCTATATTACAGGCGGAAGTTCACAGATCCATGACCTGGATCAGCTGTTTACCTCTATCACCGGTATCCGCATCAATACATGCGAAGAGCCGGAAGAGTGTGTGGTGCGCGGACTGGTAAAAATTGTATCCGACAATAAATTCAGGCATCTTGCATACAGCATGAGAAGCCGAATCTTAATATAGATCTGAGGTTTTGTAAAGAATGAGGAGAAAAGCAAAGTTTTCAATTCCGGTCAGATACATCCTGCTCGTGATGACAGGAATCTGTATCATCGCCATGCTGCTCGGATTTACGCTGAATATATCAGGCGGCCCGTTAAACGAGGTGGCAGGGTATGTCTTTATTCCGATGCAGCGCGGAATCAACACGGTCGGATTGTGGATGTCGGATAAATCCGACAATTTAAAAAAATTAAGCGAAGTTATGGAGGAAAACGAAGAATTACAGCGAAAAGTTGACGAACTTACATCAGAACTGAATACCATAAAACTGGAACAGTATGAACTGGAAAATCTGCGCCAGCTGTTTGACCTGGATCAGAAATATCCCAGTTATGACAAAGTCGCGGCAAATGTGATCGGCAAGGACGGCGGAAACTGGTTTCATAATTTTACCATTGACAAGGGTTCGGAGGACGGGATTGAAGTCGATATGAATGTGATCGCCGGCAGCGGGCTTGTCGGAATTGTGACGTCTGTCGGTCCAAATTATGCAAAAGTATCGTCCATTATCAATGACAACCGCAAAGTCAGCGGTATGGTCACTACGACATCGGATAATATGACAGTAAGCGGCAGTCTTCTCAGCATGAATGAAAATATGGTGATTGATTTTACCGGTTTAAATGACAGGGAAGAAAAAGTCGCGGTCGGGGATCCTGTTGTCACATCCTATATTTCCGACCAGTATCAACAGGGCATTTTAATCGGATATATCAGCAGTCTGACAAAGGATGCAAACAATCTGACAATGTCCGGAACCATTACGCCTGCCGTAGATTTCGAACATATTCACGAGGTGCTTGTGATCTTAAATAAAAAACAGAGTACACAAAATTAGACAGGGGTTGCTATGAGAAGAAAAATCATCGTTGCGCTTATTATTATCATCTGTTATCTTTTGCAGACCACTGTGTTTCCGTCACTGGCATTTGCCTCGATCACGCCGAATCTTATGATTGTCGCCGTCTCTTCTTTCGGTTTTATGCGCGGCAGAAAAGAAGGTCTTTGGATCGGTTTTTTCTGCGGTTTGCTGCTTGACATTTTTAACGGGAGTATTTTAGGGTTTTATGCGCTGCTTTATATGTACATCGGATATACGAACGGAATGTTCCGCAAGCTTTTTTATCCGGAGGACATTAAGCTGCCGATCCTGCTGATCTCCGCAAGCGATCTTTCTGTCAATCTGCTGGTTTATTTTTTTATGTTTCTGTTTCGAAACCGCTATAATTTTGAATATTATTTTCTGCATCTGATGGTTCCGGAACTTGTATATACTATGATTATAACGGTGATTTTATACACGCTTTTGTTAAAGATTAACCGGAAACTTGAAGTGTCTGAAAAAAGGAGTGCAAGTAAGTTTGTTTAAAAATATCAGAGAAGTATTTCATATGATCATCAAGTCCCGTCTACTGATTGCAACAGTGCTGATGATAACACTGTTTAGTCTTCTGCTCTGGAGAGTCTTTTATCTTCAGATTGTAAACGGGGCGTCTTATCAGGATAATTACACGCTTCGCATCGTAAAAGAACGTACCTTAAACAGTACGAGAGGTAATATTTTCGATCGAAACGGTAAACTGTTGGCTTATAATGAGCTGTCTTACTCTATCACAATCGAAGATAACGGAACATACAGTTCCACAGATCAAAAAAACAAACAGCTGAACGCAGAAATCGCTCAGATTATCACTGCATTGGAACGCAACGGAGATTCCATTACAAATGAATTTCGTATTGATTACGACGAGGGCGCGGGATATCGTTTTAATGTGGACGGCACGGCAAGAAAACGTTTTATCGCCGATGTATACGGGAAAAAATCGTTTGATCAGCTGGAATATGATAAAAAACTGGGATACAATACAGCGGAGGCAAGTGAAGATCAGATCATGGAATATCTGATGGACGAATATGGTCTGGAAGGAGAATATGATGCGCGTATGGCATACCAGATCGCAGTGATTCGTTATGCCATGGCTCAGAACGCATTTCAGAAATACATCGTCACAACAGTTGCATCCAACATATCGGAAGAGTCGGTGGCCTATATCAGCGAGCACAGCTATGAGCTGCAGGGTGTGGAAGTCATTGACGACACCATACGCAAATACAATGACAGCATTTATTTTACCTCAATCATTGGCTATACCGGAAAAATTTCCGAAAAAGAATATGAAAAGCTTTCTGCCGAAGATCCCAGCTATAACTCAAACGATATTGTCGGAAAAGGCGGAATCGAACAGTATATGGATGCTGAGTTAAAAGGGCAGAAAGGCTATGAAAAACTTTATGCCGATCATATGGGCAAAGTGCTTAAGGTGATCGAACACGAAGAACCAAAAGCCGGAAATGACGTCTATCTTTCGATTGACAGCGAGCTTCAGATTGCAGTATATAATTTACTGGAACAGGAGATAGCCGGCATTGTCTATGCAAATATTGAAAATCCATCCTCCGATATCAACATTCCGATTACGGATGTTTACTTTGCATTGATTGACAACAATGTAATTGATTTTTCGCATTTTAAAGAACCGGACGCCTCGGAGACGGAACGGCTTGTACAGCAGATTTTTTCCGCCAGACAGCAGGAAGTGATCGACAGTCTGCAGCGTGAAATGAATGGGGCAAATGCGACTGCTTTATCGGATCTGCCGGAAGAATTTCAGGATTATTTTACTTATATTATCAAATATTTAAAAGAATCTTCGATTCTTAACACAGCAAGCATTGATACGGGAGACGAAACTTATATCAAATGGCAGGCCGGTTCCATCAGTCCGCAGGAATATTTAAATTATGCCATTACGAAAAACTGGATTGATATCACAAATTTTACAGTAGAAGAAAAATATGCGGATTCGACTGAGATTTACGGCGCGTTATGTGAAGCGATCTGGGAGGAGATCCGACAGAGCGAGAAATTTTCAAAGATTATCTATCAATATCTGATCGACAGCGGTACGGTCAGCGGCAGGCATCTTTGTCTTATTTTATTCGACCAGAATATTTTAAATTATGATGCCGATGAGATCGCCGCCTTAGAAAGCGGTTCTACCGGCGCTGCCGGGTTTATCAAACAGAAAGTGAAAGCGCTTGAAATCACGCCTGCGCAGCTTGCGCTTGATCCCTGCTCCGGTTCCTGCGTTGTTACCGATGTCACAACGGGAGAACTGCTTGCACTTGTCAGCTATCCCGGATACGACGGCAACCGTCTGGCAAATACGGTAGACTCGGAATACTTTAATCGTCTGCAAAACGACAAATCTCTGCCGCAGTACAATTATGCGACACAGGAGAGTATTGCGCCCGGTTCTACTTTTAAAATGGTAATCGCTACTGCGGGTCTTGCTGAGGGCTGTATTGACATCAATGAGACGATCGTTGACCGGGGAGAATACGAAAATGTCAGCAATAAACCGAAATGCTGGGCTTTTCCTTCCAATCACGGAGCGATTAACGTGGCGGAAGCGCTGCGTCATTCGTGCAACTACTTTTTTTATGAAGTCGGTTACAGGCTCAGTACAAATAATTATACAACCGGATATGATGCGGAACTCGGCATCAGTAAAATACAGAAATACGCCTCTATGTTTGGTTTTGATCAAAAAACCGGCATTGAGATCGATGAGCGCGATCCGCATATCGTAGACGATTTTCCGGTTATGGGCGCGATCGGGCAGGGGAACAACTCGTTTACAACTGTGCAGCTGGGACGCTATGTAACTGCAGTTGCAAATCGCGGTACCGTCTACAATTATACGCTGTTGAACCGTATTGAGGATTCCGACGGAAATGTAATCAAAACATATGAGCCGACGATACATGACAATGTGGATGTATTAGGAGACGGCGAGTGGGACACAATCCAATCCGGCATGAAGATGGTTGTTGAAAATTTAAGGGCTTTTAAAGATTTTCCGGTTTCGGTTGCCGGAAAGACCGGTACTGCCCAGCAGATCCCGACAAGACCAAACCATGCGGTATTCGTCGGTTACGCGCCGTATGAAAATCCCAGAATTTCCATTGCAACCCGTATTGCTTACGGGTATACGTCCCATAACGCAGCGGAACTGTCAAGACAGGTGTTTTCCTATTATTTTGATGTGGAGGATGAAAAAGAACTGTTAAGCAGACAGGCTGCAACGATCGAATCTGCGGGAGCGAATGAATTTGCCGATTAAATCGGTTTGATTCATAAATAAAAAACAGGAGGTCTTTCTAATGAGTGAAGTAATCACTTTTACTTCAGGAAAAGGCGGCGTTGGCAAAACGACTACGACAGCCAACGTCGGCGTAGGACTTTCACTGTTAGATAAAAAAGTAGTATTGGTAGATACCGATATCGGCTTAAGAAATCTCGATGTAGTCATGGGACTGGAAAACCGGATTTTGTATAATCTGGTCGACATTTTAAGCGGCAGATGCCGGATGAAACAGGCCGTAATCAAGGATAAGCGTTATCCGAATCTGTCGATTATCCCATCGTCCTGTTCCAAAGGGGCGTCAGAAAACTTAAACGAGAAACAGATGAAATCGCTGATCGACGATTTACGAAAAGAATTTGATTATATACTGATCGACAGCCCTGCAGGAATTGACCATGGTTTCGATCTTGCGATTGCAGAGGCCGACCGTGCCATTGTTGTGACGACGCCTCAGGTAGCCGCCATACATGACGCCGACTGCGTTTTGCAGATTCTGCGCAGAAAAAAAATAAAAAAAATCAATCTGCTGATTAACTGTTTTAAACGGCAGATGGTAAAAGACGGGGATATGCTGGATGTCAATGATATCTGCGAGCTCCTGGAAGCGGATTTGACAGGCGTTGTTTTGGAGGATGAGGCAATTGTTATTTCACAGAACCATGGTGAGCCGGTCATGGGAAAACATTCCGTTTCCGAGGAATGTTATCTGAATATAGCAAGGAGACTGACAGGGGAGGAGCTTCCGATTCCGGATTATATCAAGCGAAAAAGTATTTTCTCCCGTATATTTTTTCATAAAAGCAGCGCCGGAAAGCTGGTGTGACCATGTTATGGATGTTTGGACGGGAGAGCATGTGGAGTAAAAACCGCAGAATGCACACTTCCAAAAATATTGCAAAAGAGCGTCTCCGGCTCATGATGGATGTACAAAGGCAGAAGCTGGATGAGGAAGTCCTGATACAGATTCGCAAAGAGATCAGCGGTGTCATTACAAAATATGTAGACATTGAACCACAGAATATTGAAGTGAAAGTGATATTAAAGGATTACAAAAAGAGAGAAACTTATGTGGAAACAATATAAACTGCGCAATTATAAATTTGCATTGATACTGTTTGTCGTTGTATTAAATGTAATAGGAATACTTTTAATAGGCAGCGCCAGCCCAGGCGACCAGAAAAAGCAGCTGATCGGCATGATCTCCGGCTTGTGTATTATGTTCGTGATTTCGCTGATTGATTACAGTTTTATTCTGAAGTTTTCCTGGCTGATCTACCTGTTTTCGCTTGCCATGCTGGTACTTGTCTTTGTGGCGGGCGATAATGCGAAAGGAGCACAGAGATGGTTTGAGATCGGCGGATTCCGTTTTCAGCCCTCGGAGCTTGCAAAAGTACTGCTGATTCTGTTTTTCGCATACTTTTTTATGAAATACGAGGAAACACTAAATACAGTAAAGATAATCAGCCTGGCGCTTGTCCTGGTTGGTATTCCGCTGGCAATGATCGCTTTACAGCCGAATCTCTCAATGACCATAATGATTGCGCTGATATTTTATTCGATCCTTTTTGCGGCGGGTTTAAATTACAAAGTTGTGGTCGGCGTATTGGTAACCTGTATACCGGCATTTATGGTGTTGCTGTCATTGATTATCCAGGATAAGTTTCCTCTGATACGCCCTTATCAGATTGGACGTATCATGGGATGGCTCTATCCGAACGACTATCCGGATATCGCATATCAGCAGCAAAATTCGATTATGGCAATCGGTTCCGGTCAGCTCTTCGGAAAAGGGTTAAATACAACAGATCCGACGTCTGTGAAAAACGGCAAATTTATTCTGGAACCGCAGAATGATTTTATATTTGCAGTAGCGGGAGAAGAACTGGGATTTGCGGGGACAGCCGTAATTATTCTGCTCTTGCTTTTCATCACATTAGAGTGTATATTTATTGCCAGAAAGGCAAAAGATACGGCAGGGTATCTGATCTGCTGCGGAGTAGCGGCGATGATCGGATTTCAGAGCTTTGTAAATATTGGGGTTGCAAGCGGGCTACTGCCGAATACCGGTGTCACATTGCCTTTTGTCAGCTATGGATTGACATCACTGTGGTCTTTATATATAGGAATAGGTTTTGTTTTAAATGTAGGGCTGCAGCCGAAAAAATACTATGAGAGGGTATGATAACTATGAATATCGGACTAATCGCACATGACTCAAAGAAAAAACTGATGCAGAATTTTTGTATCGCATACCGGGGGATTTTATGTAAACATGAGCTTTTTGCAACCGGAACAACCGGAAGGCTGATTGAGGAAGTCACAAACTTAAGCGTTCATAAACACCTCGCAGGTCATCTGGGCGGGGCACAGCAGTTATCTGCACAGATCGAACAAAATGAGATAGATCTTGTCATTTTCCTGCGTGACCCGCTGACGCCAAAGTCGCATGAACCGGATGTAAACAATGCGGTAAAAATATGCGATACATATAATATTCCATTGGCAACCAACCTTGCGACGGCAGAACTATTGATTAAATCATTAGACAGAGGAGATTTGGAGTGGCGTGAAATATACAAATAGAAAACAGGCAGCCTGTCTGATGCTGGCTCTTTTTCTGGTATCCGGATGCGGCAGCAAAAAAGTAGAACTGGAACGTCCGTATGACATGTATACTATGGAAATCGCAGGTGTTGCAGGAAATTCAGGCAGTACGGATTCCGATGCGCAGAACGCATTCTTTTCGAACGGACTGTGTGTGACGGATGATGTGCAGATCGGTACAGATGCGACAACATCTCAGGTTGCAGCCGGCGCCGGCGTTTTTAATCTGGCGACAAAAGAAGTGACCTACGCCAAAAATATCTTTGCAAAACTTTATCCGGCAAGCACGACCAAAATTCTAACAGCATATATGGCTTTAAAATATTGTGACGACCTGGATGCAACGGTAACAGTCAGTGAACATGCAGCCGATCAGGCTGCAGATTCATCTGTCTGCGGGCTGAATGCAGGCGATACCGTAAGTATACGTACTCTGTTATATGGTCTGATGCTGCGCAGCGGCAATGATGCCGCAATTGTTCTGGCAGAACAGATTTCCGGCAGTGAAGAAGCATTTGCAGAACGGATGAACCAGGAGGCGCTTTTGCTTGGCGCGTCGCAGTCACATTTTGTCAATCCAAACGGTCTGCCGGACGAAAACCATTATACATCGGTTTATGACCTTTATCTGATGTTTCAGGCCGCGATTGCAGACGAACGTTTTGTTGAACTGATCAGCGCCAAAAGTTATGAGGCCTCCTATACGGACGCGCAGGGCGCTGCAGTCACAAAAACATGGGAAAATACAAATCAGTATTTTGTCGGATATGCTACGGCGCCGGAAGGCGTTACTGTAATCGGCGGCAAAACCGGTACCACAAAAGCAGCCGGTCTGTGCCTGGTCTTATATGCAAAAAATGTAAAAGGGGAACCTGTGATTTCAATTGTGATGAAAGCAGACGGAAAATCGGATTTATATCTGCTGATGAATGAGATGTTAAAAGATTTCAGTTAAGAGAAAAGAAAAACAGAAAAAGAGAGAATAGTAGTTGTAATTTTACTGTATTTATACTATAATTTATGTCATAAGCAATAGGAGCGATACAATCAGACATACAGGAGGAAATGACAATGGTGGAAATAATTTCAGGACAAAAAGGGAAAGGCAAGACAAAAGAACTTTTAGACAGAGTAAACGAATCTGTCAATTCTTCATCCGGTAATATCGTATATCTGGACAAAAGCCAGAAACATATGTATGAACTGAGCAATAAAGTCAGGCTGATCAATGTTTTGGAATATCCGATTGATGACTGTGAGCAGTTTCTTGGCTTTATCTGCGGAATTATCTCTCAGGATAACGATCTGGAAGAGATGTATCTGGACAGCTTTCTCACAATTGCGGCGATTGATTCTGACGAAGATATCTGCCTTGCCGTTAAAAAGCTCGAGGAGCTTGGAACAAAATATCATATCCGGTTTGTCTTAAGTATCTCCAAAGATGAAGCGGCACTTCCGGATTGCGCAAAAGAAAAGATTGTCGTTTCTTTATAAGGGAATCAAAGGGCTGTCGCAGTACAGCCGGAAAGTACACCAGGATGTTTTCATATAGTCAGAAACTTTGGTATTTTGTGCAGTTCCGGCGTAATGTGACAGCAGTTGTTTAAAAGAACGCCGCAAACGCGTTCTTTTTTCCTTTTTATTCGATGCCTGTTGTGCGAATTCGTCCATACAGGCTGATCAGATAGAGACCGCCGATCCCAACAACTGCATAGATAATTCTTGAAAACCAGGACATACTTCCAAATATAAAGTCTACTAAATTAAATTTAAAAAATCCCACCAATCCCCAATTAATGGCGCCAATAATCACTAATGTTAATAAAGTATAGTCAAGCCAGTTTGTTTTCATATTAATTTGCCTCCTTTTTTCTTATTATGGGAAAGATCTGTGTTTTTTATGCATACAAAGTTGTTTTTTATATTGCAAAATGATAAAATGGACTTGCTGAAAAAATTTATTAGTTCATTCCGGTATGGGGAATAGATTTGGAGGAATTTATTTTTGGTTCAGAAAAAAAAGGTTGTGAAATACAAAAAACCTTTTCAGTTAAATATTGGCATTTTTATTTTTGCGTTTATTTTTATTTATATCATTTTTAATGTGTTTTCTTATCTTACTACCACACATATATCTGTCTATGAAGTGGGACAGGGCACAATCGCGCAGGATCATGTGTACCGCGGACTGGTTCTTCGAACCGAAAAAGTTTTTACATCCTCCTATACGGGTTCCCTGAATTATTATGTGAAAGAATCATCCAAAGTAGGCAGCAATTCTCTTGTTTATTCTGTGGACGAGAGCGGCAATGTGGCAAAAATGATTGATGAGGCAGGAAAAGACAGTATGGATTCGAAAACAATCCTGAATTTTGAGGAAGATATTACAAATTTCCAGACAACTTACCAGCCGCTTCAATTTTACCATGTCTATGCGTTTAAAGATAATCTGGATTCCTCTCTGGAGGAAGCTTTGAATATGGGGGCGTTGGAAAGTATTTCTGAATACGCGGAGAACGCGCAGAATTACAATACATTTCACACTGTGAAAGCCGGAGACGACGGTGTCGTCGTATATTACACGGACGGTTTTGAAGAAACAGGACTCGATAATTTTAGTGCGGACATGTTTGACGAATCCTCCTATACAAAGTCAGGCACCCGCAAAAGTGAGACGATTTCTTCCGGTTCTCCTGCGTTCAAGCTGATCACAAGCGAACTCTGGAATATCGTAATTCCGATCGGTGAAGATCTGGCGAAAAGACTGGCAGAGGACTCGGTGCTTAAGATACGATTTGTAAAAGATGATAAGACAATGTATGCAAATTATTCCCTGTTGACGAAAGATACGCAGAATTATCTGGTTCTGGAAATGAGAAGCGCAATGGTGCGTTATGCAAAAGAGCGTTACCTTGAAGTAGAACTGCTGTTATCCAACGAATCCGGACTTAAGATTCCAAATTCAGCGATTACAGAAAAAGAGTTTTTTACAATCCCGTCGGATTTCTTTTTTGAAAACGGAGAGGAAGAGGCGCGTGGCGTGTTGGTTGAAAAATACCTTGAAAATGGAGAAAAATCCGTCGTATTTGAAGATCCGACCATATATTTTGAAAAAGACGGTATGTGTTATATTGACAGCGAAAAAATAGAAAGCGGCGCCCGGCTGGTAAAAACAGATACAAATCAGCAATATACGGTTGGCATGGATACAGCGACGATGAAAGGTGTTTATAATATTAACAAAGGATACGCTGTTTTTAGGCAGATAGAAATACTATGTCAAAACGAAGAGTATACAATTGTAAGCACAGGAACAACCTATGGAATTTCATTATATGATCATATTGCCCTGGACGGTTCAAAGGTTTCAGAAGACGAGCTGATCAATGGAAAATAAATGGAAAATAAAAAGATGCGTCTGCTCTTAAAAATGCAGACAAAGAGAAAGGCACGGTTATTTTTATGTTAAAAGAAAATCTTATGGCAGTAGAAGAGAATATCGAGCGGGCTTGCCAAAAAGCAGGAAGAGACAGAGCAGAGGTTACACTGATTGCGGTCAGCAAAACAAAACCGGTCGGGATGCTGCAGGAAATTTATAACGAAGGAATCCGTAATTTCGGAGAGAATAAAGTACAGGAATTATGTGATAAAATAGACGTTATGCCGCAGGATATCAAGTGGCATATGATCGGTCATCTTCAGCGCAACAAAGTAAAATATATTGTAGGACGCGTTGCATTGATCCATTCCGTCGATACTTATCGTCTTGCAGAGGAAATTAATATTCAGGCAAAAAAGAAAAATATTGTAATGCCGATTTTAGTGGAGGTGAATATAGCAGAGGAAGCAACTAAATTCGGTACAAGCGCCGAGGATGCGAGACTTCTTGTAGAAGAGATCTCCCAGCTTGAAAATATTGCAGTCAAAGGTCTGATGACGATCGCGCCAAACGTTACTGATCCGGAGGAAAACAGAGCTTATTTTCGCGGGATCAGGCAGCTTTCTGAGGATATCAGAAAAGCACAGATGAAAAATGTGTCTATGGAAATTTTGTCCATGGGGATGACGGGGGATTATATGGTTGCAATCGAAGAGGGAGCAACGATGGTACGCGTTGGAACCGGAATTTTTGGAGAAAGGAAATATCATACCACATAAAAAGTTTATATTGATAACCGGACAAGTTTGTGGTAGACTTAAATGTATGTAAAATGGAGGAAAAAGTGATAGATGAGTGTATTGGATAAATTTTTAAATATCATGAATCTAAATCCTGATGATGATGACGATTTTTACAATGAAGATTACGACTACGAGGATGATTACGAAGAAGAGCCGCCAAAGAGAAGCAGCAGAAAAGAACGCAAAGCGGACAGAGAAGAAGCGGCTCACGGAGGAACTTCCAAAGAATCAGCAGCCAAATCGTCATCTAAGGTTACACCGATTCGTCCGGTTCGGAAAACAACGATGCGTGACGGGATGGAAGTCTGTGTCATCAAGCCGTCAAATGTCGAAGATGCGCGGGAGATCACGGAGACACTGCTGAATAACCGCACTGTCATTTTAAACGTGGAAGGCTTAAACGTGGAGATTGCGCAGCGAATTATTGATTTTACATCGGGTTCCTGTTTTGCAATCAGCGGAAACCTCCAGAAGATATCCAATTACATATTTATTATCACGCCAGCAAATGTTGACATTTCCGGCGACTTTTTAAGCTTAATGGATTCTTTTGACGGCGGAATCCGCACAGAAATATAAAAGGAACTTTTTTATGAATGAACAGGAACTTTGCAGGAAAAGATTAATTGATCTGTCAAAGCAGGCAAATCGAAAGGGAATCGTTTTATTCAGCGATTTCCTTAATTTAAATGAACGGAATATCTATCATCAATGCAAAAAATATTTTGAAACAACAACAAAAAGTTATGGAGGCATTGAGTTCGCAGAGCGTCAGATGATCGCATTTCTACCTGATGCTCTTTCTTATGATTGGAATTATCCGATTTCGACACTTCAGATCACTCCCGTACACCCAAAGTTTGCAGAAAAACTTGGACATCGCGATATCCTTGGATCTGTGATGCAGCTTGGAATTGATCGGGCAAAACTGGGCGATATTCTGATACGGGAGGATACATACGTTCTGATCTGTGAGAAGAGCGTAGCTTCTTATTTTATGGAAAATCTCACGCAAATTCGGCATACTGCAGTGCGTCTGACAGAAGCAGAAATTGTGGAAACAGAATTTCTGCAGCACTTTGTAGAAAAAGAAGGTACGATTACATCAAACCGTCTAGACGCAGTGATTGCCTGTGCATTTCGTCTGTCACGCAGCCAGTCACTTGCACTGATTCGCGGAGAAAAAGTATTTGTAAACGGTGCATTGACGTTAAATCCTTCGACAGCCTTAAACGGCGACGAAATTATCTCGGTTCGTGGAAGCGGCCGCTTTCTTTATCAGGGAGTATATGGCGAATCACAAAAAGGACGGTTGAAAATTAAATATAAAATTTATGGAAATTAATCACAGTGCGATATGATTTGGAAGGAGAATAAGAGATATGTCGAAAGTACTGCCTGTTTCATCCGATGACAAAGTAATCTATGAAATTACAATTCAGCATGATTTTGAACAGCTTTTACCACAGCTGCAAAAACTTGGGCTTCACAAAGAACAGAAGATCTGTATCGTTACAGATTCTAATGTGGGATCTCTGTATGCCGGCCGGGTAAAGGAGCTACTGGAAACTTTCTTTGAATTTGTCTGCATTTATACTTTTCCTGCAGGTGAAAAACATAAGAATCTGGATACGGTCAATGGGCTGTATGAATATTTGATCCGAAATCATTTTTACCGTAAAGATCTCCTGCTTGCGCTTGGCGGCGGCGTAACAGGCGATATGACCGGTTTTGCAGCGGCGACTTTTCTGCGGGGAATTGATTTCGTCCAGATTCCAACGACGCTGCTCTCACAGGTCGACAGCAGTATCGGAGGAAAAACAGGCGTTGATTTTATGCAGTATAAAAATATGGTCGGAGCTTTTTATATGCCAAAGCTTGTCTATATGAACTTATCTGTACTTTCAACATTGCCGAAAGTTCAGATAATATCCGGAATGGGAGAAGTATTAAAACATGGATTAATAAAAGATAAATTTTATTTTGAATGGCTGCGGTTGCATCGGAATGAGATATCCAGACTTGACCAGGAGGTCATGGAGGAACTTGTCTATCGCAGCTGTGAAATCAAAAGGGCAATTGTAGAACGTGATCCGAAAGAAATGGGAGAGCGTGCACTGTTAAATTTTGGGCATACGATCGGTCATGCGGTTGAAAAGTTATCTGATTTTAAATTATATCATGGAGAATGCGTTGCAGTGGGGATGGCGGCCGCGTCTTATCTGTCTTTTCAGATGCGCTATATTTCGGAAGAGGAGCTGAATCTGATTTGTGAGACGCTTCGTTCTTTCGGATTTCGACTGACAACAGAAAAGTTTGACCCCAAAGATATTCTTCTGGCAACAAAATCAGATAAGAAAAGGAATGGCAGCAAAGTCAGATTTATCTTACTGTCATCTGTTGGGGATGCCTGTATCTGCGAGGATTTAACAGATGATCAGATCTGTGAGGCACTTGTATCTGATGTCTTAAAATCGTAAACGACAGGGGGATGTATGCGCGAACACTTATTAAAAAACAAATTCAGATATCCGGTTGGTGCGGCTGCCGTTTTTTTCCTGATACTGTTTGACCAGTTTACAAAAAGTGCTGCCAGACAATATCTCAAAATACAGGGTCCGATGGTGTTGTGGGAAGGTGTCTTTGAATTACGCTATCTGGAAAACAGAGGGGCAGCTTTTGGAATTATGCAGAATCAGCGATTGCTGTTTTTAATTCTGACAATTCTTCTGTTATTTGTTATACTTTATGTTTATTGTTGTCGTATTCCGACAGAAAAGCGATATCGGGCGCTTGATGTGACCGCAGTTTTATTTTTTGCCGGTGCAGTCGGAAATTTTATAGATCGACTGGTACAGAATTATGTCATTGATTTTTTCTATTTTTGCCTGATTGATTTTCCCATTTTTAATATGGCTGATATCTATGTCGTTACGGCATCATTTTTGCTGATCGTGCTCGGGCTTTTTTATTATAAGGACAATGATTTTGAGAGGATTCTTGGAAAAAGATGAAAACGGAAACTTTTGAAGCGGATTCCGAACATGAGGGAGAACGCCTGGATAAATACCTGTGCATGATTTACCAGAACAGCACGCCTTTAAAATCGCGCTCTTTTTTTCAGAAACTGATGAGAGAGGGCAAAGTTGCAGTCAATGGGGTACAGCAGAAAGCAAATTACCGGATGCGGGAATCCGACCTGGTTACAGTTACAATACCGGATGCGGAACCCGCGCTTATCCTGCCGGAAAATATCCCGCTTGATATTCTATATGAGGATGATGACCTTCTGGTTGTCAACAAACCAAAAGGCATGGTCGTACATCCTTCGGCTGGCCATGCAGGAGGAACACTGGTCAATGCAGTGCTGTATCACTGCAGCGGATCGCTTTCCGGCATCAATGGGGAGATCAGGCCCGGAATTGTACACCGCATTGATATGGATACGACAGGATCTCTGATTGTATGTAAGAATGATGAGAGCCACCAGTATATTGCACAGCAGATCAAAGAACATACGGTAAACCGTGTTTATCAGGGGATTGTAAACGGCGTAATCCGGGAGGATCAGGGGACGGTTCATGCCCCAATCGGACGGCATCCGACTGACCGAAAAAGGATGGCAGTCAATGAAAACAACGGAAGAGATGCGATTACACATTACCGCGTGCTGGAACGGTTTTCAAAATATACCTATGCGGAATTTAAGCTTGAAACGGGACGGACACATCAGATTCGTGTGCATATGCAGTCAATCGGCCATCCGCTTTTAGGAGATTCTGTTTATTCCGGCATAAAAAATCATATGAAACTGCAGGGACAAACGCTGCATGCCATGACAATCGGCTTTCTTCATCCAAAATCAAAAGAATATATGGAGGTCACAGCTCCTTTGCCGGATTATTTCATGAAAATTTTAAATAATTTGCGCTGATTATCAAAATATTCTTTTGGTTTTATCTAAAATATATTATAATATGACTAAGCAATAAAATATCTGACAGAATGGAGGAACAGGTATGGGTAATAAAATATATACGATAGGGCGGGAATACGGCAGCGGCGGAAAAGAAGTCGGTGAGAAGCTGGCGAAAAAGCTTGGGATCAAATTATATGATAAGGAGCTGCTGCAGCAGGCAGCAAAAAACAGCGGTTTTTGCGAGGAAATCTTTGAAAATCATGATGAAAAGCCGACCAGCAGCTTTTTATATTCGCTTGTGATGGATACTTATTCAGTCGGAAGCTATGCGACAGCGCCGTTTCTTGATATGCCGCTAAATCATAAAGTATTTCTGGCACAGTTTGACGCCATCAAAAAAATTGCGTCGGAAGAATCCTGTGTCATCGTAGGACGATGCGCCGATTATGCATTGGCCGACAATCCGGATTGCATGAATATATTTATACGCTCTAATTTGGATAAGCGCATTCAGCGAATTATAAAACGCAACAATCTGACTGCAAACAAGGCAAAGGATCGTATTTTAAAAACCGATAAGCAGCGTGCAAGTTATTACAATTATTACTCCAGCAAAAAATGGGGAGATTCCAACAGTTATCATCTGATTTTAGATTCCGGTATGATTGGAATTGACGGATGTGTGGAAATGATTATTAAATTCAGAGAATTGATGGATGCGCAAAAAAACTAAGTTTCTATAACGTTTTGTAATGTTGGGGTCAAAAGGTATTTTGACCCCATAATACTTTGATTTTGGGAATTGCCGCGAGAGTGAGATGATATGGATATCCATACAACTATTCGCGAAACAACAGTTTAACGAAAAAACATTGCAATTTTTTCTATTCTGTGATATCTTTATTTATAAGTTATCTTTTATGAATAAATTATACCTTATGTATGGAATGCCCATTATGACACGATTCATTTGGACAGATTACATCGGAGTCCAGGATAATTGTAAACGGCCCGTCATTTAACAGTGATATTTTCATGTCGGCTCCAAAAATGCCGCTTTGTACCACCGAAATCTGTTTTTTGCAGCTGCTTATGATATAATGATATAATGCTTTTGCCGGTTCCGGTTTTGCGGCACGGATAAAGGAAGGACGGTTTCCTTTGCGGCAATCGGCATAAAGGGTAAACTGTGAAATAAGCAATAATTCGCCTGCAACATCGTTTAAAGAAAGGTTTGTTTTTCCCGCACTGTCTTCAAATATACGCAGGCCAAGCAGTTTTTTTATCATTTTGTCGGCAATTTCTGTGGTGTCGGTTTCTGTAATACCTATCAATACAAGAAATCCTTTCCGGATGCTTCCGGTTGTGATCTCGTCCACAGTACAGGATGCATGAGCGACGCGCTGGATTACAAATTTCATAGATTGGTCTCCTTTCTATAGGGATAGTGTTTTCATATTATATCATGTGCATTTTGCGTATGCAAGTCATTTGGACGAGTAAAGATTTGTGTTGCAGCGAAGATGGGACTTAAGGCTAATGCAATGGGCATCAGCCAGGATTTACTAAAATGGAGGTTTGTATGGAACTGCAGCGATTGCTCAGTTATACGAGAAAAGCAGTTGACGATTATCAGTTAATCGAAGAAGGGGATCGCATTGCCGTTGGTATTTCCGGCGGAAAGGACTCTCTTACACTTTTGTATGCATTAAAAAATTTACAGCGTTTTTATCCGAAAAAGTTTTCACTGGCTGCCGTAACAGTCAGTCTGGGGTTTGAGGGGGTGGATTTTTTCCCAATTCAAACTCTGTGCGACAAGTTTGAGATTCCATATCATGTTGTATCTACGGATATCGGAAACATTATTTTTCATGAACGAAAAGAAACATCCCCCTGTTCTCTCTGTGCCAAAATGAGAAAAGGCGCATTGAATGAAGCCGTATTGAAGATGGGCTGCAATAAGGTTGCGTATGCGCATCACCGGGATGATATCATAGAAACGATGCTGCTCTCGCTGATCTATGAAGGCCGTTTTCACTCTTTTTCGCCAAAAACATATTTGGACAGGACATGCCTTACGGTAATCCGGCCTATGATGTATGTGCAGGAATCTGAGGTAATAGGATTTATGCACAAATATAATCTTCCGGTCGTAAAAAATCCATGTCCTGCAGACGGATATACAAAACGTGAATATGCAAAAGCGCTGCTTTCTCAGATTAATCGTGAGAATCCGGATGCAAAAAAACGAATGTTTCACGCCATTTTAAACGGAAATATCCCGGGATGGCCAAAAAAAGCAGAAACTTTGTCCAGATGAATCGTGCGTCGCAGCGAAGCTGCGACATGGAGGTTAGTGTGAAAGAAAAAGCATATTATGAAAATGTAAACAAGAAAAATGAACTGCGTTTAAGAAAATTATTAGGTGAACTGCCTTCCTTTTGCAGGCAATATTTTATTGCTATGGAAGCGACGACATCTTCGCGCACCAGAATTGCGTATGCCTACGATATCGGCTGTTTTTTTAATTATCTGCACACCGTAAATCCGGTCTGTCAGAAAATGGATGTGACCGACTTTCCGATTACGCTTTTAGAGCAGATTACGCCGATGGATATTGAAGAATATCTCTCCTATCTGAAATATTATGAGAAAAATGGTAAGGAACATACAAACGACGAGCGCGGGTTGAAAAGAAAGCTCTCTTCTCTCCGTTCTTTTTACCACTATTATTATAAACATGAGCTGATTCAAAATGATCCTTCCGTGAAAGTTGATATTCCGAAAATACATGACAAAACGATTGTGCGCCTGGATGTGGATGAAGTGGCTGATCTTTTAGATGAAGTAGAATCCGGAGAAAGTCTGACCGCACACCAGCAGAAATATCATGAGAAGACAAAAGTAAGGGATCTTGCGATGCTCACATTAATGCTTGGAACCGGGATTCGTGTCTCGGAATGTGTCGGACTTGATCTGAATGATGTCGATTTTCGAAATAACGGGATTAAAGTACACCGCAAAGGCGGCGCAGAAGTTGTTGTTTACTTTGGAGACGAAGTGCGCGATGCACTGATGGAATACATGATCGAACGTCAGAAAATTACAGCGCATGACGGAAGTATCAATGCCCTCTTTCTGTCGATGCAAAACAAACGCATCAGTGTACGTTCCGTGGAAAATATAGTGAAAAAATATTCCTCGCTTGTGACCAGTTTAAAGCATATTACACCGCATAAATTAAGGAGCACCTACGGTACATCCCTCTATCGGGAGACAGGCGACATTTATCTGGTGGCAAGTGTGCTTGGACATAAAGATGTCAATACAACCCGAAAACATTATGCGGCGCTGGAAGACGATAAACGCCGCAGCGCCGCCAAATATGTGAAATTAAGGGAGCCCTGACATGAGATTGCGCACTCTCCTGCTTCTGTTTGAAAGGTCAGGCAAGATGCAGATCTTCTATTTTCTCCCGAATACGATCTCTGACAAGCGCAGCGATCTCCTGCGTCTTCAGAGATCCGTATTCTTCAAATAATACCGGTTTTAAATAGTGAACCTGCGTTGTGACAGGGCCGAGGCAAAAGATGCTGTTAAAAACCTTATAGGAATCTACCAATGCTACCGGTACAATCGGCGCCTTGCTCTTTAAGGCAATCTTAAAACTGCCTGCTTTAAAATCGCAGACACGGTTTCTGTTGTTAAAATCATAGCCTCCTTCCGGAAACAGAATATAGCGTTTTCCGTTTTTTACTTCTTCTGCCACTTCATTGATGATGGAAAGCGCCTGGCGCACATCCTTTTTGTCAAGACGCTTCCCGCCGAGCAGGTCGATAAATTCCTTGACCAAAATGGTATTGGATTTCGCTTTATCCATAACAAGAGAACATGGCGAATTATGGGTATGAATGATACCAAGCGCATCATACTTTCCCTGATGATTCGGATACATCATATAACCGCCCTCTTTTGGTAAATTTTCTGTCCCAAATGCTTTGGTACGGATCCCGCCGGACAGTTTCATCAGATTGATCACGTGCTGCGCAAGCAGATAACGATCCTGATCGGAATACCGTTCCGGATGGTCTGCCTCTCTGCGCATCTTTGGCAAAATATAAGGTGCACGGAACAAATTCATAAGAATGACATAAATAAACTTCAACATAATAATCTTCCATTCTGAAGTAAAATAATTTGCACACTGCTGGAAAAACATCTGTTCAAAATGCAGTTCCCGTAATTCTTAAAAAATAACAAACAAATTCTAAATATACTGTTAATTCTTACTTCATTATTATATATGCCAGCGGCAAAAATAACAACTGGAAATTGTTGAATATTATAAATTTAAATCCTCTGCCCGAACCATATTCTCACGGAATGCGCAGTTTATGGCATTCCTGACCCGTGAATAGTAATATCCTTTGCCATACATAATGATTCTGGCATATTCACATACGGGCCATAATTAGGAATTACTTTAAAACCTGATTTCTTATATACAGCACAGGATTCGGCCAATAACTCCCCTGTTTCAAGAATCATTCTTTTATATCCCAGTTCCGCAGCCCATTCTGTCAGAAAGAAGACGAGTTTGCTTCCAATCCCCCGCCCCTGATATTCGGTATGCACAAATACTCTCTTTAATTCGGCAGTTACATCGTTATACTCTCTTATCGCGCCCCCGCCAACCGCTTTATCATCTTCATAAACAACAATTGCGTGCTGTATTTCGTCAAGCCGGTTGAATTGCTTATATTTCTCTCTTTTTATCTTTTTCCCGACACGTCTGTCCAATTCCAGATCAAGAAGTCTGCAATTTTCGATAAAATCTTTATTCTTACCGTCTGTTCTGTTAAAATCCATTAAAGTTACCTCTCATATTTTGAAATGTTTTGGTGTAATGGTTCTTTATCATTATATATGAGAGCAGACTATATTTCAATTACTTTCGGGCCTGTCCGGGCAATAACGCTCTTTCAATAATACTGATCCGAATAATACGGTATTGTGATATACTGTCCATAGCGGATCTGATCATCGGTGAGACGATTGATTTCACGTACCTCTCTGATGTATGCATTAAGATCGGTATAGTCGTCCGTGATGTAAGTTCTGGCAATCTTCCAGAGAGAATCTCCTTTCTCCACCTGAATCGTCGTATAATATTTATAGGAATGAGCCTCTGCCGCTTTTGTATGCATGCGTTCCGACAAAAAGATACGAAAAGCGATCAGAAAAAAGACGGCCAGAATAATGAAACAGATTAAAAATTTTTTCTGAATTTTTGCCGGGGTTCCGCTTTTTTTATCAGCTGCACCAATTCTTACAAAAGGTTTTCCCAAATAAAGAAATCCGCCTGTCATAGTAATCCTCCGTTCTTACGCAACCCGTAAATTTGAGTTTAAATGTAAATTCGCTTTGAAAATATTTTTGATAAGATTTCTCTGCAACAGGTACAAACATTCGTTTTGAACAGATGTTCTCTCCTGATAAAAACAGAATAACATCCAAACGCGTGTTTGTCAATAAAATTTCGAACAAATTTTCGGAATATATGTTTGATTTTTAGAAACAGTTGTGTTATACTGAAAAAAACGGACAATCAGGAGGTATTGTGTATGTCGCAAGGGAAACTGAGCGCGAAACAGCGCGAGATTTTAGAATATATCAAAAAGGAAATTCTAAACAAAGGATATCCGCCCGCTGTCAGGGAGATCTGCGAGGCAGTCGGCTTAAAATCAACTTCCTCTGTACACGCTCATCTTGAAACTCTGGAGAAAAACGGTTATATCCGCAAAGATCCGACTAAGCCGCGTGCCATAGAGGTTATTGACGATACATTTAACTTAACGCGCCGTGAGATGGTCAACGTTCCTGTGATCGGCCGCGTAGCCGCAGGAGAGCCGCTTCTGGCCGTTGAAAACGTAGAAAATTATTTTCCGATTCCGGTAGAAATGATGCCGAATGCGGAAGCCTTTATGTTAAATGTTAAGGGAGAAAGCATGATAAACGCCGGTATTTTAGACGGCGACCAGATTCTTGTTCAAAAGCAGTCCGATGCGCAAAACGGTGATATTGTGGTTGCGCTTGTAGAGGATTCTGCAACGGTAAAAACATTCTATAAAGAAGACGGGTATTACCGACTGCAGCCGGAGAATGACACAATGGATCCTATTATTGTAAAAAACTGCGAAATCCTTGGCAAAGTATTTGGCGTCTTTCGTTTTTTTCATTGAAAGGAACAGAGACGAGAACAAAGCGGACAAGTCCGCATCAACGCCCAGGTCAGCAATGCTGACTTTTCCCTCAATCATGAGGGATCTGGACGATTTGCCGCGCGCGAGCAGTATGCGGCAGCATGATCTTCTGCTCTGCGAGCTGCGCATCCTCCCGGAGGGTTTTTATCTTATAGGAAAGTCTGTACTTTCAAACGCTAATGCAACAAGGTCTTTCCTATAAGATAAAAAACAAAGCCAAAAGACTTGCATTCAGCAAAACTTTTGACTTTGTTCTTTCCGTTATCTGTTTTTAACAACAGATTACATCTGTGCAGTAGACAGAAATCAATTTACTCTTCGATAAAAGTACTGGAAGTATCAAAAACCATATTGTCATAATCAATCGGAAAACTCTGTGCTTCTTCATTCCATTGTCCGTTATTTTCCAGGATAATACTTTTTCTTTCCTCGTACGTAGCCGAGTCGTCAAAAAACGTCGGTTCACACTTCTCGTTAAAAACACGGTGTGATTCTGTATTCATTTTATCAGAATTGATTTGTATATCAGATTTCACAGAATCAGCATTGGTGTGATTGGAAACGAACGCTGTCAGATACAGTGCCAGCATAAAACAACTTATGATTATGATTGAAGTTTTCTTTTTCATAGATCTCCTTTATAAACTATAACTTCCACTATATGTTATGGTATTAGATGACAAATTGGCGATACCTATGGAGTACAGACCTCCATTAAAATTATTTCCAAGATTAATGGTTCCATTCCATCCGTTTGTAGTTTCTGTATTCGTCAAATACTTATACGTATTTGTTGATCTGTTATATAAAATAATATAACTCTTACCGGTTTTGCTTTGGGATACATTGATTTGAATACTGATTCCAGAAGATAATGTATACTGATTATCTCCAACAGTGTATCTTCCTGCATTAATAGTCCAATTTATATTAGAAGTATATCTTGGTTTTATAGTTGGTTCTGGGTTCGTGTCTGAATATGGAGTATAGTATGCACAAATATCTCCATTTTCATCTGTCAAGGCGATCGTTTCATTTTTAATATACTCCTGTGCTTTTACTTCGTATATATTTGAAATAATCAAAATCGTTCCTGCCAATAACAAAGTGATACTTTTTTTTAGAAAAGAATTCAGTTTTTTCAAAATAATTTCCACCTTTCCATTTTAATGAAAGACTATAGAAAATCGAGTCTTTGTATCTTTTAATCAATAACTATTCTGTAAAATAAATTTATTTTACAGGAAACTAAATATTCTGTAAAATGTTTATGTTGACATTGGAATCACCCCTTTCATTAAGTATGTAATGTTATAAATTCAAATTACAGGTATAATTATATTAATAATATATATCTTGGATATTTAATTGTCAATACAAAATATACAACTGGATTATAAACTCTCCAATATAAAAAAAAGATCCCCGCACGAAACAACATCGTGTCGTATCCTGCAGCGATCCTTTTTGAGTTTGTAAGAAGTTTACACACTGTGAATATCTACAATTTTTCCGTCGCGCCAGATGCGCTCCAGATCATAAAACAGACGATCCTCTTTGGAGAAGATATGGACAATAATATCGCCGTAATCCATTAAAATCCAGGTTGATTTCTGGTTCCCCTCAATCTGTCTGACCGAAAGCCCCGCTTTATGGAGCGCTTCGTCCACTGCGTCGCGCATTGCCTGTATCTGGTTTTCGTTTGTACCGTCTGCGATGACAAAATAGTCAGCGATGGTGGAAACCTCCTGTATATCAATGACGGTGACGTCCTCTGCTTTGCGGTCTTCCAATGCCGCTACTGCTGTTTTACATAATTCTAATGCTGTCATACTAACCTCCATATCGCAGCTTCGCTGCGATTTAAATCTGCGCGGAGAATCCGACGCCATGTTTTTCCGTTTCAGGGGCAATTTGTTTTTTCTTCAAATTGCCGATAATAATCGTAAGTTCGCTGGGTACCGGGATCAATTTTCCCGCCTTTTTCATGAAGATAAGTCAGAGTATCATGCAGAATACGGGCAACACAGCGGTTTAGATCGGCAAAAGCCAGTTTTCGAACTTCTTTTAGGTCCGGCGCTTTGTCACGCATGGGTTCAATATAATCTGCAATGTATATAATCTGGTCGAGCATGCTCATGTCAGGTTCTCCTGTTGTATGTACCTGGATTGCGTGCAGAATACCCTGGTTTTTGATCCCATATTCTGTCTGTGCAAGAAAAGCGCCTAGCTTTGCATGCAGCAGACAGGGGCGTTCCTGCTCGGTCGGATTGATCGGAATATGGTGTTTTTTACAGAGCTTTAATTTTTCATCATCCGGAATATTTTTCGCGCAATCGTGCAGAAGGCCTGCGATCATCGCATCCTCCATCGGGTATCCGTGTGCCATCGCAAGAGATGCGGCTGTATACATGACACCCAAAGTATGCTCATAACGGCTTTTGTCCAGCTGTTTTTTTACGCGCTTACGCATTTCATTGCGTTCCATCATTTCCTGATACCTCCTTATCAATTACAGGATATCCTGTTTTACTGTACTCAGGCGCCGTAAAGATGATTCTGATTGATATAATCAATGACTTTCTGCGGCAGGCAGGAACTGTCCAGTTCGTGTCTTTTGGCCATACCGCGCAGCTGCGTCGAGGAAACCGGTATTTTTTTGTAGTGCAGCGGAAATATAGATGCGGGAAATAATTCTTTGATCTGCGCTATTTTGGACTGAATCTGCGCCAGATTCATGGAATCACGCACAGCGGCCAGAATAACGGCATATTTGCAGATAATTTCCGGATGTCTCCAGTGTTCAAAATAATCAAGTGAGTCTGCTCCCATAATAAAATAAAACCGGCTGTCCGGATACAGCTGATGCAGTTTTTCCATGGTACGGTACGTATAGCTTGTTTCAGCCGACTGCAGTTCGATATTGGATACCCGAAAATAAGGGTAGTTTTCGAGGGCGGCTGAAACCATATACGCTCTGATTGAGGCGGGCGTCATCTTCTCTTCTGCCTTATTGGGCGAATGCCCTGCCGGGATAAACCAGACTTCGTCCAGTTGAAATTCCTGACAGGCATTTTCTGCGATGTGAATATGCCCATAATGGATCGGATCAAACGACCCGCCCAGCAGCCCGATTTTCTTCCCGCTGTAAGATCCCTGATGTTTCATGAAATGGCAGTCTGCCTCCCTGTTAAGGTAAGATATATTTTGAGTTTTTCCTGGCCTGACGAAACAGAATAATTTTCTTGCCAATTACTTTTACAACGGACGAATGCGTTCGCTCAGAAATGATCTCTGCAATTTCATGCGGATCGTCCGCACAGTTTTTTAAAACGGATACTTTAATCAATTCACGCTTTTCCAGAGCTTCATCCAAAGCTTTTACCAGTTCTGCCGTCAGGCTTGCTTTCCCGATCTGAAAAATAGCGTCCATCTCATTTGCGCTGCTTCCTAAAAAAGCGCGCTGTTTACTTGTCAGTGTCATAGTATTCCCTCATTTATAATAATCAAATTCATTGCCGTACATACGGACGGTATCGCCTTCCTGGATGCCTCTTTTTTCCAGTTCTTCCAAAATTCCCTGCTCCTTTAAAAATTTCTGAAAGAAAAGAAATCCCTTTTCGGAATCAATATTTGTGTATCCGAGCATCTTGTCGATTTTTGGTCCTTCCACGACAAAAGCGGCGTCATCCGCACGCGTAATCGTATAAGGCTCGTCCTTTCCCGCAAGAAGCGAAAGATCAAATTCTGGTTCGTATACAAACGTTTCTCTGCTGCATTTGGAAAGCAGCTGGTTTACGTGATAGAGAAGCTCCTTTAACCCTTTTCCACTGACAGCGGAAATCGGAAATACACGAATCTCGTCCTTTTCAAATTCATCCCGTAAACCTTTTATTATTTCGTTTTCATCACCGAAGATGACATCGATTTTATTTGCGGCAATTACCTGCGGTTTTTGTAAAAGCGCCGGATTGTAAGCATATAATTCTTTGTTGATCGCATGAATATCGGCAATTGGGTCCCGGCCCTCCGTGCCTGCGGCATCTACCATATGGATAATTACTTTCGTGCGCTCAATATGGCGCAGAAATTCCAGACCCAGCCCGACGCCTTCCGAGGCGCCTTCGATCAGTCCCGGGATATCTGCGATGACAAAACCCATCCCCTCGTCCAAATCCACAACCCCAAGATTTGGCGCTAACGTCGTAAAATGATAATTTGCGATTTTGGGCTGGGCGTTTGTAACGCGGGAGAGCAAAGTGGATTTTCCGACATTCGGAAATCCCACGAGACCGACGTCGGCGATTACTTTCAGCTCCAGCTTTACTTCAAGTTCGGTCGCTTCGCCGCCTGGCTGCGCATATTTTGGAGCCTGCATGGTAGAGGTCGCATAATTTTGATTGCCAAGGCCGCCGCGTCCGCCTTTTATTACGATCTGCCGTCTGTTGTCGCCTGACATGTCTGCAATAATTTTGTCGGAAGCAGCGTCTTTAATGATAGTTCCGGCCGGAACTTTTAAGACAAGATCTTCGCCGTTTTTGCCATGGCAGTTTCTTTTCCCGCCGTCCTCTCCCGCCTGTGCGGCATATTTTCGCTTGTGGCGGTAATCGGTCAGCGTGTTTAAGCCTTCGTCTACTTCAAAAATAATACTGCCGCCGCGTCCGCCATCTCCTCCGTCAGGACCGCCGTTTGGAACATATTTTTCACGGCGAAAGCTGACGTGGCCGTTTCCGCCGCGTCCTGATTTTATAATAATCGTTGCTCTGTCTGCGAACATAAAATAACCTGAGCCTTTCTGCGATGTCTGCATGCGCTTTGAAACAACAAAAACCCGGCAGACCGAATGAAAATCGGCCCGTCGGGCGTACATACGTCTATTCAGCTACTGGATAAACGGAAGCCTGTTTTTTGTCTCTTCCTTTTCTCTCAAATCTTAATATTCCGTCTGTCAGAGCGAATAATGTGTCATCTCCGCCAATTCCAACATTGACGCCCGGATGAATTTTTGTACCGCGCTGTCTGTACAGAATATTACCAGCCTTAACGAACTGTCCGTCTGCCCTCTTTGCCCCTAATCTTTTCGATTCGGAGTCACGGCCGTTCTTTGTAGAACCAACTCCCTTTTTATGAGCAAAAAACTGAAGGTTCATATTTAACATGTTACTGCACCTCCTTAAAAATGAAATGGATAAAATCTGTTCCATAAGTATTCTGTATTCCCTGTAAGCCCAACACAAGCGTTTTCATCAGCAATTCGGCGTCATGTCCGATTATACTGTCAAATTGCAGCGCGATCTTTCCGCTTTTCTGATCCAGATCCACAGAAAATTTCTCATCGGTAAACTGTTCCAGCGCATTGACCGTGTTGATTACAAGCGCGGAAATGCCGGCGCATACAATATCTTCCCCCGCGTCTGCATAACCTGCATGTCCCAGACATGTAAAGCCTTTATAATTCTGATGACTGTCCCGGAAAACTGTCACTTCCGTCATTGGAGCTTCCCGGCGCTATGCGTTGATTTTTTCAATCTTGACCTGTGTAAACGACTGCCTGTGGCCCTGCTTTTTGTGATAACCGGTTTTTCTCTTGAACTTGTATACGATTACCTTTTTCCCTCTGCCCTCTTTAACGACAGAAGCCTCCACAGTTGCGTCTGCTACATCGGAACCGACTTTGATGCTGCCGTCTCCGGAAATAGCCAAAACCTGATCGAAAGTAACTTTAGCGTCTGCTTCCATCCCAAGTTTTTCAATGGTAATGATATCGCCTTCCGATACTTTGTACTGTTTTCCACCTGTTGCTATGATTGCGTACATATGGCACCTCCTATTTATCATTACTCGCCAGTTGTGGTGCTGTTTCATAAAAACAGACTTTTCGAACCTCACTGTGCGGCATACTTCGTTAGTCTAGCACATGCCCAATCGTTTGTCAAGCTTTAATCTGACCTGTTTTTCAGGATTTCGGACAGCGGACTTCTTACTTTTCTGCGCGTAATCTCCACCAGTCCAAGGCGCGTGATATCGACCAGCGTTGTCTGTACCGGATCCTCTTTCAGCAGGCGTCCCAGATAGGAAGTCAGCTGATCCCTCGCATCCTTTGCATGCAGATTGACAAAATCTACGACAATAATACCGGAAAGGTTTCTAAGGCGCAGCTGCCGTGCGATCTCATCCGACGCTTCCAGATTGACTTTCAGGAAGTGATCTTCTTTTTCCTGTTTCGAACTGTCTTTTCCGGTGTTTACATCGATTACCGTAAGCGCTTCTGTCGGTTGAATGACAAGATATGCGCCTGATTTCAGCCATACCCGCTCGCTCAATGCCGCGCCGATCCCTTCTTTTAAATTGTAGAGCGCGGACAGTGAGAGAAGCGGATCACGGTAAAATTGAAGCGAAATATTATTATTTACTGTAAATTCGTCGACTGGAGACGGCACCGAGCCTGTTGTAAACAGCGCTTCTTTTGGGATCGAACAGGCGGCGCAGATTTCTTCGAAAACAGTGCGGTCGTCGGTCACTACCCTGCCCAGACAGCTTTTTTTTTGATTCCGAAACAGCTCCAGATAAAAAGGGGGCGCTTTATAGACAAGGGAATATGCCGTCCGGTGAACTGACTGATCGATCAGTTTTTCAAAAGATTCCTTTAATCGCGACAGTTCGTCAAGTACGGCTTCCCTGTCATTTTCGTTTACATTGGCGCTGACCGCAATGCCATATTTTTCTGTCTGTGTGTAAGACGATTGAATTTCCTCCAAAAGCGGAGTGAAATTGTCCCCTGCCGTGTCCGTCCGTTTCGCAAAAATCCGGACTCCCGGTTTTTGGGCTGTCAGGGAGATATATTTTCCGGTTAACGTAAAATTTGTAGTGACAGACGGATTTTTTGTCTTTATGGCTTCTTTTACAACCTGTACCAGAAGTTCGTCCCCTGCGGCAATCTTTTTTTTATCGGAAGAATATTTTTTTGTGAAAACAGGATGTTTTACATCCTCTAACGGCAGGTAACATTTGACGGTGGGCGATATCTGCACAAATGCGGCATTGATATTTTTCACAATATGTTCGACTTTCCCGATATAGATGTTTCCCAGAATATGATTCTGGTCCAGGCGTTTCGGATAAAGCTCCATCAGTTTTTTATTTTCATTGAAAAGAGCGCAGATCTGAAATTCCTGTCCTTTTAACTCTGCTTTTGTAATGATAAAACGGTCCATTCGCGCGCAGTCACACTCCTATCCGTAAAACTCACCGAGCGGAATCCATCTTCCGCCGCCGTCTGCATAGACATCGCGTCTGTGTATCTTAAGATCATCCTCATCGAAAACAAGTTCCATCGACGAGAACAGTGACTGTAATACCAGCTCCGGTTTTAAGTTGTCACTGCTTCCGGTGGAGAGCATCATATAAAACGAAATATTTCCGTTGATCTCTTCTGCTCTGATTTCATACACAAGCTTTTTTAAGTCTATGGTACGTTCGCTTTTCTTTGTCTGTTTTGTAATCAGCACTTCTTTGGGCCGATGAAAAAACAGGTCAAGTCCCTGCTGAAACTGTTCTAAAGATGCCGGTGGTTTTCGGTCTTCCAGAAAGGAAATGTCATAATCTGCAGCCGCTACAATCGACATGGCATTTGAGGCATTGTCAGGAAGAATGACATAATCCGTCACCTCTATCCCGTCAGCCATTGTATCGTTTAATGCCCGCATCGCTTCTGCCGGGGGTAATGTCTGCTGCACTTCAATATCGAAATATTCCCCGTCGCTCGTAATCCCGACCCCGAGCGGCGCAGCAAACGACATAATCTGGTGCGGAGAAAATCCGGCCGAATAACAGATCGCAATATCCGCTCTGCGCATTGCTTTCTGAAAATAGCGCATGATATCGAGATGCCCGATAAATTTCATCATTCCGTATTTTCTGAATTTAATTCTTATTTTCATAGCACTCCTCACTTTTGCAATACGAAGACATTTTAAATGACACAGATGCCCGTTCCGAATTTTTTTATTCCGCATCCCTGACACTGCATTCTGCAATTTGGCGTAACAGAACCGTTCATAGCGTTATCCCATTCGCGCCTTAAAAATTGTTTTGTGACGCCGGCATCAATAAAATCCCAGGGGAAGATTTCTTCGGCGTCCCTCTGCCGCATCGTATAAAAATCAGGATCTATGCCGCAATGCCTGAATGCTTCCATCCATCTGTCGTAGCTGAAATATTCCGTCCATGCGTCAAAGATGCCGCCGGTTTCGTATACTTTTTGTATAACGGCGCCGACTCTGCGGTCTCCGCGCGCCAGAATGCCCTCTATCACAGTCACGTCGGCTTCGTGCCAGTTGTATTTTAAGCTCTTTCGATTTAACTGTTCTTTTACCGCGTCGTTTACGATTTTTGCGCGGGAAATATATTCTTTTGGCGGGTACATTTTGGCCCACTGGAACGGAGTAAAAGGCTTCGGCACAAAAAATGAGGTGGAAATTGTGATCTGACATTTGCCGTTTCTTTTGTCTTTTGGTATTTCATAATAGCGCACCGCAATTTCGTTTGCAAGTCTGGGAATGGCCTGCATGTCCTCTGTTGTCTCGGTCGGCAGCCCTAACATAAAGTAAAGCTTTACCTTATTCCAGCCGCTGTCAAATGCCAGCCCGGCGCCCTCTAATATGGACTCTTCGGTCAGACCCTTGTTGATTACATTGCGCATGCGCTGGGAACCTGCCTCCGGTGCAAACGTGATACTGCTCTTTCTGACATCCTGCACTTTCTCCATGACGTCCAGAGAAAAAGAATCAATCCGTAAGGACGGAAGAGAGATATTGACTCCTTTTCCCTGAAACTCGTCGATCAAAAATGTGACAAGCTCTTTTAGGCTGCTGTAATCGGAAGAACTTAAAGAGCTTAAAGAAATCTCTTCCTGCCCTGTAGCCTTTAACATTTGTTTTGCCAGCTCTTTGAGCCTGTCCACATTTTTTTCGCGTGTCGGACGGTAGATCATACCGGCCTGGCAAAAACGGCATCCCCGGATACAGCCTCTTTGAATTTCCAGTACGACGCGGTCCTGTGTTACTTTTATAAACGGAACAAGCGGTTTCTCGGGATAGACGGCATCTGTCAGATCCGTTACGGCCTGTTTTTCGATACGGACAGGAATGTCTGCAAAAAGCGGGGAGAACGATTCGATCGTGCCGTCTGTCCTGTATTTTGTCTCATACAGGGAGGGAACATAAATCCCCGGTATCTTTGCCGCTTCGTGCAGAAACGTTTCACGGCTTCCTCCGGAAATTTTTATCTTTTGATACAGATCAAATAACGCGTGATACTGCGTTTCCCCTTCTCCAATATAAAACAGATCAAAAAAATCAGCAAGCGGCTCCGGATTGTAAGCGCAGGGTCCGCCGCCGATCACAAGCGGATGATTTTCATTGCGATCTTTGGCCAGAAGCGGAATACGGCTTAAATCAAGAATCTGGAGCACATTGGTATAGCACATTTCATATTGGAGCGTAATACCGAGAAAATCCGCATTTTTCACTGGTTCCTGTGATTCAAGAGAAAAAAGCGGGATCTGTTGCTCCTTTAAGATCTGATGCAGATCCGGCCATGGAGAGTAGACGCGTTCACACCAGACATCCTCCCTTTTGTTAAACATATCGTAGAGAATCTGGATACCAAGATGCGACATGCCGATTTCGTATACATCCGGAAAACACATAACGAAACGAATCGCCACTTTAGCGGGATCTTTGATGACACTGTTGATTTCATTGCCGATATAGCGGGCGGGCTTGTCCACATGAAGCAAAATTCTCTCGCTTAATGCCAGTTTTCTTTCCCGGGTTTGTGATTGCATTGTAATTCTCCTTTTCAACGTCGATTTCTCCCATAGGAACAGGTCTATTCCGATAATTTTACGACAATAACGCCTTTCATATATTTTACCGATCCTTTTGCCGGATATACAGGCATCTCCTGAAAGGCTTTTGTCTGTTTGATCTTTTCCATTTTCTGGTAGGATGCGGCTTCTAAGTTAACGCCAAAACAGTTGTTCCAGAAAATGGTATAATGGTAGGAGTCATTCAGAAACGAATCGTTGCTGATTCCCATAATATTTGGAACCATTGTGCGCACATTTTCTGTCGGACAGCTGTACTGGCCCACAAGCGCGACTTTTTTACAGGTTTCAAAATGTTTGTTGTCTTCAATCCGGTCCAGTATATTTTCCGCGATTGCATAAGATTTGTGATAGCTTAAATTCAGGTTGAAGTAGGCAATGTTGCTGTTTAATACATTATAGTAGACAAGGGCGCACATGGCTGCGGCACCTGCGCACTTTAAAATTTTGGGAAGCGCGTTCTTCCATTCCAGCTGATCGACAAGAAGAAGAAATAAAAGATATAAAAAACAGACGCCCATCTCCATAAGCGTATGGTATTCTACACTCGGTGAGGTGAAATACACGCCGTATGCAACGAACGGGATCAGCAGTATCGCCAGAAACGTTGCAAAAAAGGTCAGTTTTTGCTCAAAAACACGGTTTTTTATTAAAAGGTACAGCGTAATGCAAAAAATCAGCAGTAAGATAACTGCGTTCAACAGGGTATACGGACGCGCCACAATGCCATGCTCCATGCCAAGCAGTGTCTGAAAATGATATTTTGCCTGAAGCGCTGCCAGTTTATACTGCGCAAAAGACATAACGCCCATATCGCCGACACCCTGATAGTTGGAAAGCGTCGTATTAAAATGCCACAGGGTTAACTTTAAGATGATGTAATAGAGTAAAGCTCCGCCGAGCAGCATCCAAAGATACTTTAAATCACGTTTTACGGCGTCGAAAAACGCAGGCTTTTCCGTTACGAACTGATGTATCACAAAAACAAGTACCAGAACCGCGCAGGTTGTTGCATAAGCCTGATAGATTCCCATGCCAAAAGCCAGGGAAATCATTCCAAAGAACATACCCCATTTTGGAATGCGAAAGGTAAGATATACGGCCAGTACAGCAAGCAGAAACGAGAGCATATAGGCGTCCGCCGTATACATATAGGCGAATGAGGATACCACGGTCGGAAAGGATACAAACGCGGCGGAACATAAAATAATCGGCAGTCTGCGTCGGATGCCAAACAGTTCCACCAAAAGAATCATAGCGATGCTGATATAAAAAAGAGATAAGACTCCGTTGACCCAGGGCAGGTCAAAGATGGAGGAAATCAGACCGACATACGGCAGAAACCACCTCCCGAGGCTGAATGTGGAGCCGATTCCGTAGAAATTATACATACTGTCCCAGATCGGCAGAAAATTAAAAAAACGGTATGCATGCGCCAGTAATCCGACAATCCATGTGGCAAAAAAAGCCGTCTTCCACTCTTCTTTGATCTGTAACCGCCAGTTTCCAATTGATAGTACTTTCATGAGATTCCTCCTTGCGTATTTTCCAGGCTGCCTTTTGATTCGATACAGCCGTCTTTGCCAGCGCAGCCTTTTTCCGGCTCTATGGATTCTCTTTGGTCTCCATAAAATCTTTTAACATCGTAAAATAATGATCGTCCTCCACGATACTTATGACCTCCTGTACAGAATGGCCGAGGATTGGCGTTTTGGTATACCAGCAGTACAAAAAGCCGATAAAAAGCATCATTGCGGCTATCAGACGAAATCTGGCAAAAACAAGATACCCCTCCTCCGGCGGCGCATCGTCCCTTTCCTCCTGTTCCTGCTGTCCCATATGAAAATCTTCTCTCGCTTTCTGCAAATACGCTTTTCTGTATGCCGCATAATCCTCTAAAGTCATATCCTGTTTCATAGACAAAATCTCCGTTTTCGTTATTCCCAATATATGAGAAGGACAAAGAAATTATGTCTGCCCGGATACCTTTCGGAACAGAGAGAGAATCCACGCGATCAAAGTATTATCCAGCAGAATCGCCCCGGCCAGTGAAATCAGAAATGTAAGCGACGCCATAAGAATACAGCCGCCGACAATCCCTCCGCTTAATACATTCACATGCAGCACCTGTTTTACCACAAAGTGCAGCACGCCCCAATGGAGTAACAGAATAGAATAACTGTGTTTACAGACCAGCTTTATGAACAGATCATTTTTGTCACTGTCATTTCTGCTTTTGATCGCAAGAAAAACAGCTGCGCAAAAAAACGTCATAACAGGAGACGTTTGATAAATATAGGGTTCATAACTTTCTGTAAAAAGAATCAGCCCACATGCGATAAGATAGCATATGCCGCCCGCCGCAATGATCCAGCCGGATATTTTTCTGCTGCATTTTTCAGCGAGAAAATACCCTGTGAGGTAAACACTGACAAAGGACTCTGAGATCACCGGCAGCGGCGCCTCTAAACCAAAAAGAGGAGCGAATGTATTTGCAGCGTCTGTCAGCAAAAATACAGACAGCACGCCGTAAAATACCATGTCCGGAATGTGCGACAGCAGATATCTTAAAAACGGCGTGTACAGATACAGCATTAATATGACATAAATCAGCCAGAAATGAGGGGCTTCCGTTGGCGCACCCATAAGAATCCGGACAAAAAGCAACGGCAGATTCTGAGGTGAAACAGCAGAAAATCCGTTTTTTGCAACGATATACAACACATAGCAGACGACAAGCGGAACGGCAACTTTTACAAAACGTCTGGCAAAAAATGCGCCGATTCGTTCGCCTTTTACCGGAAGCAAAAGCGCGCCGCTTACCATAACGAAAATCTGGTTGCATGAGATAAATGTAAAGACAAATACAGTCAGTATGTCATACTGCAGGCTCTCTGCGGGAACCATAGACGCCGCCAGCGATACGGTATGAATTGCGATTACAAAAATGGCGGCAAGCATACGAAGCAGATCCGGATATCTTTTGCGATCGTATTTCTCCTCGTGGCCAATCAGCATCTCATACAATTTGGCGGGTTGTTTTGGCTTACTCACACTGTTCTCCCCTGTCTTTCTTTACAGACACTCATTTAATAAAATTAAAAGAAAATTTAACTCTGATCTAATTTATGCGCGATATCGTCCCATGATATTCCACGTGCGGACATGAGCAGCATAAGATGATAAAGATGATCTGCAATCGAATTTTTTATTTCGTCGGATTCCGGATTTTTCGCTGCAATAATCACTTCCATCGCGTCTTCGCCAAATTTTTTTAAAATGCCGTCCAGACCCAGATCAAATATATAATTGGCATAAGAGCCTTCTCTGGGATTTTTCCGGCGTTCATTAATCTGTTTAAAAATATCTTCAAAGATATGCTGCGCGCTCTTTTCCGTGTATTCCTTTTGAATAATATGATTAAAAAAACAGCTTCTGCTTCCGGTATGGCAGGCAGCGCCCACCTGCGACACTCTGGCAAGAATCGTATCGTAATCGCAGTCAGCCGTCAGTGATTTCACGTACTGGAAATGGCCGGAAGTAAGGCCCTTAATCCACAGTTCATGACGGCTTCTGCTGTAGTAAGTCATTTTTCCGATATTTAAGGTGGTTAAAAATGCTTCTTCATTCATATAGGCGAGCATTAAAACCTGATCCGTATGGTAATCCTGTACGATTACGGGCACCATATCCTCGCTGTTTTTCTTTAAATCGGACCATTTTAAGTCCGGTTCGTAATTGTCCATTTTAATTCCGTTTAAGGAAAACTGAGATTTTAACTCCATAATATCCGTTTTGGGGTCGTTTAAAAATAACCCCGCGATCCCGCGTGCATTGGAACGTTTTAATACTTTCAGGATATCGTTATAATTGCACTCATCAAAATAAACAACATACGGTACGTTTGTCAGATTATCAAGCGCATCCAGAATACCATCATTTAATACGAGAAGTTCATGGAAATTCTGATCCATCTGTTCCCTGTGCTTAAAGATAAAATCAACATTTTCTACGGAAACCAGAATACGTTCTCTGCCGTAGCGTCTGCTGGCCTCTTTGGCCAGCGCCATCGTATCCGGTTTGGAGCCGTTTAATATCACCTGCAGACATCCGGAATGAAACAGTTTCTTAATATCCTCCAGACGGTTAATGTTGCCGCCGGCGCAGACTTTCAGTTCTACATTCCGGTTTAAATCGCGCATCGTCTTTAAGTTTTTTTCTCGCTCTTCTTCATCCTTTGAGAGGTCAAACACAACAATCTTATCAACGCCATTGTCGTTGTAAAGGCTTGCCAGATGAAAAATACTGCTGTTGATTGGCGTATCGTCGAAAAATCCTTTTACAGCTTTCCCGTTTTTTAAGAAAACTGTCGCAACGATATTTTTCTGATCCCTGTTCATAATAGTTCCTCTGTTCCTGCGGAAAGGCTTCCCTTTGTAGAAAGGATGCCGTCGATTCTTGCGTCAATGCCGACTGCCTCATCCAGTGCCCTGGCAAAAGATTTAAACATTGCTTCCGCCATATGATGGTTGTTGCCGCCCGACAATGTTCTGATATGGAGATTCATTCCGGCCGCATAAGAGACGGCATAAAAAAATTCTTTTATCATCTCCGTATCCAGGTAGCCAATCCGGTCTGTTGTAAATGCTCCGTCAAACGCCAGATAAGGCCTTCCGGAAAGATCCACGGCACAAAGCATCAGCGTTTCATCCATAGGCAGTATGCAGCTGCCGAAGCGTCTGATGCCGCGTTTTTCGCCGAGAGCCTGTTTTATGGCCGTGCCAAGTACAATTCCGGTGTCCTCGATGGTATGGTGGCTGTCTACAATCAGATCCCCGGACACTTTGACTGTCAGGTCAAAAAATCCGTGTTTTGCAAATCCCTGCAGCATATGGTCAAAGAATCCGATTCCGGTATCAACCTCAAAGTCGCCCCGCCCATCCAGATCCAGTGTAATGCGGATATCAGTTTCTTTTGTTTTACGTACACAATCTGCTGTTCTGATCAATGTTCTCCTCCTTCAAAACGCACACGGATGGAATTGGCGTGCGCCGTCAGCTGTTCACACTCCGCGAACTGGACAATATCCCGGTAAATCGGAGCGAGAGCGTCTTTTGAGTAAGATATAATACTGGATTTTTTGATAAAATCATCCACGCTCAACGCAGAAAAGAATTTTGCCGTCCCGTTTGTCGGAAGCACATGGTTCGGCCCCGCGAAATAATCGCCAAGCGGTTCGCTTGCGTATTCACCGAGAAAAATGGCCCCGGCATTTCTTATTTTGGTCATCGTGTCAAACGGATTTTCTGTCACAAGTTCAAGATGCTCGGATGCGATCTCGTTCACTGTCTCAATCGCTTCCTCCATTGTTTTTGCGACAAGAATATAGCCGTAATGCTCCAGCGATTTCGTAATGATTTCTTTTCTGGAGAGCACAGCAGTAAATGCATCGGCCTCTCTGCTCACGGCCTCCGCCACACTGCGGCTTGTCGTCACAAGGATTGCGGATGCCATCTCGTCATGCTCCGCCTGAGACAGCAGATCTGCCGCGACAAAACGCGGATTGGCTGTCTCGTCTGCAAGGATCAGAATTTCGCTTGGCCCGGCAATCGAGTCAATGCTGACATGGCCAAATACCGCCTTTTTTGCAAGTGCAACATAAATATTCCCCGGTCCCACAATTTTATCGGCTTTTGGAATACTCTGCGTTCCGAACGCCAGAGCGGCAATCGCCTGTGCCCCGCCGACTTTATAGATTTCATCTACGCCGGCCTCTTTTGCAGCAACCAGAGTGGACGCACAGATGCTGCCGTCTTTTGCCGGCGGGGTCGTCATGATAATGCGGTCCACGCCTGCGACTTTTGCGGGCACTACATTCATCAGAACGGAGGAGGGATAAACAGCTTTTCCGCCTGGCACATAGACGCCGACGGTTTTCAGCGGGGTGATCTTCTGACCGAGCAATATGCCCTCCTCTTTTGAATCAAACCAGGAATTCTGACGCTGTTTTTCGTGGAAACTCCTGATATTGACAAGAGCCTTCTTGATCACGGAAAGCAGCTTCGGGTCTGTCTTACGGTAAGCCTGTTCAATTTCATCCTCTGTTACAAGGATATTGTCGGTATCGATCTTTGCGCCGTCAAACTGCCAGGTGTAGGAGAAAACGGCCGCATCTTTGTTTTCTCTTACATTTTGGATAATTTCGGCGACACGCCCCTCGTATTCCCCGTAGGAAGCAGGACTTCTCTTTAACAGGTTTTCTAAGATATTATCTTTTGTTTCTGAAGTTAACTCTAATATTCTCATCTGGATTACCGTTCCTTTCCGGATACGCCGATCACCTGCTTTAAGTCAGTGATCAGCTTTGTGATCCTCTCATTTTCCATTTTCATACTGACCTGATTGACTACCATGCGCGCCGAAAGCGGACAGACTTCCTCCAGTACATGAAGACCGTTTTCTCTTAAGGTAGAACCTGTCTCAACGATATCGCAGATGACCTCAGAAAGCCCTACGATCGGCGCCAGCTCAATCGAACCGTTTAATTTGATAATCTCAACTGTCTGATGCTTTTTGTTGTAGAAGTAATCTTTTGCGATACGCGGATATTTCGTAGCGACACGTATCAGTTCATGATGGCGCAGCAGTTCCCCCGCTTCTTTCGGGCCGCAGATGCACATGCGGCATCTGCCGAATCCAAGATCCAGAACCTCGTAGATATTGCGGGCTTCTTCGAGTATCGTATCCTTTCCGACAACGCCGATATCGGCAGCGCCGTATTCGACGTAGGTTGGCACGTCCGGTCCTTTTGCGAGAAAAAAACGCAGCTTTAACGCTTCATTGACGAAAATCAGTTTTCTCGTATTTTTATCTTTCATCTCCTCGCAGGTAATTCCAATCTGTTCTAACATTTCAAGCGTTTTATTTGCAAGCCTGCCTTTGCCCAGAGCAAAAGTCAGATATCTGTTATTTTCCATAAATTTAATTCCTTTTTTAATGTTTATAAAAATCTGATTTCGGTAATATGGTTTCTGTCGGCATAGGCAAGGTAATCTTCTTTTGACTTGTTCGGATCATATGCGATCAGTTCCGCCGCTTCGCCTGCATTTCGCATTTCTTCCGCCATACGGATCGCCTCGCTGCGCGCATGTTCCGTGTAGACGATCAGTTGTGCCCGGTACGAAAGCGGGATTTCAATTTTCTGTCTGGAAAGCGCTGCCATAAGCGGATCAACCGTAAGCGCAAATCCTATGGAAGTCGCATGTTTGCCGAAATAGGCAAGCAGATTGTCATAACGGCCGCCTTTTACAATCGGCTCCCCGCTGCCAAACGTATAACCGGAAAAAATAATGCCGGTATAATACTGATAATCGCTGATTGTACCCAGTTCAAATGTAACATAACGGTCAATTCCGTAAACTTCAAGGAGTTGATGAAGTTCTTCGAGACGCCTGATCGCCGCTAAAATCCTCGGATAGCCGGATGCATATTCTCTGGCGCATAAAAGCTCTCTGGAGCCGCTGTAGAGGTTCCCGAGCATCCCGAACAGATCTTTTAAGTTCTGATCCAGATGCAGCGGCTCGATCAGGCTCTCTGCGCCAAAGAAATTTTTGTTGGAGATCAGTTCGCGTAATTCCTCTTCCTGTTCCTCGTTCAGTCCCGCCGCTTCCGTTAATCCGCGGAAGAAATCAGCATGTCCGACGCTTAACTGAAATTCGTTCAGCCCCGCCGTCTTTAAGGAAGCGATTACCATCGCAAGCATTTCCGCATCCGCATCGACCGTTTCGTCCGCAATCAGTTCAGCTCCGATCTGCGTATTCTCCTTTAATCTTCCCTGATAGCTGCTGTTGTTGATAAAGGTACTGCCCATATAGCAAAGGCGGATCGGCATATTCTCCTCACCGAAATATTTAGCGGCGCACCGTGCGACTGACGGCGTGATATCCGGCCGCAATACAAGCGTATTTCCCTCCCGGTCAAAAAATTTATAAAGATTTTTTGACGGTGTCGTGCCGATTTCTTTTCCGAATATATCAAAAAATTCAAAGGAAGGCGTCTGGATCGGATGATACCCGTACCGGCGCAGCGCCCTGTTGATATTATCCTGCAGGATCAGCTTTTTCTCACATTCTTCACTGTAAATATCCCGGACACCTTCCGGTGTGTGCAATAATTGTTTTTTCACTGTAAACCTCTCGTCTTATTAGTCTCTGTCGAGGATATCTTTTTTCAGGATATCCAGATACGGCACAAGCACACTGCCCGATTTTGGCAGAAAATACTCCGCCTCCAGTTCTTCGTACCGAAAGCTTTTTCTGCCGCCGTCTTTCGCACGCGCTAAAAATTCTTCCAGACGCTTCAGCCTTAAGTAATAGATCTCATCCCGGTGTGTAAAGCTGATCAGCAAAAATGAAATACCGCCCTGCCGTTCAAAATTCTGCATGAATACAACCTGATGTTCATGTACATTCTGAAGGGGGAATGTGTCGGTATGACATTCCTTTGCGTCAAAACAGACTGGTATCCCCTGTACTGCGCCGATATAATCGACCGTACTCTTCTGGTCAAAATAGGCCAGTGTGATATGTCTTGTCTCTTTGTCTATTGTAATCGGCGTAATCGGCGTCGGCACTTTCTGAATCAGCGCCAGGTTGCCCGCTGAATATCGTTCGTTGGTCCGGTTGATAAACTCTTCCAGCGCAGAGCCGCGCAGTCCTCTTGAATTCCATGTAGCCATAATTGTTTCCTGATGATTGATGTTCCTGACTTTATTTTTTGATTGCTGGGAAAAACCCCAAACTATTATATATGATTTCTATTTTTCGCACAATACAAAATGCAGAAAATTCTTTTGTAAAATCGGAAAAACTGTGTTACACTTTCTTATATCTTAAAAACGGCATGGAGGGAGAACAAATGACTTTGAACGAATCGACAGAAAACTATCTGGAGACAATTCTGATCTTAAACCACAGATTGGGCAATGTTCGTTCGGTTGATATTGCAAATGAGATGAACTTCAAAAAGCCAAGTGTCAGCGTTGCAATGAAAAATCTCAGGGAAAACGGGTATATTACGGTAAGCCCGGAAGGACATATCCATTTGACAGAAATCGGACTTGAAGTCGCAGAACGAATCTACGAACGCCATACTACGCTCTCCAACTGGCTTACAACACTTGGCGTTGACCCTCGTGTTGCAGCCGAAGACGCATGTAAGATGGAACATGATATCAGCATCGAAAGTTTCGAGGCAATTAAACGTCATATTAAACATATGAACGGATACTCCTGATATAATCTTCCGCTTTCCGGAAAGCGGCGCCCGGCGGCGCAGTAAACACGCGCCCGTCTTCAAACTTCAGACAGTATGCATGGAGCAGCTGTGCTTCTATGCCGGCTTTTCTCCGAAACAGCCGGTTTTCTTCCGGATCTCCGTATTTTGGGTCGCCTATGACAGGGTGTCCGACTGACGCAAGATGTGCGCGGATCTGATGCGATTTTCCGGTAATCAGACGCACTTTAAGCATGGAATAACCGTTAACGGACCACACAGGCTGAAATTCTGTCCAAATCTCCCAACCGGACAAAGCGTCGTCCCGCTGTTTGCCCTGTGACGCCGGTGCATTTTTCTGAACCGAAACTTTATTGGCGGCGGTATCTTTCGTAAGCCATCCTCTGACAGAAACGCTTTCTGTTACTTCACCCTTTACGATACAATCATAATATTTCGAAACTTTATGTTCTTTGAATGCTTCCGACATTGCCCGAAGTCCCAAAAGCGTCTTCCCCGCCACCAGAAGTCCGGATGTATTGCGGTCCAGACGGTTGCAGACAGACGGCCGAAACAGCTTAAACTGTTCTTTTGTCAGGCAGTCCTGCCTGATCAGATACGAAAGGATCAGTTCGTTTGCCGAAAGGCTTTCACGAGTTGATTTCTGTGACAGAAGTCCGGAAGGCTTATTGATAATCATTATGTCCTGATCTTCATAAACAACCGAAAGACATTGTTCCGGTAAATTTTTAAGCAGTTCAAATTCACGGTCCAGACTGTCCCTGGCCGAAAACTTCTCGAAAGTTTCGTCCGAAAAAAACAATTTTACCTCATCCGAAACATGAAGCTTTTCAGAACCTTCCGCTTTCTTTCCGTTTAATGTAATGTTCTTTTTTCGAAGCATTTTATAGAGAAAACCGGAAGGCGCGCCGGGGAGCAGTTTTTTTAAATACTTGTCAAAACGCCCTCCGGCCTCCTCCTTTGATATCGTAATAGTACGCATTGCGCAATTCTCCTGTCCGAAACATTTTCTGATACAGCGCCGGAAAGCAGTTAATGTTTTTTCTTATGGATATGACGAATCGTCTTCTTTTTCTTATGTCCCTGGTTTTCTGCTTTCCCTGCCTGTTTTTGTCCGTTAAAAGGTTTTTGTCCGGCTGCATGGCCGCCTTTCGGCCGGATCAGGCAGCGCCTGTCGTATCCGATCAGATCCGTTCTGCCCGCTTTTATCAGGGCTTCCTCGACGAGCTTATAGTTTTTCGGGTTGCGGTATTGAATTAACGCGCGCTGCATTGCCTTTTCATGCGGGTTTGTCGCGACATAAACCGGCTGCATCGTGCGCGGGTCAAGTTTTGTATAGTACATGCAGGTGGAAATGGTTGAGGGAGTCGGATAAAAATCCTGCACCTGCTGCGGCATATAGCCCAGATCTCTTAGAAATTCAGCCAGTTCCACTGCTTCCGTTAAAGTAGAACCCGGATGTGAGGACATCAGGTAAGGTACAAGGTACTGTTTTTTCCCCAGTTTTTGATTCATGGCCTCATATGCGGCCGTAAATTTTTTGTATACCGCCGCGCCCGGTTTCCCCATTTTTTCAAGCACAGGATCAGCGATATGTTCCGGCGCTACTTTCAGCTGTCCGCTTACATGATGTTCGCACAGTTCCTCAAGGAAAGCGGTGTTTTTGTCATAGAGAAGATAGTCGAAGCGTATCCCCGAACGGATAAATACTTTCTTAACGTTAGGGAGTTCACGTAATTTTCTTAAGAGGTTCACGTAATCTTTATGATCTGTCTTTAAGTTCGGACAGGGGGTCGGGAACAGGCACTGCCTGTTTGCGCAGACTCCTTTTGTCATCTGTTTGCTGCAGGATGGAGCACGAAAATTTGCCGTAGGCCCGCCGACATCATGAATATAGCCTTTAAAATCCTCTTCCCAGATAAACCTGTTTGCCTCTGCCAGAATAGATTCATGGCTCCTCGCCTGTATGATGCGCCCCTGATGGAATGTCAGGGCGCAAAAATTACAGCCGCCAAAACAGCCGCGGTTGCTAACCAGTGAAAATTTTACTTCCGCAATCGCCGGCACGCCTCCTGCCTTTTCATAGGACGGATGATATGTCCTCTGGTAGGGAAGCGAGTATACAAAATCCATCTCCTGCTGTGTCAGCGGTTTTGACGGCGGGTTCTGCACGACATACATTTTTTTATCATATGTCTCGAACAGTCTTTTTGCGGTAAACGGATCCGTATTCTGATACTGTGTGTAAAAGCTTCTGGCATACTCTCTTTTATCAGCCAGAAGCGCTTCAAAGTGAGGCAGCTCAACAGCATCATAGATATCTTCCCGTCTGTTTGTTTTATACACCGTCCCGTCGATAAATGTAAGGTCTTTCACCGAGATCCCGCTGTTTAAGGCGTCTGCAATTTCTACCATGCTGTGCTCCCCCATCCCGTAGGAGATCAGATCAGCGCCGGAATCCAGCAGAATAGAACGCCGCAGTTTGTCCGACCAGTAATCATAATGCGCAAGGCGGCGCAGGCTTGCCTCGATCCCGCCGATAATCAGCGGAGTCTCCTTATAAATACGACGGATCAGATTGCAGTAGACAATGGTTGCATAATCGGGGCGTTTTCCCATCACGCCGCCCGGCGTAAACGCGTCTGTATCGCGCCTTTTTTTGGAAACGGAATAATGATTGACCATGGAATCCATATTTCCGGCAGAGACAAGAAATCCAAGCCGCGGTTCGCCGAATATCTGGATGGAGTTTGGGTCGCGCCAGTCCGGTTGTGCAATCATACCGACACGATACCCGTGCGCCTCCAACAGCCTGGTAATAATCGCGTGTCCAAACGATGGGTGGTCTACATAGGCGTCCCCGCATACATAGACAAAATCCATCCGAGAAATGCCCCTTTCCCTCATCTCTTCTCTGCTGACCGGTAAAAACCCGCTGTCCATGCTCTTTTGCTCCTTTCCGCCAGATCATTTTTCTTTGTTCGTTCCCGTCTTTATTCCCTCACTGTCTGCTGCGTTCCAGACGGATAAATCGTACAGGTATTTTAACATTGGGTAGGAATTGACTGCATATTCGTTCCCGCTTTCATCATTTAAATAGATCCCGAGATGCAGATGCACCGGGAAATTTCCGGTTGTTCCGGGGATATCGCTGTATCCGGTATCTCCCATAAACCCCAGATGTTCTCCCGCGGCAACCTGTTCTCCAACACGAAATTCTTTTGCATATTCGGACATATGCGCATAATAAAAGTAGGCGCCG
>CAMUHN010000020.1 GCA_947088675.1 uncultured Roseburia sp.
AATCATATTCAAAATGGTTGCGTTCCAAGGTTGGAACCCACTCTGCGACAATATTACGGGTCAATTCGTTTAGATCACATATCTCAAAAGGAAAAATCTGTTCTTTAGCGTCCAATTTCACCCATTCAAATAAGGTTTCTACAAAATTCTTTAAATGGTAGGCTTTTTCCATTGCAACACGGAGATATGCTTCTTTTTCGTCCCCTGCCACAAGCCCGGTAGTAGCAGCTTCCAAATAACCAACTAACGATGCCAACGGTGTCTTAACATCATGTGAAAGACTTGTCATAAGCCGCTTATATGCCTGTTCAGACTGTTTTTGCGAAACAAGTTGTGACTGATTTTTGACAGCAATTTCATTAACTGCATAGCAAATCCGTTTTGTCATATCACTTTTTCTTGTCAACACACGACGGTTCGAATTTCCGGTTTTTATATCTTCAAGAGCTTCTCCGATAATAGATAGTTGTCCTCGTACACGCCTAAGTTTTGTGGCAAGAAACAAGATAAATAAAAGTGCGATACAAAACGCAATCAACAAAAGCAGATTAACATTCATGTTATGCCTCCCTGTTAAAACGATACCGCATTAATTTCTGCCTGCATTTGGAGACGCTCTTTCAGCTGTTTCAGGAAACTTTTATTTCCTGTTACTTTAATCACAGGGCCAAAAGACAACACCTCAATCAGCAGTTCTGTCTCCATCTTTTTATTGTAAAAAATCTGGCATTCATAGGTAGAATCGTCAATTCTTCTCGTATTTTTTTCATAATTTGCAAAGTGAAGCATGGCTCTCTCCAGTGCATTGCGTCTGTCCGTGATATGCAGTGTAACAGGCTCCGCATAATATGTACTTTTCAGTATTTTATTCAGATCAATTTCGCATGGATAAAATTTTTCAATGGCATAAGCAGATCGGATACGGTCAAGATTCAGAATTTCCAGTTTCAGGTTATGTCTGTTTGTATCTTTAACGGCGATCAGACGAAATTTGTCGTTTTTTACAGAATATTCCAAGCGTGCAGGAATATAGTGGTGATGGATTCGATTTCCTGTTGGGGAGTTATAATCAATGTCTACATATTGTCTCTTTTTCTGAGCCGTGAGAAGAACGCGAAAAATACGGCGATAAGACTCCTCCGTGCAGGGATCGCCATCGGAAAAGCGATCGAAATAAAAAAAATGTTCCTGCTTAAAAAGCGGGGAGACATCTGCCAGAAGATGTTGCAGTTCCCGCAATTGCTGCGGTTCTAAAAAAAGTCCGATACGCGCGTCATAAAGCAGAGCTTTGAGATAAGATTTTTGCAGAGAGGAAAGGGGCATCAGAAAGTCGGATTTTAATCTGGAAAGATATAATTCGCCGTCTTTTTGAAATAGATTCCAGGTTCCGTCTTCTATTTTTGGAACTACGGACAGCAGGCTTTCCTCAAACCCCTCAGCATGTATATAATCTGAAATCTCCCGAATGGTGAGAGATTCTTTTTGGCAGAGCAGTCGCCGCAGTACCTGATAATAACAGTTGTACAGTTCTGAAAATAATTCCATTAAATATTCTCCTGATGTCTGGTTTCAATCTGATACATATGATACATTGTCTGTAAATCAACGCAGAAACGTTGTTCCACCGATTTGTCGGTGCATGTAAGCGATAGAATTCTGCCGGTAAATGTGCGGATCCAGGGCAGCATTTCATTGCAGTCAAAAGCAGTAGTTTCATATCGAACAACGGATTGATTTATGATTGTCACCGTGCCGTTTCGGCCTTCGCGGGAAAGACGTTCCACAATGTAATGTTCCGCAGGCAGACGGACGCGTATCGTCATGGTCAGTGTATCAAGGCGGTGTCCCTGATCATTCTGAAAGGACACGCCCCAGAGAAACGGACGGTTTTGTGCAAGGAGTTCCTGTAATTTGTCGTATTCCTCCGAAACAGTACAGGGAGAGGCCTGTTTGATGGAATCCAGGCGAAAACAGGTGAAACGTTTGTATGATTTTATATATCCGCAGAGGAAACGGCGGCCGCTTCTGGTGCTGGAAAAGATTTGCAGCGGAGTGCAAAGAATGGTACGCGGATTTCCGTTTTTGAAGCTCTTCATTGCAAGGCGGACATCACATTTTTGATTCATGCATTGAATCAGAGAAAGCAGGATCTCCTCTTCCAATGTATGAACAAAAAAGCTGTGTTTGACACGAAAAATACGGCGCTGGCAGTCCAGCTGGTCCAACAGTGTATTTCCGATCACTCCGAAACATTCGGCCAACTGGAAAAAAGAAAGCGCATCCGGCAGAGAGTCATTTGATTTTAACCAGGAAGTGATTGTATGATCAATCGAATATAAAACGGTGTTTCCTTTCTTTTCCCTGATTAATACTCCTTCTTTTGTATAATTGTTACATTTTCGGCGTACTGTCTGTGCGTCAAACAGTGATTCATATTGGGTCAGCAGGGCGGCTGTGATGGACTCGGCTGTCATCCGGGAGCCGTCCATAAGCAGATCCAGAATAAAAAAGTGCAGGATAATATCATTGTCCGTAAAGCTTTTTGTTTTCCAAACACGAAACAGCGGATTGCTGTCCAGAAGATTACTGTCAATGGCAAGAGAAAGATTGATGCCGTTTGACACATAGTCTCTGCGGACATAGGGGCGAAGCCAGCTCTCTAATCGCCGTCTTTCATTGTCATAGGTCCTGGGGCTTTTTTCTTTAAATTCTTCCCTTGTTTTAAAGCCATAGACGAAAAAGTCGCGCACGTATTCTCGCGTTTTGGAAAAGTTTTTAATCAGTTCATGAAATCCGGACATACTACCCCCCCATTTTGCGGTCTAAATCACAGCTTAAATCAACAAAATAAGTATAACATATTTTTGGGAAAATATGTCTTAGAATGTTCGCAGCTTTTTTGAAATGATTTGATGGAAAAGTTTGGATATAATCATTTTATCAAATAAGGAAAGAATCAGGGAGGCACAGGTTATGTTTGTATTAAATAACGAAAACACAAAATTTCCGATTAAAGTATGGTTGGAAAGTGAAACAGAATTGGAGGAAAATTGTCTGGAGCAGGCCTATCATCTCTCGCAGCTTCCGTTTCTTCATAAATGGGTATGTCTGATGCCTGATACCCATGCGGGAAAGGGAATGCCGATCGGAGGCGTGATTGCGTTAAAAGATGTGGTCATTCCAAATGCAGTTGGAGTAGATATCGGCTGCGGTATGGATTTTATCCCGACGAATATACGCGCGGAGGATATCCGGGAAGTTCAGACAGGGAACGGTACGCTGGTACAGTCAATCATCGGTAATATTATGCGTACAATCCCGTTAAATACGGAGCGATATAAAATGCCACAGGTGTCTGAGACACTTGATCAGGCAAAAAAAGAAATGGACAAATACGAAAAAAATCAGGAATTGATACCGTTGATTGACGACGGATATTTTCAGACAGGCAGTCTGGGAGGCGGAAATCATTTTATTGAACTGCAGGAGGACCAGGACGGGTACCTGTGTATTATGCTGCATTCCGGAAGTCGTCATCTTGGAAAAGCAATCTGTGATTATTTTCACCAGAAAGCGCGAGTATTAAACAGGACATGGTACAGCGAAGTGAATGATGAATTTTGTCTGGCATTTCTTCCGGTATCGTCAGAGGAAGGAATGCAGTATATTAACTGGATGAATCTTGCATTGGATTACGCGTTTGAGAATCGAGCGCATATGCTGGAAAAGACATGTGATATTGTGAAGCAGCAGATTGAAAAACATTTGGGGCATGCTGTTGTATTTGGAGATGAGATCAACTGCCATCACAATTATGCGTCATTCGAACGTCATTATGGCGCAGACGTCTGGGTGCACCGCAAGGGGGCAACAAGAGTGCGCAGCGGGGAGAAAGCTGTGATACCGGGCGCGATGGGGTCGTACAGTTATGTGGTCGAAGGAGAAGGAAACAGGGAATCGTTTTGTACTTCGTCGCATGGCGCAGGAAGAAGTTATTCAAGAACCGGTGCGATGGAAGCGTTTTCCGTAGAGAAAGTGATGGTGGATTTAAAAGAGCAGGGGATCGTACTGGGCAAGCGAAAGAAAAACGACGTGCCGGAAGAATGCCGTTTTGCCTATAAAGATATCGAAAATGTGATGAGGCAACAGGCAGATCTGGTCATGCCAGTCAGAAGATTACGTACTGTAGGCGTAGTAAAAGGATAAATAAAACAGCCGGCACAGTAAATTTATAACCCGATCGACGCTGCTGCGACGGAAGAACCAAATCCAGGAAAAGTGCATATATATAAAAGAATAATAATTTTGCCTGTTTTATTATTATAGAAATGATTCTTGACAAACAGGATAAAATATGCGTCACTTCAGGCAGTACCACAGCAAGGAGGGACAAAATGGGGATTCAGCTGGTATGGGAAAACAGATTTAATATAGGTGTAGAGATCATTGACAGGGAACACAGGAAACTTTTTAAGATTATAAACAAATTATTGAAATTCAGCGAACAGGAAGAAAAAAGTACATGGGTTTGCAGAGAGGGAATCAAATACTTCAAAGAACATGCGGCAAAGCATTTTGCTGAGGAGGAAGATTATATGGCTTCCATTTCCTATCAGGGACTTAAGATGCATAAGCGCATACATGAGGATTTTCGTCTGTGCACGATTCCGGCGCTGGAAAAAGAATTAAAACAGACCGACTATTCCAAAGACGCGATCAGCCATTTCTTAGGCGTCTGTGTCGGATGGCTGGTTTCACATACACTGACGGAAGATCATGCGATCGTGGAAAACGGAACCGGAAAATGGGAAAATCTCTTGCCAAAAGAGGAACAGACAGCCGTGACACAGGAAATCGAACGCTTTGCAGGCGATATGTTTCAATTGGAGCCGCGGCTGGTCAGTGAATGTTATGACGGGGAAAAATTTGGCAACGGTATTTATTACCGGCTGACCTATGCGACTGAGGAGGGTGATCAGCAGGAGTTTATTCTGATTTTTGAGGAAAAACTGTTGATTCGCTCCGTTGGGAAACTGATTGGGAGCCGCTCAAAACAATTGGACGTTATGTTGATGAATGCATCCAGATTTGTTGTGAGACAGTTTGTAGAGCGTATTCGGAGAAATTTCACGGATGCAGAGCGTTACCGGATGGAAGGAGAAAACCTGCTGTCCTTTGAGCAATTTTCGCATACTTTTTCAAAACATCAGCCGCAGTACAGCCTTTTGTTTGATACGGGCGCGGGTTATTTTGCATATTGTGCGATGTCGCCGCATCTTGTATCCGGCAGAAACCGCCGTTCTTTCAAAGAAGAAACGGCTGCATTAGAAGTAAAGGAATATCTGTCGAAGAATCAGCAAGAGCGCAGCAGCCAGAAGAATAAGATACTTGTGGTTGATGACTCGGATGTGGTGCGGCAGGCAATGAAGGGTCTGCTGCAGGGCGATTATCAGGTAGCGCTTGCCAATTCGGGATTGTCAGCATTTCGGTCGATAACGCTTGACCGGCCTGATCTTGTCCTGTTGGACTATAATATGCCATTGTGCGACGGAGCGCAGGTTTTGGAAATGATACGTTCGGAAAAGGAATTTGCGTCTGTGCCGGTGATTTTTCTGACAGGAAAAGGAGACAAGACAAGTATCAGCAAAGTAATCCCGCTGAAACCGGACGGGTATTTGCTGAAGCGTTCAAAACCGGAAGAAATCAAAAGAAGTATAGACCTTTTCTTCAATAAGAAAAAAGAGATAAAAATACAGTAGACGAAAGCACAAGGGTATCCGTTGCCGAAAGAGGAATTACAGCCGGCAGCGGGTATCCAAAAAAGGGAGAGTTAACGCATCGTGCGTTATGAGTTTGTGTATCATGCGGCCAGGAGGACAATGCAAATCGAAATATAAAACATTATTCAACGATTATTACATTGGAATCGCCCTTTTTTGCCTGTATGATAACGGCTTCGGATAATTTTTTGAAATTATCGCCGGAGCTGGTGGCGCCGCTTATGGTATCAATCGTATCCGGAGTCTGTGATTCCAATAGCTGTGCGACATAGTTTCTTGTATACTCATTTGGATAAGTTCCTGAAACAGGAGCCATATTTCTCATATAGGCATTATCCCATGCTTTGATATAACCGCTCGCATCTTTGGCATTAAACTCTGCATAAACAATCGTTCCGTCTTTTACCATAATACAGAGGTATTCTTTCCAACCATGAGAGTAGTCGGACATTTTTGCCGTATAAAATCCGTCTTTCATTTTAGAACCGGCGCTGCACCCGCTAAGAGAGAGCGCTGTCAGAAGCAGAAAAATTATAAGTGCAAATTTTTTCATGAGAAACACCTCCGTCAGACAGATTGTTTTATTTTAACGCGTGATACATATTCGTGCAGACTTTCCGACTGCGCCAGAGAATTTGCGGCTGTCTCATTTGTCTCTACCGCGAGCAGTCTGTTTTCATCAGCAATTTCTTTCAGGGAGGAAAGCTGGCTGGCAACCAGGGCGACTGCTGTCGTCTGTTCCTCTGCGGTAGAAAAGAGATGCTTTGAAATTTGCAGGTAACTGCGGGTTACGTTTTGTATCTCCTGAAAAGCCCGTGCGGTGTCGTCTGCCGTTTTTAATCCCTCCTGTATAATGGCGGCAGAGTTTTGGATAATGGTGTCGGTCTGTTTGAGAGCATCGCTTGTCTGTTGGGAAAGCTGACCGATTTCCGATGCGACGACTGCGAATCCGCGGCCGGATTCCCCGGCTCTGGCCGCTTCGATGGAGGCGTTTAGAGACAGCAGGTTCGTCTGGCTTGAAATAGCGTCAATCATTCGGCTGATTTTTGAGATTTCTTCCACCGCATCATGGATTTTATTCATTGTTTTAAGCATACTCTGCATATAACTGTTTCCAAGCGCAGTTTTTTTTGCGGCGTTTTCGGAATAAGTTTCGATCAGGCTTACATTTTCTTTGTTTTTATCAATGGAAGCCGTGATTGCCTCCATACTCCCGCCAAGCTGCATCAGAAGCGTTTCCTGGTTTTGGGAGCCTTCGTGCAGCCGCCTGGCGTAGTCGGATACGTTTATTGAATTTTTGTTGACCTCGTTGGAGGAATCATTCATTTGCAGCATTGTATTATTTAAAGACGTCGCGATCAAAACCAGTGAATCATGTATGGAGGAAAAGTCCCCGCAAAAATGATCCGGGATTTCAATTGTGTAGTCACCGGAAGAAAGGGCGCCAAGCGAACTTTCAATGTCCTGTATGTATCCGTTTAAGCTTTCGACTGTACGGGCAAGAGATTTTGTCAGTGTTTTTGTCTCGGTATTTTCTTCCGAGAGTTCAACGGCCTCCGACAGATTTCCCTCTGCCAGACCCTGCAGGCGGTTTGTGACAAGTAAAAGGGAGGCGGAGATTTTATCTGCAGCCGGCGTAATCACAGCGGCTGCCAGGGCTAAAAGTAACAGAGAAAGCAGGATACAGATTACAAGCGAGAAATATGACGTGCTCATAAAATCCGATTGCGGTGCATAAATCAGCAGGGTCCAATTGGTACCGGGTATGGGCGCATAGCCGCAATAATGCTTTGCATGAGATCGTATCATAATGCCGGAGCCTGTCTGGTTAGACAGAACTTTTTCAAAAATTCCCGTGTTTTTGCGCGACGGATATAGCTCGAACATACTTTCCTGTTGTATCACATGTTCTATATACCTGTCACCGATAATTTTCCCCTCTTCATTTACGATACATGCGCTTCCGGAATTACCGGCAATGAGCATGCTTAAAACATCGTTTAAAAGGTCATATTTGTAGCTTCCGACCAGGTAGCATATTACTTCATCGTTGGATTTTACCGCAGCTGCGACGCATAGCTGCAATATGTTATTATCATAGTAGGGCTCGCCGATTACGATGCTGTTGGTTTGTGTCAGACTGGAGTAATATCTGGTGTCGGAAATGTTTTCCGGCGCGTTTTTGTCTCCGTATAGTTTCTTACCGGACAGGTCGTAGGCGCAAAGCCAGACAAATTCGATCTGCAGCTTGATTTCTTCAAAAAGTAACTGCCGTGTTTCGTTATCATAGCTGTTTTCTGAAAATGCGGTTTCCTGCGAGAGATTGTACATGCGTTCTGTCAGAAGATGAAGATTGGAACTGATATTCTGGGACGCAATCCGCGCCGTGATCTGCATGTTATCCAGTAATATGGTGTTTGTGGAACGTATGCTTCCGACAGACATGATCGTAACGATCAGAATAGCCAGCAGAATGGAAGATGCCATAACATAGAAAATAATTTTTTGCTTGAGGCTGCGAAGTTTTTTCATTTCAAAAATCTCCTTATCATGATATTGCATTGATAATGCCGCGACAAAATATGATTTCATATCCTTATTTTAACACAGACGGTATTATTTGGCAAAGTAAACTTTTTCCCTGTTGCAACATATGATAAACAGAAGATCAATTGGCAGAAAATGCAGGAATAAAAAATGATGATGTGTCAGAAAAAAATCACACATACTATAGAAGCGGGCGATACACTTTACAAACTTTCGAAAAAATACGATACAACAGTAACGGATCTGATACTGGGGAATCCCGGCGCCAATCCTTATAATCTGCGGATCGGAATGCAGCTTCGCGTATGTCCGGGAGTAAAATATCTGGAATCCATGACACGGGGAATGCAAAATAACAGTACAGTACAAAGTGTGCCGAATGTTGAACAGACAACGGGACAGAAAATAATGGCGGAACCAATGCTTCCTCAGAATACCGTGCAGGAGACGCAGACCTGCCGCGAGACAGACGAGATGCGCCAGGTGCTTGATCAGATGCGTTTTTCCTGGTTGAGTCAGATATACTGGATCCGTATGTATCTGATGAGCGTGATGGTACAGGCGAAAGATATGCAGGATGTTGAGGAGCGTATGTTGGAGACGGCGGATGAGCTGACGGATGCATATCAGGATTATCTTCCGGCTCATATTTTAAAGCAGCTGCATGATCTGTTTTTAAATCAGACAGAGCTGATCGGGGAGGGTGTGCGCTTAATCTGTGACGGAAAAAAATGCAATTATCAGGCATGGCAGGAGAATGCGGATTTGCTTACAGAATTGTTTGTACAGCAGAATCCATATTATGGAAACGATACGGTTCACAACATGCTGTTTAACTATCTGGATATGACACATGAGGAGATTGAGGAGCAAAAAGACGGAAAATATGGCAAGAGTATCACAACATTTGCAGATCTTGAGGAACAGGTAATGAAAATGGCTGATTTTCTGGCCCAGGGATTGTTTGAGGATTAAAATAAAAAAAGGTTTGACGCGGACGTCTTTTATGATAAGATAGAGCAGACGGTATTTACCGGACAGAACTGGGTATGCAATTGGAGGAGCGAAAGAAAATGATAAAAGTAGTAAAGTTTGGAGGCAGTTCCCTTGCAAGCGCGGAGCAGTTTGCAAAGGTGGGAAAGATTATACGTGCCGACCAGGAGAGGCGTTATGTGGTGCCAAGCGCGCCGGGAAAGCGAAATGCAAAAGATACGAAAGTAACGGATATGCTGTATGCATGTTATCAGCTGGTGGAGGAGGATAAGGACTTCCGTATCCCGCTCATGAAAATCAAGGAGCGTTATGACGCCATTATCAACGGACTGAACCTGAAATTGTCTCTGGAGGAGGAATTTAAGAGGATCAGAGAAGAGTTTAATAATAAAGCAGGGATCGATTATGCCGCTTCCCGTGGGGAATATTTAAACGGTATTGTGATGGCAAATTATCTCGGTTACGGATTTATTGATGCAGCAGAAGTGATTTTTTTTGCAGAAGACGGCAGTTTTGACGCAGACAAAACACAGGAGGTCTTAAGCCGCAGGCTGGAAGAGACGAAATGCGCGGTGATTCCGGGATTTTACGGAATGGGCGCTGACGGGAAAATCCGAACATTTTCAAGAGGAGGGTCTGACATTACCGGTTCCATTGTCGCTCGTGCAGTCAGAGCGTCGTGTTACGAGAACTGGACAGACGTATCCGGTTTTCTGGTTGCGGATCCGGGCATTATTAAAAATCCGAAGACAATCAAGACAATCACTTACCGGGAGCTGCGGGAACTTTCCTATATGGGAGCAAGCGTACTGCATGAGGATGCCGTATTTCCGGTGCGCAAGGCGGGCATTCCGATTAATATCCGCAATACAAACGAGCCGGCGGATGAAGGAACCTGGATTGTGGAGAGTACGTGCCACCAGTCGAAATATACCATTACAGGAATCGCCGGAAAGAAAGGATTTGTATCGGTCAATATTGACAAAGATATGATGAATGCCGAGGTAGGATTTGGCAGAAAGGTGCTGTCTGCATTTGAGGAGAATGGGATTTCGTTTGAGCATATGCCTTCCGGGATTGATACGATGACAGTTTTTGTACACCAGCCGGAATTTGAGGGGAAAGAGCAGGCGGTGATCTCTTCCATTCACAGGCTTGCGCAGCCGGACAGTGTGGAACTGGAGGGAAATCTGGCGCTGATTGCAGTTGTCGGACGCGGTATGAAATCGACTCGCGGTACAGCCGGAAGGATTTTTTCGGCGCTGGCTCATGCAAACATCAATGTAAAAATGATAGATCAGGGTTCATCGGAGCTGAATATCATTATCGGCGTCAGTAATGCGGACTTTGAAAATGCGATTCGGGCGATTTATGATATATTTGTGGAGACACAGATCTGAATGCCAGAAACTGGGCAAAAATGCGGCTTCGGAGCATTTTGTGCGCATTAGGCGTCACAATAAAGCCAGTGGCCGGACTGTTATGAGAATACAGAGAAAAGAGAGGGAGATGCAAATTATTACATTGCATGCTGCCTCTCTTTTTGTATCTTAAATTTATGCTGCAGGAAGCATCAGGCCATATCTGCCGCCTCTTTATCCGGTCGGTTTTCCTCTTTTACGGCCGCACAAAGTCACATGCGTTTCATATAATAGTTAGTGAAGGGAGCGTAATTTTTTATGTGCAGACAGACAATTCTTTTTATCAGTGACATGCGCCAGGTTTATCTGGCAGAAATTTTAACAAAAAAAGGACACAATGTGCGCTGTCTGGATATCAGAAACAGCGAGACGGCGGCAGATCAGCTGATGAAGCTGAAAGGCTTTCTGAAAGAAGCAGATATGCTGATCCTTCCGATTCCGGTTACAAAAGTGCCGGATCAGGAGCGGTTGGCGGATATGTTAAATAAAAATCTGAGAAATGAGACGCTTGTATTGGGCGGCTGTTTTTCAGAGGCGCAGAAAGAATTTTTTACAGGAAGGGGAATCAGATTCCTTGATTTTATGGAGGATGAAATTGTGACGGAGGAGAACGCGGTTGCTACAGCGGAAGGAGTGATCGCAGAGCTTGTTCGTTTAAGTCCTTATAATATTCATGATGCAAAAATTATCGTGACCGGATATGGGCATTGCGGCAGGGCGGCAGCGATGAGGCTTCGCGCACTCGGCGCGCGCGTCACGGTTCTTGCCAGACGGCGGGAAGTGAGGCGGAAAGCAAAAAACGACGGGTTTTATGCCGCAGATTTTGCGTTTGGGCCGGAGGAGGCGATGGGAGCTGCGATGCTTGTCAACACAGTGCCGGCTCCGGTCGTTACAAGGCCAATCATCCAGGAACTGCCAAGAGATGCCTGCATTCTTGATATAGCTTCCAAACCGGGCGGGACTGATTTCGAATGTGCAAAAGAATTTGGCATTCAAACAAATCTTGCACTTTCACTTCCGGGAAAATATGCACCAAAAGAAAGCGCCTGTATCCTGAATCGTGCCATTGAGAGATTTGCGCTCAACAATAAACCATGACATGCAAGGGGGAGGTTGGACTTGTGGATTTTTCAAAATATAATATCGGATTCGGGATTACCGGTTCTTTTTGCACATTCGCGAGGGCAAAAAAAGAGGTACAGCGGCTCTGCGATATGGGCGCAAATGTGATTCCGGTTTTTTCCTATAATGCGCAGACCTGCGATACGAGGTTTGGCAATGCAAAAGAGTATGTGGAGTGTATCTGTGAGATGACCGGAAACGAAGGGATTAAAAGTATTTGTGCGGCTGAGCCGATCGGCCCGAATAATTTCCTTGATATTATGGTTATTGCACCCTGTACCGGCAACACAGCCGCAAAACTCTGCAGCGGGATCACGGATACGCCGGTGCTGATGGCGACGAAAGCGCATATGCGAAACGGCAAACCGCTTGTCATCGCTATTTCGACAAACGATGCGCTTGGCGCAAGCTTTAAAAATATCGGAATGTTAATGAATATGAAAAATATTTATTTTGTTCCGTTTGGCCAGGATAACTGCAAGAGCAAGCCAAATTCAATGATCGCAAAAATGGAACTTCTTCCGGATACAATCGAGGCTGCGTTGAGTGGAAAGCAGCTTCAGCCGATTTTACAGGCGCCGGTTTGAAAAACAGTTGAGAATAAAACGGACGCTTCCGACATGGCAGTGTCCGTTTTTCTGAAAAAATGTTGGCAGTGCAAATGCGCAAGCATGGGCGTTTATAAAAAATTTATAATAGAAATCCGATAGTTTTTGTTGTGGTATGGCGAAAAAAGTGTTACAATACGTGTATTGTGCAGGAATTTGCCGTATTAATTGCCGACAGGCGCAAATGCGCAGGCAGGAACAGGAGTTTTTATGAGTGCATTGACAAAAATTTTCGGAACCCACAGCGAGCGCGAATTAAAGCGCATTTATCCGATTGTGGACAAGGTGGAAAGCTATCGCGACGGGATGATGGCTCTTTCCGACGAAGAATTAAAAAATAAGACGAAAGAATATAAAGACCGTCTGCAGAAAGGGGAAGCGCTTGACGATCTTTTGCCGGAGGCATTCGCAACGGTCCGTGAGGCTGCAAGACGAGTGCTTGGCATGGAACATTACAGAGTACAGATTATCGGCGGAATCATTCTGCATCAGGGACGTATTGCGGAGATGAAGACCGGTGAAGGAAAAACCCTTGTCTCCACGCTTCCGGCGTATTTAAATGCATTGGAAGAAAAAGGAGTATGTATTGTCACCGTAAACGATTATCTGGCAAAACGTGATGCCGAGTGGATGGGACAGGTTCACGAGTTTCTGGGATTAAAAGTCGGCGTTGTTTTAAATTCTATGACGAACGACGAGAGACGTGACGCCTATCACTGCGATATCACTTATGTGACAAATAACGAGCTGGGATTTGACTATTTAAGAGATAACATGGTGATCTATAAGGAGCAGCTGGTTCAGAGAGGTCTTCACTATGCGATTATAGACGAGGTTGACTCCGTTTTAATTGATGAAGCGCGCACGCCGCTGATTATTTCCGGACAGAGCGGGAAATCCACAAAATTATATGAGGCATGCGATATTCTTGCGCGCCAGATGCAGCGCGGCGAGGATATGCCGGAGTACTCCAAAATGGACGCAATTATGGGTGTGGAGCAGGAGGAAACAGGCGATTTTATCGTAAACGAAAAGGATAAAGTCGTAAGCTTGACACAGGCCGGAGTAAAGAGGGTAGAACAGTTTTTTAAGATTGAAAACCTTGCCGATACCGAGAACCTCGAGATTCAGCACAATGTGATACTTGCGCTGCGCGCGCATAATCTGATGTTCCGCGACCAGGATTATGTGGTACAGGACGACCAGGTTATGATTGTCGATGAATTTACCGGTCGTATCATGCCAGGGCGCCGTTATTCAGACGGACTGCATCAGGCGATTGAGGCAAAGGAGCATGTAAAAGTAAAGCGTGAGAGCAAAACGCTCGCAACGATTACTTTCCAGAATTTCTTTAACAAGTTTGAGAAAAAGGCCGGAATGACAGGTACGGCGTTGACGGAGGAAAAAGAGTTTCGCGATATTTACGGCATGGACGTGATTGAAATTCCGACAAACAGGCCGATTGCACGTGTCGATAAGCAGGATGTTGTATATAAGACGAAAAAAGAAAAGTACCATGCGGTGGTAGAGGAAGTAAAAGCGGCGCATGCAAAGGGACAGCCTGTTTTGGTCGGTACGATTACAATTGAAATTTCCGAGATTATCAGCGGCCTTTTAAAGCGCGAGGGAATTAAGCATACCGTGTTAAATGCGAAATTTCATGAGATGGAAGCGGAGATTGTTGCGGGAGCAGGCGTACACGGAGCCGTAACGATCGCCACCAACATGGCGGGCCGCGGTACGGATATTAAGCTGGACGACGATGCAAAAGCGGCTGGCGGATTAAAAATTATCGGTACAGAGCGTCATGAGTCAAGGCGTATTGACAATCAGCTGCGCGGACGTTCCGGACGTCAGGGAGATCCGGGCGAGTCGCAGTTTTTCATATCGCTTGAAGATGATCTGATGCGTCTGTTTGGTTCCGAGAAGCTGATGAATATGTTTACCGCGCTTGGGGTTCCGGAAAATGAACAGATTCAGCATAAAATGCTGACATCTGCGATTGAAAAGGCGCAGACCAAGATTGAGGCCAATAACTTTGGCATACGTAAAAACCTGTTGGAATATGATCAGGTGGCGAATGATCAGAGAGAAATTATCTACAAAGAGCGTCTGCGCGTATTAAACGGCGAAAACATGCGCGATGCCATCTTTAAAATGATTACAGACCGTGTCGAAGCGTGCGTCGATACCTGTATTTCTGCGGAAATATCAAAAGAAGAATGGGATTTAAATGAATTAAATCAGCTTTTAACTTCAATCATTCCGCTCGAACCGGTTACGGAGGAGGATTTTGACAGCGTAAAAAGCAATAAAGAATTAAAACATATGTTAAAAGAGCGCGCTGTGAAACTTTATGAGGCAAAGGAGACAGAGTTTGCCGAGCCGGAGCAGTTCCGTGAGTTGGAGCGCGTGGTCCTGCTGAAAGTAATTGACCGCAAGTGGATGGATCATATTGACGATATGGACCAGCTTCGGCAGGGAATAGGCCTGCAGGCATACGGGCAGAGAGATCCGCTGGTGGAATATAAAATGTCGGGATTTGATATGTTTGACGAGATGACGGCAAATATACAGGAAGACACAATCCGGCTGCTCTATCATGTCAAGATTGAGCAGAAAGTGGAGCGGGAGCAGGTGGCGAAAGTCACCGGTACGAATAAAGACGATACCGCCACAAATGCACCGAAAAAGCGCGCCTCCGCAAAAGTTTATCCGAACGATCCGTGTCCGTGCGGCAGCGGTAAGAAGTACAAGCAGTGTTGCGGCAGACTTGCATAACACAGGATTTATAAAAAACAACCAAAAGCAGATGACTGTTTTTGGTTGTTTTTTATAATAATTAATTTTAGAGGATGAAATACTTTACAAGTGACAAAAATCGGTTATAATATAATCTGTCGGAAATCAAAATTCAATGGTATCCATTCATTTCAGCAAATTATCTTTTTTAAAATCCCAGTGTAGAAACATGACTGATAATTAAAACCAGATATAATGATCAAGACCATGCTGTTTTTAACAGGATATAGGGAAAGTTATATCAAAAATGGGGAATTGCTCTTTTTTTTGCAAACGCCCTGTCATAAAGGCTTTGAGTAGAAAAATGAGGCAGCAGATCTGACACTGCCCTAAAAAGATGGAGGTATGTATATGAAACGGACAAAAAAACGATACGAAGAAACGGGAGATTGCGGAATCATTCTGACTGTGGGGCGAAAAATCCTGCTTTTTATTTTCTTTCTGTCTGTTTGCAGCAGCACGACAGGCGTAACGGCGGAAGAGCGCCATGTGCAGATGGAGGCGGAGGATACTATGGTATATGCAGCCGGCGGCGGAAATATGATTTCCGGTCAGGGATACTTTGATGTGGAGGTAAGAAGCGAAGACAGAAAAACGCTTTCGACGATGCGTGTATTCCTGACCGCTTCTCCAAATGAAAAAGATACGGCAAATAAGAATGCACCGTATCCGAACAGCTCACACCAGATGCAGCAAAAGCTTACCTGGACGGCAAAGAACCTCTCCGACGGCAATCCGTATGGATTGACAGTGATACAGGATCCTTATGTGCGCAAAGGGAAAAACACTACATATACACTGCATGGCAGTATTGCAAGTGCAGAGAAAGCATATGACCCGGCCATCAATGACGGCAAAAATCCGCCGCATTATATGGAAGCTGCATATACTGTTTTTGTTATGCATTTTTCTTATATGAAGCCGGCATTTACCTATCCGGTAAATTCGGCCGAGGGGAAAGACGAAAACGTCAGATTCAGCGATAAAGAATATACTCTGGCCAAAAAGAAAAATCCGTCAGAAAAAGATGTCTATCTCGGGCTTGCCGATTCGGCGCGCAGTACAGGGTGGATGGGTAACGGTTCATCGACATTAAAAAAGGGAGTCTGTCATCAGGAAAAGAGCGAAGAATTTGCCCTGCAGATCAATCTGGCGCAGACCGGCCTGTACCTCTACAGCGGGCAGGCAGGCGTTTGTCATGCCAGATATGTAATTACATTAAAGCGGCCCCGCCTGGAAATCAGTTATCGCAAAAACGGCGCGACAGAAGGAAAAATTACTCAGTCTAAAGAGATTGCGTATAATGACTCGGATCAGCTGCACAGCTTCGCGTCTTTTGGTCTGAAACGATCGGGTTATCTGAAGAAAAACGGGGGAGAGTGGAATACGGCGGCTGACGGTTCGGGGGATTCGTTCGATCAGGAAAGAGATTATTCTGCCATACAGTACCTGGATTTTACGGATGGGGAAATATTTACGCAAAAAAAGCAGACTGTCTATGCGCAATGGGGGAAAGCATACAGTGTAATTTTGGATCCGAATGGGGGAACGGTTACGACAGACCGCTTTTTTACGGCATACGGAAGCAGCGATTATGCGATGTTATCACAGGACAAAATTCCGGTCAACGGGAATCGCGCGTTCCTGGGCTGGTTTACCGAGCCGGCATACGGGTGCGGCAGTCTGATTTATCAGGCAGACGGGGTAAATGCAAATGACGGTGTATATTGGAATCATCAGCTCTGGCAGAAAGAGGAGGATGTGACGCTTTATGCGCACTGGTCGGGATATCGTGTAACACTGCAGGCGGGAGAGGGGATTCTTCAAACCACCGGGGACGGTGTTTATCAGCCGGGGGATACGGTTACGGTCTTCGCACAGGTGCATGAGTGGTATGATTTTGAATATTGGGCCGGGACGCCGGCCGGCGCGGACAATCCGTATATTTTTTCTATGCCGGCGTATGATGTGGCGCTTACGGCGACGGCGACAAACGGAAAGTATAAGATTGCGTTTCACAGTAACGGCGGCGAGGGATGGATTGATCCGATTTATCCGGCTCTGATCGGAAAAGATGTGACGCTGCCGGATGTGCTGGAGACAAATGCGTTTACGCATCGAAATGAATACGGAGAGAGCCTGTTTCTCGGATGGAATCCTGACAGCACAGCTTTGGAGCCGCTCTATGGGGGCGGTGAGACGGCGCCTGCTTTAAGCGAAGAACATGAGGGCACCGTTACGCTCTATGCGATCTGGGATACCTGTCCGGGTATTTTTGCAAAAGACAGATATTACACGTTAAAGCAGGCGAGAGACGGATTGATCACACAGCAGGAGCTGTTAAGTCATGCAAAAGCATTTGACAGGGAGGACGGAGAAATTCCGGCAGGTACTGATTTGGTGAAAAACACATGTTTTGAAGTTGCAGATTATCGACCGGAAGAATTTACCTGTTTTACACAGACTGGGAGTGTGGAAAAAACATACCGTGTGATTGACAGCGGCGGTAATTTTTTTCTGATGCCGGTTACAATCTATATTGTAGATACGGCTCCGGTGCAGCTGACAAAGAGGGAACTGCTTGGAACAACAAGATTTATATCGGAGAAATATTATGGACAGGATGCAGAGAACGGAGGGCTTGACAGTAATTCTGTCTGGAGGAGGGATCCGGATTATAAAAGCGCGCTTGAGACTGCATTCTATAATTTGAGAGAAAAAAAACCGGAGACAGTCTATTATTTCAGCTATAATGAAATACAGCGGATGAGAGCTTTTCTGTTGTCAGCAGGAGCTGAAAATACAGGGTCCTTGGCACATCTTACATCTTTTTATCATAAATTTTTAAGAAATGCAGCAGTAAAATAGTATGAAGATAAGATTGTAAATCAGATCGATTAATGTTAGAATAAGAAAAGCAACGGGTCGTCTGACTTTTTGCGGGGGAATGATAAAAAGAAAGGAAATGGTAAAAACTATGGTTGGAAATGTTATTGTGGGACAGTCGGGCGGACCGACATCAGTGATTAATTCCAGTCTGGTCGGTGTATTTAAAACCGCAAAGGACAGGGGAGCAAAAAAAATTTACGGTATGCTTCACGGGATAAAGGGGCTTTTAGATGACCAGTATGTCGATCTCTGTGAAAAGATCAGGACAGATATTGATATCGATCTTTTAAAGAGAACGCCGTCTTCTTATCTTGGCTCCTGCCGTTACAAGCTGCCCGAGATTGAGGGCAATGAGGAGACATATCAGAAGATTTTTGCAAAGCTGGAATTTCTGGATATTAAATATTTCTTTTACATAGGCGGAAACGATTCCATGGATACAATCAAAAAACTTTCTGATTATGGAACCATGGTAAACAGTGATATTCACTTTATGGGAGTCCCGAAGACAATTGACAACGATCTTGCTGTGACGGACCATACGCCGGGATTCGGAAGCGCTGCAAAATATATTGCCGCTACCATGAAAGAGATTATCCGGGACGGCCTTGTGTACGATTATCCGACGATCACGATTGTAGAGATTATGGGCAGAAATGCGGGCTGGCTGACGGCTGCTTCCGCACTTGCGAAAGGAGAAGACTGTGAAGGCGTTGATATGATTTATCTGCCGGAAAAAGTATTTGATATCGACAAATTTATGGAGCATGTCAGAAAAGTCAGCGTGGCAGGACGCTCTGTTGTGATTGCAATCTCCGAGGGTATCAAAGTGGCGGATGGCAGATATGTGTTCGAGCTGTCAGACCATGTAGAATTTGTGGATGCATTTGGCCACAAGCAGCTGGCAGGTTCCGCAAAGTTTCTTGCAAATAAGATTGGCGCTGAGCTGGGAATAAAAACGCGTGCAATTGAGCTGTCTACCATGCAGCGCTGTGCGGCGCATATGACGTCGAGGACAGATATCACAGAAGCGTTTAATGTAGGCGGCGCTGCGGTAAAGGCGGCATTCGAAGGGGAGACAGGACGTGTTGTTGTTTTAAAGAGGATCTCAGAAGATCCTTATATGTGCATTACAGAGACGCATGATGTGCATGATATCGCAAATGTCGAGAAAAAAGTGCCTCTGGAGTGGATTACGGATGACGATTATGTGACAGAGGAACTGGTACATTACATACGGCCGCTGATTCAGGCGGAGCTTTCCCCGATTATGGTAGACGGTCTGCCGCACCATTTGAATGTGAATTTTTAATCCGTTGTTTTGGGGTTGTCCGGATCAAGTAAAATAGGAGCGAGAAGCAATGCAGACAAAATTATATATGATAGTTCCCTGTTATAATGAAGAGGAGGTTCTGCCGGTTACGGCGGGGCTCTTTCTGGAGGAACTGACAGAGTTGGCATTAAAAGGGAAAATCAGTGATGACAGCAGAATTTTGTTTGTAGATGACGGAAGCCATGACAGTACATGGGAGATCATCACCCGTTTATCCGGACAAAACCCGCATTTTATCGGGATACGTCAGAGCCGGAACAGAGGCCATCAGAATGCTCTGCTTGCCGGCCTGATGGAAGTAAAGGAAAAAGCGGATATTACGATTTCCATTGACTGTGACGGACAGGATGATATCAGGGCAATGGAAGACATGGTAGACGCCTATCACGACGGATGCGATATTGTCTATGGGGTCAGGAGCAGCCGCAGCACAGATAAGCTGCTCAAAAAAATGTCCGCACAGTTTTTTTACAGACTCTTAAATCATCTGGGCGCAGAAGTGGTTTATAACCATGCCGATTACAGGCTGGTATCTGCTAAGGTGTTAAAGGAATTTGCAGGATTTCGCGAAGTAAATCTTTATCTGCGCGGAATGTTTCCTCTGGTCGGGTTTAAGAGCACCAGTGTTTATTATGAAAGGTATGAACGGATGGCGGGAAAATCGCATTACCCGCTGTCAAAAATGCTTGGTCTTGCGTTTGACGGAATCACCAGTTTAAGCGTACGTCCGATTCAGATGATTGCGGGGCTTGGCGTATGTGTTTCTATTATCAGTTTTATCGGTGTGATCTGGGCGATTGTATCCGAATTTTGCGGAAGAACCATTACAGGATGGGCGAGTACCGTATGTATGGTCTGCTTTATGGGCGGTGTACAGCTGATCTGTCTTGGGGTTCTGGGAGAGTATATCGGAAAAATATATCTGGAAGTAAAAGCGAGGCCGCGTTATATTATCAGTGAGCGGACATATGAGGAGGAGAAAGAAACGAAAAAAGGAGAGAGCGTATTATGAAACAGAAAATTATGTCAGTATGTCTTATCGTCTGCATGTTGTTCGGGAATATGACAGGATTCTCGAATGCAGTTGTTTATGCAAAGGATCAGACAGAAAGCAATCCATATACATCATATATCACGCAGGCGGAGGGCAGATCTGATACAGTAGATGCGCCGCGGCAGGATATCGGTTTTTATACCGGGCTATTGCCACAGCAAGAGGTGGAACTTTTGTTGACAGCAGAAAATGAACAATTTTTAGAGGATTTGGTATCAGGGAAGTCTGACGAGTCGGCGGATGTGCAGAATATTATAAAAGGTTCCGCCCTGTACACATCGGAGTGGGATAAATATAAAACGCATTATTTCTATAATCAGTTAACCGATGCGGAACGGGAGTATTATGACGGATTGGACAAAGCCTGTGCAAAGCTGCTGCTGCAGAATGTAGATGCAAACAAGGGACAGACACAGGACGGTTCTACCGTTTACTATGCGGATGTGACATTCAGTACGGAACTGTCGGTTGGAAGAATGAATGATCTTATTATGATCTTCCGCTATTCGAATCCGCAGTACTATTTTGTCAGCAATAGGGTACTTAGCCGTAAATATGGAAATACTAAGATTTTAATGATGGATGTATATCCTGAGTTTGCGAACGGGGCAAGTAGGAAGCGGGTTACAGCGGCTGTAAAACGTCAGGCGGATGAATGGGTTGCGCAGGCAAAATCGTATCAGACTGAGGCAGAAAAAGCCTTGTATTTGCACAATGTAATCTGTGAAAAGGTAGATTACAATAATGCAATCTATGATGAGTACACGTTTGATGAATATAAGGAGTTTACACAGACCGCATACAGTGTGTTCTGTATGGATCGCACCGTATGTGCGGGGTATACGCTTGCCTATACGATGCTGTGCAATGCGGTCGATATCGATACGGTGTCTGTAACAAGCGCGACACACGCATGGAATAAAGTGCGGCTTGACGGGACATGGTATAATGTAGATTTAACGTGGGACGATATGCCTGTGGTGACATATCAGTTCTTCGAGCGAAGCGATTATTATTATGATACGGTGCCGGACGGGCAGAGCAGTATCCATCATGCGGAGGAGGCAGTTTGGAATCATATGCTGCCGTCCTGTCCGACAGATACGGTACAGACAGGGGATTACAGTGTTCCCGGAATACTTTCTCCGGTTACGGAAACCGTGACGGCGCCTGTCGCGGAACTGACTTCCGCCGGAAAGATCCGGATGTATTCAGGTACGCCGGGAGCTGATATTTATTATACGACAGATCATACAAAGCCCTCTCCTTCTGCTACAAAGGGCAGGAAATATCAGACGGAAGTGAAATTGAATACCGCATTAACGCTTCGCATTATGGCGGCCTGCAGCGGTAAATTTGACAGTGCGGAAAATGTGTATGCAACGGTTGTTTACAACGGCAACAAATCGTCTTCCGGAAATGTGATTCCACAGCTTGTACCGGCGGGAGGAGGCGTTACTGTTTCGCAAGGTTCTTTTCAGCGTACCGGATATACCTTTGCCGGATGGAATACAAAAGCGGACGGAACCGGTACATCCTTTAAACCGGGACAGTATATTGCGTCCATAAGCAGCGGAATGACACTTTATGCGCAGTGGGCCAAAGCGTTTGACGGAAAATATCAGATTATTTATCAGTTAAACGGTGGGAAAAATAACAGCAGCAATCCGACGGGATATACACCGGGAAAGAATATTAAACTTAAAAATCCTACGAAAAAGGGATATACGTTTGCGGGCTGGTACACCAATAAGAAACTGACAAAGAAATTCAGCAAGATAACGAACAGCACAAAAGGAACATTGACGCTCTACGCAAAGTGGAAGAAAAACAAATATAATATCACATACAAGTTAAACGGCGGGAAAAATAATAATAAAAACCCGAAGTACTATTATATTACATCCAAAACGATAAAGTTAAAGAATCCGACCAGAAAGGGCTATAAATTTTTGGGCTGGTATTCGAATAAAAAGTGTACAAAGAAAGTTACGCAGATAAAAAAAGGATCTACCGGGAAACTCACACTCTATGCGAAGTGGAAGAAAAAATAAAATGTATATATAATACAGGACGAAAATTGAGGTAATGATAAATGATATCGTTAATTATACCCTGTTATAATGAACAGGACGCGTTGCCGTTTTTTTATCGGGAAGTAAAGAAAGTTCTTTTGGATATGCGGATTGCGTATGAAATAATTTTTATCAATGACGGTTCAAAAGACGGCACGCTCTCAATCTTAAAGGAACTTGCAGCAGCAGACGCAGGGGTTTCTTACCTGTCATTTTCCCGTAACTTTGGGAAAGAAGCGGCAATGTATGCGGGCTTTTGCAATGCGAAAGGGGATTATGTTGCTGTGATGGACGCGGACATGCAGGATCCTCCGTCACTGCTTCCCCAGATGCTATCCATACTGGAATCAGGGGAATATGACAGCGTGGCAACAAGACGTGTGACCAGGAAAGGAGAACCTGCCATCAGAAGCTGGTTTGCAGGCTGTTTTTACCGGCTGATCAACCGGATTTCAGATGCCGATATCGTGGACGGGGCAAGGGACTTTCGTCTGATGAAAAAAAACATGGTAGATGCAATTGTGGAAATGTCGGAATACAACCGGTTTTCCAAAGGGATTTTTGGATGGATCGGATTTCGGACATACTGGTTTCCCTATGAAAACGTAAATCGTGTTGCCGGGGAAACAAAATGGAGTTTTTGGAAGTTATTTAAATATGCGATAGACGGTGTGATTAATTTTTCACATATGCCGTTAAACATAGCGTCCTGGTTTGGGATTCTGATGACAGTAATTTCATTTTTTGCCATTTTATTTATTGTCTTTCGTAAACTGATCTTTGGCGACCCGGTGGACGGTTGGGCATCCATTGTCTGTATTGTTATGTTTGTGGGCGGAGTGCAGTTGTTTTGTATGGGTATTATGGGACAGTATATTGCAAAGACTTATCTTGAAGTAAAAAAACGCCCGCATTATATTATTGCGGAGAGTAACAAAAAAGATACCGATTTGGTGCGTTAGATGATTTTTAATGAAATGATCAACAGGATGGGAGAATGATATGGACAGAGAATATAAGTTGGACAAAGAGTACAGCGTGATGGAGATCATACGATACAATTTGAGAATGTGGTGGCTTGCCGCCATTTTTGCACTGGTATGCGCTGTGATTCTGGGCGGATACAAGTATAAATCGAATCATGAGTTTGTGGAACGCGTCGTCTATGATAATGTGCAGCAGGTGAACGCTTCCGTTTTTGTAAAAAATTATACGGATGAAGCCTCTGTGGAACGCGTAAATACTATCATTAAAATTGCAAACAGCAACCGTGCCTATGAAAAGATGATAGAAAATACAGGATGGCTGTTGGATTACCAGGGATATGTATCTATGTTTGATCTTATTGTGGGCGACGTTTCAAATGTTGCGTCTCTCTTTGTCAACTATCCTACTGCCTACGGAGATTTTCAGATTGCGGATGCACAGTTTGCGGCGCAGGTTGCGGAAGAGATTCTAAAAGCGACGGACGAAGTGTCGCGCGAGATGACCGGGAAAGAATGCATCAGCGTACTTGACGCTCCGTTTGAAACCACAATGGTGCAAAAGATTGAGACATATTTTATTACCGAGGATGAATTCTGGAAAGGAAATTTAAAAGCGGCGACAGCAGGATTTCTTTTGGGTATTATTGTGGAGGTTGTATTGTATACCTGCTGGATGCTTTTGTATAAGAAACCGAAGAATGCAGAGGAAATCAGGCAGTGTCTGGAAGCGCCGATCATTGATACGCTAAAGGACGGTAAGGACAGTATGGAGACTTTTCGCAAGGTTGCGCTTGCATTGAAAGACGACAGTGATGATACGGCAGTGCAGAAAAACTGCAGACGTATCAATTGTATGTCCTGCAACAGTCAGGGAAAGGATGCCGCGTTAAAGGTAGCGATGATCTATGCGGGAGAGCAGAAAAAGACGCTTTATATCAATCTTGCGTCCGATGGCAGCGATAAGGGTTCCGGTAATGTGATTTCCGGGTATATCCTTGGAGACGACCGTAAACCGAAACCGTCGGCAATGAACGAATACTTGGATGCGGTTTGCGGAAGCGCAGAGAAAGGATTCGATCTGGTTGCGAACAGTCGTTTTGCAGAGTATCTAAAGGAGGAGAGCAAAACGTACGATTGTATTGTGATTAACAGCCAGAATGTGGCAGACAGCCTGGATGCAATGATAGCTGCGACGCTCTGTGAGAAAACGTTCTTTGTCTGCAGCAGGAAAAATGTAAAAAATGAGACGCTCTACCGTATAAAAAATGAGGCGGATGTATATCACATCAGGATTGACGGGATTTTAGTTTATGAATAAATTAGGACAGATAAAAGCTTACTGCAAAACGGTTGACTGGCAGCAGACAGGTGTTGTCGCATTTTATGGTTTTTTTGCGATCAATATGTTGATGAAAGCGTTTTCTTATGATCACGGAGACCATATTTATAAGATCTTTTTTGTGTTTGCCATGTCTTTTTGGGCGATAAAGGCAGTTACGACAAAGTATACGCTGCGCGAGGTGATCTGGATTGCCTGTCTGATTGGATCAGGGATAGGACTTTCTATTCTTACGAAACAGAATACATGGCTGTTGCTTTTTATGACAATCATAGGCATGAAAAACTGCAGTTTCAGATTTCTGACACGTATTGCGGTTTACTTGCGCGTGTTTTGTTTATCAGTTCTTGTCGTCGGTTCCGTCTTTGATGTATATGATATTGGTTTTACGACGACGCCAGATACGAAATATGTGGAGATTCCAGTATACAGTTTTGGTATGAACGAGCCGAATACAGCTTTTCTGGCGGTATTTTTGACGCTGACGCTGTTGTTGTATTATAATTATGAGAAGCTGAATAAGTGGTGGTTTCTGGGGACGTCTGCGATTGCGCTGCTCTTTTATAAATTTACGTTCTGTCGAACCGGAATTGCAGTATTTTTCTTCTGTTGGGCGTTGATCGTGTTTGAGAAAACGGTGAAAAGTAAAAAGGCAAAGTTTGTACTTGCGCTTTCTGTTCCGGTTGGGTTTTTGTTCAGTTTTTTTACTATGGTGTTGTACAATGGAAGCAATCCGTTACTGCATTTGCTAAACCATTTTGTTTCGGGCAGAATTTATATTATTAACAGCTATTACATTGATCAGGGAATCGCGCTGCTCCCGCGTACGCAGGAAGTTTTTTATGCCAGTTACCACGGTCTGATTGACAATACCTATATGTTTGTGCTTTTATATTGTGGTGTGATTGTGACGGCAATCTTTTTTTGCCTTGTCAGTCTTACGCTGTTTCGACTGTACCGAAGAGGTCACTACAGAGAACTTGTGATGATTGCGGCAATGTCTCTGTATGGCGTTTTAGAACAGTATGTAATGAACGGATTTATGAATTTGTTTATTCTGTTGTGTGGAATTTTAATTTATCCGAATTTGCTGGATGAGGAAAAAGGAATTGAAAAAAAGAAAGATTTATGTCTTAAACCAGAGACAGGAAGAAACCTGTGATGCGGCCGGAAAGGCGATGCGCGATGTGTTTTCCGTTTTGCAGGAAAAAAATGCACAGATTATCAGGGGGATTCCAAAAAGGTGCCCGAGATGGATGAAAGTATTGGATTTGCCGTACCTTGCTCTCTTTTTGCTGCTTCGTGCGGGAAAAGGGGACGTTATTTTCTATTCCATTCCGGAAAATCATATTAAAATAAAACTGATTCGAATGTTCCGGCCAGTAAAAAGATACAAAGCTGTCTGTTTTATCAATGATCTGAATGCGCAGAGGTATGGGGCAGGCGGTAATCGCAAAAAAGCAGACCAGGAAATTTGGGATGTTGGCGCTGCCGATGATGTCCTGATACCGAATAAAAATACAGAAAAAATGCTGCGAAACGCAGGTGTAACAGCAAATATGGTTCCGGTGGGGATCTGGGATTATCGGATGGACAGGGAACAGGTGAGACGTCTGCGGCAGACACAGGAGTCCGCATTGAGAGAGAAGCGGGAAAGGATATGTATCGCATTTGCAGGGAATTTGAATAAGTCGGAGTTTCTTGCTAAAATAAATATTCCGGAAGGCATACAGTTGGAGCTTTGGGGAAAACTGGAGGAGCAGAAACAAAAGGAGCTGCCTGAGGGATGTTATTACCACGGTATACTTTCATCCGAAGAAATACCGCTTGCGATCTGCGGTATGGATTTCGGACTGGTATGGGACGGGTCGGGAAAAGACGAGATTGAGGGAGGATTGGGGGAATACTTAAGGTACAATAATTCTCATAAGTGTGCGCTTTATCTTGCTGCCGGAATTCCGGTGATTGTATGGAGTAAGTCAGGTATGGCGCATTTTGTAAAGGAGCATCAATGCGGCATTACAATTGACAGGCTGAGTGAATTGAAAAAGAATATCCTTGCAGCTGATCGGGAACAGCTAAGGCAGCAGGCAGGCGATGTAGCGTCGCGCCTTTGGCAGGGTTTTTATCTGAAGAAAGCGCTGGATGATATCCTTTAAAATTTCGCGAATCTTAAGAAATGCTTAAAAAAAAGAACTTTCAAGCATAGAAAGCATGTGTTATAATAAAATGCGTTGAAAAATTATGATGAGAGGTGTACAAAGGTGAGAAAACGATTAACAGCAATAATGGCTGCAGCGCTATTGTCGATATCATTGACTGCGTGCGGCAGTAAGGATGACGGACTTTCGGATGTAACAGAGGCAACAGAAAATGTCGTTGATACGGAAATGCTGGCAGATTTGACTGAGACGACAGAGTCAGAGGAAGAAGAGGAAGTTCTGCCGGAAGGGATGTATCGCAGCGAGCTGACGAACGAATTGATTGACGAGAGTCTGAAAAATCAGAGACCGATTGCGGCTATGGTGGATAACGAATCGATTGCACTTCCGCATTATGGCATGTCGCAGGCGGATGTGGTTTATGAATTGATGAACAGTACATTAAACGGACGTATCACAAGATTTATGGTACTGGTAAAAGACTGGGATAAGATAGAACAGCTCGGCAGTATTCGCAGCGTAAGGCCAACTAATGTAATATTGGCTTCCGAATGGAATGCGATTCTGTGTCATGACGGCGGTCCTTTTTACAACGATAAATATTTTGAAGAGCCATGGGCAGATCACTTCAGCGGTACATTTTCCCGTGTAGACAATGGGAAGAAGCGGGAATATACCGAGTATATCGTGAAAGGGGACTTGCAGTCAAATTTTGAAAGAACCGAGGTGCCGAAAGAATATACCTCTTACTACGAAGGACCGCATTATCAGTTTGCAAGCGAGAAAAATCCGGTAGATTTGTCGGATATGGAAGGTGTGATTGATGCAAAGACGATCAAGATGCCGTTCCCGCATAACGGTTCTTATCTGGAGTACAATGAGGAAGATCAGCTTTACTATTATTATGAATACGACAAGGCGCATGTCGATCCGGGCAATGGAAATGCGCAGCTATGTTTTAAAAATCTGTTGATTCAAAGTTGTGGTTATACGCAACTGGACGAGCATGGTTATATGATTTTTGACTGTTACAGTCCGGGTTATGGTTATTATATCACAAACGGAAAGGCTATCTATGTTTCCTGGAAGAAAGAGAGTATGACTTCTCCCACACGTTACTATGATTCCGTGGGAAATGAGATTACATTGAATACCGGTAAAACATATGTCGGGTTTGTGCCGGTAGATGATTTTACCGATCTGGTGATTGAATAAATAGGAATATGATACAGGCAGAGTTACCTGCTTTCCCTGATGGGAAAGCAGGTAACTCTGTTTTATCTTGCAGGAAAGAATGGGGAACCAAGATAGGTTCGTTTAATTTAACAGCAAGTATTTTACAGGTGATTTTTCCTGGTGTGGCCGGATGGGATATTTGCTGATTACGCTTCCTGTGCCTATCGGCATTTTGCTGTGCCATTTACGGGAACGAGGTGGTCAGGAGGGCTGTGTGTTTAAGGACGCAAATAAAGTATGTTTATGTTCTTGCAGTTAAAATGTTGAAAAAACATCGTAAAATTGGTCTGTGTGTGTTATAATAAAAGGATAAAAAGGAAGAGGAACGAAAAAACGACAAAGAGAGGAAATTATGAACACAGAAAAACTGAACGACAAACAGCAGGAGGCAGTGTACAGGACGGAGGGGCCGCTGCTGATTCTGGCCGGGGCGGGATCCGGAAAAACGCGTGTGCTGACACACCGCGCAGCTTATCTGATTCAGGAGAAAGCGGTGAATCCGTATCAGATTATGGCAATCACATTCACCAATAAAGCAGCCGGGGAGATGAGGGATAGAATCAACAATATGGTGGGATTTGGCGCTGAGAGCATCTGGGTTTCCACATTTCATTCCAGCTGTGTAAGAATTTTAAGGCGCTACATAGACAGAATCGGATACGGAACAAACTTTACGATTTATGATACCGACGATTCTAAATCTGTTATGAAAGAAATCTGTAAACGTCTGCAGATTGATACCAAGACATATAAGGAGAAGAGTTTTCTTGCGGCTATTTCCCATGCAAAAGACGAACTGATTACACCGGAGATGATGGCGCAGAACGCAGAGTATGCGGCAGACTTCGTAAAGAAAAAGCAGGCGCAGGTTTACCGGGAATATCAGGCTGTGCTGAAAAAGAATAATGCACTGGATTTTGACGATCTGATTGTGAAAACAGTGGAACTTTTCAGGACAGATGCTGAGGTTTTAAATGCATATCAGGAACGGTTTCGCTATATAATGGTGGACGAGTATCAGGACACTAACACGGCTCAGTTTGAACTGATCCGTCTTTTAGCTGGCAAATACAGAAACCTTTGCGTAGTCGGTGACGATGATCAGTCCATCTATAAATTCAGAGGGGCAAATATCTACAATATCCTGAATTTTGAAAAGCATTTTCCGGATGCGGCGACGATCAAATTGGAGCAGAATTACCGCTCTACACAGACGATACTGGATGCGGCAAACCATGTGATTGCAAATAATATGGGCAGAAAGGAAAAAACACTCTGGACAAAAAACGGGGCCGGCAGTCCGATTGTATTTCGGCAGACAGAGACGGGATACGAGGAGGCCGATTTTGTAACCCAGGATATTCTGCGAAAAACAAAAGAGAGCGCATACCAGTACAGGGACTGTGCTGTTTTATACCGCACAAACGCACAGTCGCGCATGTTTGAGGAACGTTTTATTGTCTCGAATATCCCATACAAAATTGTGGGAGGCGTAAACTTTTATGCCAGGAAAGAGATCAAAGATCTGTTGGCATATTTAAAAACGATTGACAATGCAAGAGACGAACTGGCGGTGCGTCGTATTATTAATGTTCCAAAGAGGGGAATCGGTGCGACGACGCTGACACGTATTTCCGATTATGCGTTTGAGAAAGATATTGATTTTTATGAGGCGCTTAAGCTGGCAGAAGAAATTCCGTCTATCGGAAAAAGTGCGGCAAAAATACGTCCTTTTGTATTGTTTATTCAGAAAATGCGAAGCAAACTTCCTTATTTGGGCGTGGCCGGGCTGCTGAAAGAAATCGTTGAAGAAACCGGTTATGTGAAAGAATTAGAGGCGGAAGAAACTGAGGAAGCACAGGCCAGAATTGAAAATATAGACGAGCTGATCAGTAAGGCTGCGGATTATGACGAGACGCAGGAGAATTCTACGCTCAGTGGATTTTTGGAGGAAGTGGCTCTTGTTGCGGATATTGACAGTCTGGAGGAAGAAAGTGACTATGTTGTCTTAATGACCTTGCACAGTGCGAAAGGTCTGGAATTTCCGAATGTTTATCTGGTGGGAATGGAAGACGGTATTTTTCCAAGTTTTATGTCGATCATGGCAGATAACCCGATTGAGGAAATTGAGGAAGAAAGACGTCTTGCCTACGTAGGAATTACGCGTGCGAAAGAGGAACTGTCGATTACATGCGCAAAGCAGCGGATGGTTCGCGGAGAAACGCGTTATAACAGAGTATCTCGTTTTGTGCAGGAGATTCCGGAGGAATTGATGAGCGGACCGGTGAAAAGAAAGCCGGCGGAAAGAGCGGCGGAGCGTACAAAAGATGCTGTCAGGCCGAAGCGGCCAACTATGCGTCAGCAGCCGTCCGGACAGACGATGCTCTCCCGTGCGTTTGAAAGTGCAAAGACTGCAGCAACGCAGTTGGATTACAGCGTGGGAGATCGTGTGAGACATATGAAATTCGGGGAGGGTACAGTTAAAAATATTGTGTCCGGCGGCAGAGATTTTGAAGTGACGGTTGCCTTTGACAAAGCGGGTACGAAAAAGATGTTTGCGACATTTGCAAAACTAATACGAATTTAAACGGCATACGATAGTGGTAAATTTCGACAGAATGTAAATAATTCGTGACAGGTTTGACTCTTTGAGATATAATAGAAAAAAACGAAAAGGGAGAAAACGAAAATGGGATTAATTAAATGTCCGGAATGCGGAAAAGAAATCAGCGACATGGCCGGAACATGTCCGAACTGCGGCCGGCCCATGCAGGCGGCTTCGAATGGACAGCAGGAGGGCGGGTATGGGCAGCAGCCCGGATATGGACAGCAGCAGGCGGGTCAGTCACAGAGACAAAAGAAGAAAGGACATGGATGCCTGATTACCGTACTTATATTTTTAGCTGTTATGGTGTTGATTAGCGTTGCAATTGCGTCTACAGCACAGAAGAAAGACAAAAGCCAGAATGCTGACAGCAGCGGCGATGACGTATCGCAGGATGGCGGAACACAGCAGGAAGAAAGTGGTTCTGATGGGGAAGAGATTGCGTTTGGCCAGGAAGGGGCGATTGACGACGGGCTGACGCTGATTGTCAATGAGGTTACGGAGACAGATCAGATCTCTGCAGTTAACGGGATGATGTCCTATAAGCCTAAAAGCGGAAAATATGCGGTGATTAATGTCACGATTCGAAATAATTCAAAAAAGAGCAAGAGCCTGCTTTTAAATTATTTTAACCTGGTAGATCCGGACGATGCTAAGTATGTTGCATCCATTGTTGCAGCTGCAGACGATAAGTTTATCACGGTAGATACAATAAATCCGAATCTGGATATCACCGGAAATCTGGTATTTGAAATACCGAATGAGCTTTCCGCACAGGATTGTACACTCCGTTACAGCGATTATCAGATTTTTAGCCAGACATCATATTTTAAACTGAAGTAAAAAAGGAGCCGTGCACTTATTGACAAGTGCACGGCTCCTTTTTCCGCTGTCGAAGCAGATTACGGTGTAATATCCACAATCGGGGCGCCCGAACCCTGCACCTGTGGGAGTTCGCCGTTCCACTGTTCGTATTTTAACTTTTCAATCAGTTCCGGGGTAAGTGATTCTGCAATTTTACGGTTGGCTTCAGCTTCGGCTTCCGCAGCGATTTTTTTTGCGTCTGCTTCTCCCTGTGCTTTGATTCTTGCCTGCTCTGCGTTGATCTTTGCGGTTTCCTTGTTTTTTTCCGCCTCAATCAGAGCGACTTCCTTTTCCTTTTCCGCCTGTATTCTCGCAGTCTGCGCTTCTATGTTTGCAAGTTCAAGTTCCTGTTGTGCTGTTACTTTTTTCTGGATAGCGGCAGCAGTCTCATCGTCAACAGAAATATCGGTAAAATTGACTGTATCAATGATAATGCCATATGGCGTAAATTTTTCTTTCAGATAAGTGTCCAGCTGTGCATTGATTTCAGTTCGTTTATCTCCAAAGATATCCGTGACAGGATATGTTGCCGATACTTCCTGCGTCCATGCCATTATTTTGGGTTTGATAAACGTATTTTTTACTTCCTCACCGGAGCGGCCTTTAAACCGGACAAATGTGTCTGTTACTTCATCCGGATCAAAGCGGTAGGAAAATTCCAGATTGACTTTTACTGTTTTGCCGTCTGAAGTCGGAATATTAAAGCTTTCATCGCCTTTGGAGTCACCTTTGCTCTCGGAGGAGAGGTAGGACTGTTCGATGCCGATGGAGTATGTAGTTACTTTTTTTGTAGGGGAAACCAGATGCCAGCCCTGTGTCAGAATCTCGCCGTCCACGCCTCCGGACATATTGTAGACAACGCCGACATATCCGGCAGGTACGCGTTTCATACACATAAAAGTCAGGATAATTCCTAACAAAATGACAATACCTACAAAAATAGCCCCGATTGTTTTTTTTCTCATGGTTCTTGGTTCTCCTTTCCGTTCGTGTCGTCTTTTTTTGTATCGTGCATTGTTTCATTCCAGATTTTGGAGATCAGCTTTCCAAGTGGAACGAACAGGAATGATAAAAGAAACCACAATGCAATTGCCCCCAGAATAATTAAAATGATAAATGCAGGGTTCATTTTTCGCCTTCTTTCTGTATGGTAATTTATTTTTATCATACCATGGATCTTTCGGTTTGGCAAACGATAATCTTTTCTGTCTCTCCACTCTTATTTTGACCGAACGGGGGTTTGAAATTAATGAACAACAGGGGCGGCAAAAAAGGCGTATATGAGATTGAAACTGCAGAACGAAAAGGAATATGAGTCAAATGAAAATGTGGATATAGATGAGCAGGAAATATTTTTCAGATAAAAAATTGCGGGAAGTACGGAATTTGTTCAACCATTGTGGTAAGATAGAGTTATTATACCTGGGAGGGACAGAGAATGGATAAAAATTTATTTAAGGATTTGCTTTTTGAATTGTTAAACGAATTTGGGGAGCAGGTGATTGGTCTGGTAGATATTATGACGTATGACAAGGAGGACAGGTTCGTTGTTGTTCTGCCCGGTGGTCAAAAGTTTGAGATTTGTATCAGGCAGCTGACGCAGAATGACAGTATTCTGAAAAAACGACATTGTTTTCCGGATTAGGTTAGGTTCTGCAGAAGTTCACAGAAAGGGTGGCGGCTTAAAGGACAGATCTGCTGCAAAATAGGGATTGTATATCCCCATTTTTGTATCTGTGTCATTTTTTGATTTTGTACCAGATTACTGTATTCAGACCGGAACTATATAAATAGGAAGAAAGTCATTTAATTTTAGTTTTTGAGCAGGTGTTTCATATGGTTTACAATCTTTTGGAGAATCAAATCATGTTCATCTTTGCTGCAGGATTTCATGTAAGATTCCAGGTGAAACGTGTATTTTTGTTCACCAGTGATCAGATAAGCTGGATCAATTTGATACATCTGATAAAGAGTTTGCATTTTTTCCGCAGATAGTCGATAAGTTCCGTTTTCCAGTTTCCGATAATGTACGGTTGATATGTTCAGTGTTTTTGCAAATTCTTCTATGGTATATCCATTTTGTAATCTTGCATTTTGCAAGCGCATGCCAGTTTGAAAATTAAAATTATTCATTTTCCGTAGTTTTCCTTTCTAGAAAGTTGAAATGACACAGACTGCAAAAGTGAACCGGAAAGAATACAATTTATTAAGTATAATATTTAATCTCTGTCAATTTCTACTTTTTATTCAAATCTAATATCAAAAAAATTTTGTAATATTCTTATAATTGTCTAAAAACTTCTCTCAAATTGCGAAATATTAAAATTAAAAAGTTCTATAGATTTCTATTTTTGGATACGCTATACTGTGGTAGGAACGATAATACAAACTGGGCTTTCAAGCTTTTTAAAGGGTTTGAGGGAACGTAGAAAGGGGCATGAGAATGGAAACGAACGATATTTCAACTTGCGAACGGCTCGTTATGAAAGTCATCTGGGATTCTACAGAGGATTTGGCATTGCAGGAGATCATGGATAAAGTCAATCACGAGAACGGCAAGAGTTGGAAACCACAGACAGTTTCTACTTTTTTGGCACGGCTGGTAAAGAAGGAATTTTTGACAGTTTATCGCAAAGGCCGCTATACCTATTATGTGCCTGCAGTCAGCAAAAAAGACTTTTGGAAAGCTACGATGGAAGAAAATGCAGCATATTTCGCACAGGGCGATATGGGAGATTTGGCATGTGCACTTTGCAAAGACATGCTGAGTGATGAACAGAGAAAGGAATTGCAGGAGGAAATAAACAAGTTATAAAACAGATTGTCAGGTTCTCGTGCAGGAGTTCAAGATGTGGAAGGCTTCTGCACGTTAGACATTTTTATCATAGATTTTGATTTTCGATCACTTTCCGGCTACAGGCTCTTCAGAAAAGTGAGTTGAAAATAAACGTTACTTTAGAGAATATTTTATAAGCCATTGTTGAAAACCATAATAGTATTCCTTGTTATGAGATGAACCGTTGTAAAGAGAAAGGAGATTCAATGATAATGAGAAAACATATGAAGACAAAACAGATGGCAAAAGGTTTGGCGGTACTTTTTACTGCTTCATTTGTAATGATGAATACGGCATCTGCATTCGCCGCTGAGACAGGCGAGGCCGAGGCTGTGACAGAGGAAGCAGAAGAAACAACTGCATTGCAACCGTTTTTTATATCCGGTGAAGATGACAACACCTATACAGGGATTGATTATTCCCAGAACGAATTAGATGGGATTATGCCGTTGTTGAATCCCAATGAAATAGCTTCGGGTACATGGACAATTGACCCGGGGAAACGTCACGTGTCGGATGTAATGTATTTAAAGGCAGGACAGAAAGTGTCTATGGCAGCAATGATAGTTCCTACTACGGTTAAGTGCTGGCTTGGATTGATGAGAGATAGTAATGGCGATGTGCAGTGTATAGAAGGTACTAAGTCTCTTGCATATACATTTGAAGCACCAGCTAATGGTAATTATCGTGTTATGGTTCAGAATAAAGGTACTGGGCAAACTGTTACAGCATCTGTTACATATTATTATCATTAGAAAGTGTATGTTAGTATTAAGAAATGAGTAATCGGTCAGCGATTTGATAGAGGATTTAAGTTATTTGTTGAAAATGGGGTGTATCCCCTTTATATTTTATGATAAAGTACTACATATATAATAATTGGCTGTATTTAAATAAAATATTCTTGAATTAAAGTATGGAGTAACGGAAAAAGAACGGTGGATTAGCACTGTTCTTTTTTAAAAATAAAAAATGTTTTTAATATGCTTAGTTGAAAAAAATAAAAAACATATTATAATTAAAGTGAGAGGTTAGAAAGATATCGTTTTTAGTGATTCTTGGGGAGGCATAAGACATAATGTTTAGTCTGGGTGGTCAGATTTTTATCGCATTTATTTTAATGATGATGACAGGTTTTATTTCAAATATAATATGGTGGATTTTATATAGAAAGATGAAGAAGCAGGTATCTAAAATAGCATGTAATACGCTGCGCTGTGTGTGTTTGTTTTATATTGTTCCGATAGGATATCTTTTGATTAATCTGATAAAGAGAGATGGATATTTACAAGGGGATCAATTGTGGCAATTGAACTTTCGTGTTACTGAAACGATGGGAGTCAGTATGTGTGTCTTTTTGATCCTTTGGATGGGGATAACGATATTTAAGGTGGGAAAAAGATTTATTCTATTAAGACAGTATAATATCGGTAATTTACCAGAAGAGAGTATGCAGGCTGTGAAAGTGTTTAAAGAGGCTAAAAGCAAATTAAAAATAAATGGGTTTGTAAGTATTCATCGAAATGACATGGTCAAAGGACCAAGATTACATGGGGTTGTTCACGGTAGAATAGTTTTGCCTTTTCATATGTATACAAATGATCAGTTGAAAGTGATTTACAGTCATGAGCTAATGCATTTTAAACATCATGACCTTTTTTATAAATATTGCAGTGTCCTGGTTTCTGGGATGTTGTGGATGTTTAAAGGTGTTTCAGAATTTAGAAATAAAATGTTAGATGAATTATGTGAATACCATTGTGATTTAAGCACTATAGTTGTATTGAATGAAGATATGAGTGCCAGACAATATTTTAATAATATTGTAGAAAGTACAAAGAAACGTGACAAACGAGGAGAGCATGAACACCTGATTGTAGAACTTAATAAGGACTCCCTACAGATAAAGCGGAGAATACACTATATAGAAAGATATGAGGACATAGAACAAAAATCTTCAAAATTAGTTTTTCTGGTAACATTGTTGTTTGTGATTTTAAATATGACTATATCTTATATTACGGGATATGGGATGGCAGAATTAAATGATTTAATTTATCAAAATACAGAGAAAATTAATGTGATTCAACGAGATGAATATTTAAAGAATGTTTTATTGTTTGATGCAATGAATTATACAGTGTCAAATGAAATATCTATGATAAATGAAGGAATGCTTACTACATTGGATTATGGAAATATTATTAAAATGGAGTGGCAAATTGAATCAAATAGTAGTTGTATATCGGATTTTGTTCATATGAAAAAAGGACAATATATAACTATAAATGGTGTAATTATGCCAGATACTGAAAATTGTTGGATTGGCATTATTAGTGAGAGAGGTGATTGCATGGGATACATGGAAGTAAAAGAAATTTTTGAGGGTGAAGCTGTGGTGCAGAAAGATGGAGAATATCAGATCTTTATACAGAATAAAGGTGAAAAAGATATTTTTGCTTCGGTTAATGTTTTTATGAATATAAAGTAAAAGAACTATAGTTATTAAGAAATGGAAGATTAGAAAAGTGAATGCACAGAAATTTATCGATGAATTACAATTGTGGTCGCATGAAATTACAATAGAGCAATATAACGAAATTCCGGAGGAGTCAAATATAGAAGTTTACGATGGGTTTATTCGTAGTAAAACATCTTTAACACAAGAACATCAGACAATTTTGATTGAAATTTCTTCTTTGATAAATATTTATCTTAAAGCTAATAGAAGCTCCAAAAAGGTTTTTATTGGTCCTTTTGATGTACAATTGTGTGACAGGCCTCTTATAATTGTTAAACCGGATATTATGATTATTTCTGATGTACATAAATTGGGAAAAACAGGATGTAATGGTGCGCCAGACTGTATTATTGAAATTGTTTCCCCAAATAGTTTAATAGATGATTATATAAAAAAATTTTATTATTATAAAAAATATAAAGTTTGTGAATATTGGATAGTAGATTATGAGAGCAAAGTAATAACGGTTGACTATTTTGAGAAGAATTTTCTTAATATACAATATGATTTTTATTCTAAAATAAAAGTAAATATTTTAGGCGATTTATAAATTGATTTTTCCCAAATTATAACAGGATAATTATTAGTTGAGAGGTAAATTTGAGATGCTAAATTTGTGTTGCCAATTTTTTATTGCATTTTTCTTGATGATGTTAACTGGATTTGTTTTGGATATTATATGGAGATTTTTTTATTGGGTATTAAAAGTTAGATTGTCAGATACGGCATGTACTACACTTCGCTTTGTATGTCTTTTTTATATTTTTCCTTTTGGTTTTGTTCTGAATAATTTACTTAATAAAAACGGGTACTTACAAGGAGATCAGATCTGGCAGTTAAATTTTCGCAGTACAACAATTATGGCTGTTGTTGTTTTGGTATTATTCATATGTTGGATTGGTATGGCTGTGTATATTCATTTTAAATACAATGTTAAAGATAAGAGAATTACTGTTTTTGATATTCCGGAAGAGGATCCAGATGCAAGGATTATTTTTAATCGTGCAAAGAAACGATTAAGAGTGATTTGGCCAATTGAAATATATCGTAGTAATACAGTTCCAGATCCTCGAATAGAGGGAACATTCTGTAATAGAATTACACTACCTTACCGTTTGTATTCAAGTGATCAATTACAGATAATTTATTATCATGAACTGATACATTATAAACATCATGACATATTTTTTAAACAGTGTAGTGCGTTTGCAGGAATGATGCTGGTTTTTGAAAAATTTGCCGAGCATCGAAATGATGTTCTTGACAATTTGTGTGAGTATCATTGCGATTGCAGTACTATAAGAGCATTAAGAGGTCAAATGGATGCGCGCGGATATTTTAATTTTGTATTAGCATGCACTAGATCATCTGAAAAGAAAAAAAGAGATCATACCGTTGCGAATCTGGCTATAGATTCTACTGATTTAAAACATAGGATTGACTTCATAAATGAACGAAAACAATTAACCTTTTGTAATAAATGTTTTAATGCTTTTATATCATTATGTTTTGTTATTTTTAGTATAATAATTTCTTATGTATTGGGAAGTAGGTTGTCATTTCTATATGATAGTATTTATGAGACGACAGAATATGTTGAAGTTAAAGAAAAACGAGAATTTGATGAACCGGTTTTATCTTATAATAAATGGGGTAACACTTCAGCAGAATTCACAGCTATAAATGAAAAATTATTTACAAATACTAATACAGGTATCATAACAATGGAGGTAGTTCCTTTGGAATCAAATACATATTATGTTTCAGAAAGTATGTGTCTGGAAAGAGGACAATTTTTTACGATAAATGGCGTAGTTATGCCAGATACAAAAGTTTGCAGAGTTGGAATTATTAATGAGGCAAATAGCGAATACAGTTATATTGATGTGAGTTCTGCGTTTGAGAATGAGTTTACAATACAGGAGCAAGGGCAATATAGATTCTTTGTTCAGAATCAGGGAGATGAAACTTTTTCTGTATCAGCAAATATTATTATCAATGAGCAATAAGCTGTTTACAATTTAAGAACAAATCTGATTTCCGGGTATCGAAAGTTTTTTACTTTAGAAATGTATTCATTTGTTTGTACGTAAATTAAATAATATTATAGAAGAAAACGTTTGGAAGAATATACATATGGGAAAATTACGGGAGGTAACCGGAATGGAGAAAGAAAACAGAAAGATAAGACCGGATGAGATCTGGGAGAGTTTAGGAATTTCAAACGATTTTATCTTTGGGAAAGTAATGCAGGATCCTGAATTGTGTCTTGAATTGCTGCGGAGGATATTGCCGGAGCTGGAGATCGAGAGGATTGAGTATCCGGAAGCGCAAAAGGCAATAAAGCCGGATATTGATGCAAAAAGTGTGCGTCTGGATGTATATGTAAGGGACGGAAAAGGAACTGTATATGATATAGAGATACAGGCTGCCAATACAAGAGAACTGCCGAAAAGAACACGGTATTACCAGAGTATGGTTGATATGCAGATGATAGACAGGGGAGAGCACTATAAGCAGCTAAAACCATGTTATATCATATTTATCTGTTTGTTTGATATGTTCGAACAGGGGAGGCATAGATACACATTTGAGAATATGTGTAAAGAAGACAAAAGAATAAGGCTGGAAGACGGGGCGACAAAAATTTTTTTAAATGCGTCAGGCGATATGGATGATATAAGCGAGGAACTGAAAGTATTTCTGGAGTACGTTGGGGGAAAGGAAGCAAAGGATACCTACATAAAAGAACTGGACAAAGCCGTGGAGGAGGTAAAAAAGAACAGAGAATGGAGGCGTGAGTATATGACATTGCTAATGAGGGATGCAGAAAACCTGGAAGAGGGAATGCGCCGAGGACTGGAGAAAGGAATGAAACAGGGACTGGAGAAAGGAATGAAACAGGGACTGGAGAAAGGAATGAAACAGGGACTGGAGAAAGGCAAAATTTATGGAACGATATCGGTGTACCGGGAAATGGGGATGACGGAACAGGAAATTATAGAAAAAATACAGAAGAAGTTTAACCTGACACCGGAGGAGGCGGCATCCAGTCTTTTAATGATATAATTAAAATTGGTATGTCCTCACTGTTTGAACAGAGAGGACATAGAAACATGGAAAGCATTTCTGGAGTACGTTGGGGGGGAAAGAAGCAAAGGATACTGTATAAAAGAGCGGGATATAATGGTATATCATGTCAGTTTTGCGACAGGCAGGGATGATTGTTTGGGTTTGCGTTAAAAGTCTGGCTGGATTCTGGCTGGTTTGCAGGGTATTCTGGAACCTGATATGCAGCGGTTATTTTTTCAGTTTAGCCGACATTGCTGCAAGAATACAGTCAATCCGTGCATTTTTCTCCTCGGGGCTGCAGTTTGTGAAGCAGCTTTCCGGATCGATTCTGCTGACTGTACGCGTACCTGTGACAAGCCAGGTGGCGTCAATGCTGTATTTTTGATTCAATAACAGCAGCTTAAAAGCTGATAGTCCGACTGCGCCGGATTCGTATTTATTATAATGATTTTCTGAGACGCCCAGCGCCGCAGCAAATTCTTCTTTTGTTTTTCCAAGCCGCAGCCTTGTTTCGCGCAGTCTCTTTCCGGACTGCAGTAAAATTTCTTTCTTTTGTTTTTTCATGTGAGCTCCATTCTGCTTCAGGTTATTTAAAATGATAACATCTGAAAAGATAATTTGCAATAAAAAGCAGGTCTGCGATTCACCATTTTTAATGGCGGGCGATATTTTAGTACCAGAAAGTCTCGCTTCTTTTGGTGGCAGCATGCACGGACCTTATCCCGCACCGGGTTACATAGCATCCGTCTGTAAAGTAATTTTTATCTGCCGCCGTACGGGGATTTCCCTGTACGGCGGTTTTCTGAGAGTATGGGTGTGTTTCGGAGGAAACAGTAACATGGATGAGTCAAAATTGTAACAGTTCAGCCTGCAACTGCGCACTTGCTGCGCAGTTAGCAGCCAGTAGTGCGGAATAGCCGGGAATCTGCTCCTTTGCCGCAGGCAAATTTTAAATGGAGCGGATTCTGTAACAGTGAAGCCGAAGGCTGAACTGTTAATCAAAATTAACAGGAAGAAACAAAAATGGTTGAATATAAACGGGGAGTATGGTAAAATTGGGAAAATTATATAACCATGAAACAGAGAGAAATATTTGTAAAAACGGAGGCTTACGGATACATGGATACTTATAAAGAAGAGTTTATTGAGTTTATGGTAGAGAGTGATGTGTTAAAATTTGGTGAATTTACATTAAAAAGCGGCCGTAAATCGCCATTTTTTATGAATGCCGGGGCGTATGTAACAGGCAGTCAGCTGATGCGTCTGGGTGAATATTATGCAAAGGCGATACATTCGCATTATGGAGAAGATTTTGACGTGCTCTTTGGGCCGGCCTATAAAGGGATTCCTCTTAGTGTGGCAGCAACAATTGCGTTTTACCAATTGTACGGAAAGGAAATACGCTATTGTTCCAACCGGAAAGAGGCAAAAGACCATGGGGATACCGGTATACTGCTGGGCAGCCGGTTAAATGCGGGCGACAGGGTAGTGATTATTGAGGATGTGACGACATCCGGGAAGTCAATAGAAGAGACATATCCAATTCTGAAAGCGCAGGCGGATGTAACAGTAGTTGGATTAATCGTCTCATTAAACCGTATGGAAAAAGGTCTTGGCGGCAGGATGGGAGCTCTTGACGAGATACATGAAAAATACGGGTTTGAGACAAATGCGATTGTAACGATGGACGAGGTGGTAGAACATCTGTATAACCGGCCGTGTCAGAGCAGGATTGTGATTAACGATGAAATAAAAACAGCAATTGATGCATATTATAATGAATATGGATGTAATTAGCAAAAATAAACGCCGTGTGGCAATCGTACTATTTATCCTGTATCTTATCGTGCTGTGTTATTTCCTGTTCTTTTCAGAGAGTATGGGGAGGACATACAGCGAACGCAGCTATCATTACAATCTGATGCCGTTAAAGGAAATCAGACGTTTTCTGAAATATTGGCGTGTTCTTGGCATTGGCGCCGTTGCAGTCAACCTTGTAGGGAATATTGCGGCGTTTATGCCGTTTGGCGCCTTTTTGCCGTTGTTTTGGGCAAGATGCCGTAAATTATGGCGGACAGCGCTGTATGGGTTTGAATTCAGCCTGTTTGTGGAAACGCTGCAGCTGATCTCGAAAGTAGGCAGTTTTGATGTGGACGATATGATATTAAATACGATTGGCGCGATAGCAGGATTTTTTTCCTGCCGGGCCCTGATCCGTATAAAAGGCGGGAATGAAGGAAAGGAGGAGGAGCATACTGGCACGACATAGAAGCGGATATAAATTTACCGAAAAAAAACAGTCTGTACGGGGGATTACCGCATTTTTGCTGGCGTTGGTATCCATCGGGATCTTTGTGGCCGCAGCGTTTTATTCCTGCGGGAAAAAGGGAAACGCAAGCATGTATCTGGGGAGTGTGGGTGTTGCGGCGATGCTGCTTGGCATAGTTGCATTTGTACTTGCCATGTTCAGTCTGCGTGAGGAAAACTCATTTAAACTGTTCCCCTGTCTGGCTTCTTTCACTTCTTTTTTTTCCGTTGGAATATGGGCTGCGCTCTATGCGGCGGGATTTCTTCTGGCATAGGAAAGGAAGCATTGCATGGGATATTCAGATTATTATCAGGAATCAAACGAGGCGGCAGCGGAACGTTTTGCGCTTGTAAATGAGCGGATCCGGATGATCGAGAGCGATCCTTTGCTCAAAGAGCCATATCAGGATTATTTTAAAAAGACAGCGCATTTTCTATTGCTGTTAGCCGGGCTGTGTGAAGCGAAAGAGGACGGAAAGCTTGCGGGGCGCTCTATGGAGCAGTGCAGGCAGACAAATGACGCACTGTACGGGCAGATTGCAGACAAAGCCGAATATGCGAAAAGTTATGCAAATCCGGAGTATGCAAAAGAAGTGCTGGGAGAAGCGGCAGCAGGATTGTCCATGCTTCTTGCACATTTTTTTGATTGTACAGGCAGTGCGTTCCGCGGCGATAAAATGCGGATTACGATGGCAATGGAGTTATTTGTCGAATTGTACAACCTGTTTGAAGCGGAAGAAGAAAGCGACTGTGTGAAAATTATGACAGGTGATATTTCTTCTTATTTTCATGATTACAGCGAGATCTTTGAGGGGGAGGCAGTACGCCGCCTGATTGATAAAAACGAAGATTTTGAACTTCAGATTACAGAGAAGAGCGATCTGTCAGATCTCAGATATCTGTACGCATACGGCGCGTATATTGGCGATAATGAATTAAAGACGGCTTCCTTTTTATATGGGCGCTCTGACGAAGAGATTAAAAAGATTGCGGATACCATAACAGAAGGCTATCGAATCGGTTTTGAAGTAACGGGAAAGAATCTCGGCAGAAAAGAGACGGCGCAGATCCGCTATCCGATCGGCTTTGAACGTGTGGTGCGTGAGGTGGTCGCAAATTTAAAGAAAATCGGGCTTTCTCCAACGATGTCTGCGGTTTCTGTTTTCCCAAACAGGCAGTATGAGTACGATCATAAGGAAGACCGTG
>CAMUHN010000021.1 GCA_947088675.1 uncultured Roseburia sp.
ACATCTAAGGCTCATGCCAATGGGCATTTCGCCAAGACGTACTAAGTTTCACGCCGAAAAACGCCAAAAACGGGCGTTTTTCATCTCGATATGAGTCGCAGCGAAGCTGCGACATGGGGGTTAGTGTGAAAAATCAGCTCGATAGCTGATTTTATCACACGCGAATTTATTCGCGGTGGCTATATTGTGCCGAGAACGTCACAAATGAGCCCTGATCCGACAGAAGAAACTGCATTCGCAGATTTCTCCTGCGGTTCCTCGAACTAAACGTTCTCGGAATGGAGATTATTATGACAATCATTGAAAATCAGTCATTTGACATGGAACGCGCGCTCTATGGAAGCGACCGCGTGCTGATCAGAAACTGCTCGTTTGACGGGCCCGCAGACGGTGAGAGCGCACTCAAAGAGTCAGATCATATTAAAATCGAGCATTGCTTTTTTAACCTGCGTTATCCATTCTGGCATGACAGAGAACTTATAATCCGCGATTCGGAAATGACAGCTCTCTGCAGAGCCGCGCTGTGGTATTCCGAACATATAGAAATTACAGACTGCAGACTGCACGGGATTAAAGCGCTGCGGGAGTGCAGCGATATCCGGATTCAAAACTGCGACATTGTTTCACCGGAATTTGGCTGGTCCGCACGAGGGATACATATGGAAGATACCACGGCGGACAGCGAATATTTTATGATGCGCTCGGAAAATCTGACTTTTAAAAACGTGACTTTTCAGGGCAAATACTCTTTCCAGTACATTAAAAATGCAACTTTTGAAAACTGTGTGTTAGACACGAAAGACGCATTCTGGCACGGGGAAAATATTACTGTTAGAAACAGCGTATTAAATGGAGAATATCTGGCATGGTACTCCAGAGGACTGACGCTGCTTCACTGTAAAATTACCGGAACGCAGCCGTTTTGCTATTGCAGAAATCTAAAGCTGATTGACTGCGAAATGACGGGCACGGATCTTGCTTTTGAAAAATCGGATGTAGATGCGGTCATTACATCAAAGATTGACAGCGTTAAAAATCCTCTGTCCGGAAAGATTGTGGCCCCGGAAATCGGCGAACTGATTATGGATGACGCGAATGCAAAAGGCCAGGTGTCTGCAGCCCGAAATTCGCGGAGCTCAGACAGGATTGATTTCACAGACTTTTCATAGATTTTTCAACCGAATTTAAATATTTTTGGTTATCATAGATTTACTAAGAAAAAAGGCGGGTAGACAATGAGGCTTTTATTAGCGGAGGACGAACGCTCACTGTCACGGGCAGTTTTGAAAATACTGCAGTCGGATCACTATGAGGCAGACGCTGTGGACAATGGAATCGACGCATTGGAGCATCTTAAATCCGGCAACTATGATGGCGCTGTGTTAGATATCATGATGCCAAAAATGGACGGGATTACTGTGTTAAAAGAGATAAGAAGCTCCGGCAGCAGGATCCCGGTTCTGCTTCTGACGGCAAAGACGGAGATTGACGACAGAGTGCTGGGACTTGACTGCGGTGCAAATGATTATCTGACGAAACCATTTGACACAAGGGAACTGCTGGCAAGAATACGTGCGATGACAAGAAATCAGGCAGCGGACAGTAACAGACTTTACTGCGGCAATATCTGTCTGGATCGCAGTACGTTTGAGCTGTCATCGCCGAGCGGCTGTTTTCGTCTGACAAACAGGGAATTTCAAATGCTGGAACTTATGATGACAAACTCCGGCCGACCGATTTTGGCGCAGCGGTTTTTTGAAAAGATCTGGGGAAATGATCAGGATGCGGAATTGGAAATTGTCTGGGTTTACATATCTTATCTTCGCAAAAAGCTGGACGCACTCCATGCTGACGTTGTGATCACCGCCGATGCAAAACGTAACTATACACTGCAAAACAGCGGATAAAAGGGAAAGAGGCTACAGAAAGGTGTGGTTTTGGGTATGATTAGAAAACTGCAGATCAGATTTATCCTGTTGTCAATGTCTGCGCTATTGTTTGTGCTGATTTTGCTTATTACGGGTATCAACATTGTAAATTACAGAAATGTTCTTTCAAATGCAGATAAAATTCTGGAGCTGCTCGCTGACAATAACGGTGATTTTCCGTTGGATCAGGAAAACGCTGAATTTGACCTGCCAGAGGATATGTCCCCGGAAGTTCCATACGAATCCAGATATTTTTATGTTACGTTAAACAATGAAACTGTTTCTGCAATACAGACAGAAATCAACCATATCGCGTCGGTAGACTCTCTGGGCGCGGCCAACTATGCTGTGACTGCGATCAGAAACAACAGGCCCAAAGGGTTTGTCGCTGCCTACCGCTATATGATGCGCAGGCGATCTGACACAACATTAATTATTTTTTTGGACTGCGGCAGAAAACTTCTCTCTTTTGAATATTTTTTATATGCCAGTATCGTAATCTCGCTGGCAGGTTATTTTCTTGTGTTTTTGATTATCGTTTTTTTTTCCAATCGAATCATACGTCCCATCTCGGAAGCTTATGAGAAACAAAAGCGCTTTATTACAGACGCCGGACACGAGATCAAAACGCCTCTTACCATAATTACGGCAGATGCCGATATTCTGGAAATGGAGCATGGAAAAAGCGAATGGATTTCCGATATTAAAAAACAGGCAGGACATCTGACTGCACTGACGAATGATCTGATCTATCTGGCACGTCTGGAGGAATCTAAAAAGACAATGATGATGGTCGAATTTCCTGTTTCAGACTTGGTAGCCGAAACGGCTGCGTCGTTTCAGGCCATTGCACAGACGCAGGGCAAAAAATTTGAGTGCGCTGTTTCTCCGGCGCTCTCCCTGTGCGGCAACGAAAAAGCAGTTGCACAGCTGACCAGTATTCTGTTGGACAATGCGCTCAAATATTCACCGGAGGGAGGCATTGTCTCTGTACGCCTGGAAAAATTAAATAAGTCGATACGCTTATCCGTTTCCAATACGGTAAAGGAGTCGGTAAAAAAAGAAGATTTAAACAGACTGTTTGAGCGGTTTTACCGACCGGATGCCTCACGCAACTCAGGTACAGGCGGCTATGGCATCGGTCTGTCTGTCGCAAATGCGATCGTTCATTCCCATAATGGGAAAATACAGGCCAGTGCGCCGGACGGGAAATCGCTTTTGATCACTGCGACATTTCCAATGGTACAGTCGATGATGCAGTATATTACAAAATGATGTAGTTCTTTATCTATGAGAAAATTTGGTGTTCCCGTAATAGAGGGAGTCATTCATTTAAATTCCGGAGGTATTTGCATTGACATATGAAGATTTTTATGGATCCGCTCTGGCAGGACTGATAAAAGCAGAGGCACAGCTGCGAAAAATGATTTCCATTTATTCCGATGAGAATCCGGATCATGCAAAATCTGTGATTTATTGCTGTTCCCGTCTGAAATCACCGGAGAGTATGATAGAGAAACTGAAAAAACGCGGGCTGCCGGTGAACAGGCAGGCCGCGCTTTCTCAGGTCTACGATGCAGTCGGTATCCGGGTTGTCTGTTCGTTTGCGGAAGATGTCTATCAGGTTGCTGCATGGCTGAAAAGCAGAGCAGAGTTTCGTATCCTCGAAGAGAAGGATTATATTGCTTATCCAAAACCAAACGGGTATCGAAGCCTGCATCTGCTGCTTCAAATGTCAGAGGGGAACGTGAGCGGAATTTATGCCGAAATTCAGATTCGCACAATTGCCATTGATTTTTGGGCGGCGCTGGAACACCAGCTTAAGTATAAGAAAGACCTTCCACATGAAGCCATAATCCGGGAAGAATTAAAACGATGTGCAGATGAAATTGCTTCGGTAGATCTCACAATGCAGACAATACGTGATATTTTAAAAGAAAGGGACTGTTGTTAAACCGGTGTTCCGTTCCTGATTCTTAAGAATAATCCCAGGAACCGGGGGCGGTTTCAATTCGTGGCATTCCATGGCCAACTGTCTGTGGTTTAATGCCCGGTTAGCTGCAGGACGGCCATTCCATTTCTTATAAAGTTCCACAATGGCCCGCGTTATTTCGGTATTGTTGTCTGGAAAATATTTCCGTTCGTATCGGGGGGTTGGTATCTAAAATAATAAGTTCTGTTCTGCTATCCCTTTCTTGCTGTTGGTTTCTATTTGTCCGCAATCTGTTCCCTGCTTAATTTTTTGATTGTCGTTAAAATCGGGTACATTGATATCACCTATACTGCCCGTTCCAGAAAAGGCCTTTTGCTGCGACCATTCTGGCGACTGCAAAAAAAGCATCTGCCTGTATGGAAAAGCCCGCAAAACAGCGGGCTTTCTGTTTGTGGTCTTATCGCTGTAAAACTCTGAAACAAAGGATATGATGCGCAATTCTGCTTTGTAATTTCGCTTGAAATATCAGCGGATATCTTTTATAATTTAATCAACTATTTTTGAAGTTTATTTTGCTCGGCAAAAATAAACCAGATCTGTCCGGATCAGGATAAACCGGGAGGTACTGCATGAATCGGAAAAAAATTTACTTACTGGTTATGATAGCATTATTGATTATATTTATCTGCTGGCTTTTTGCCAGATTAAACGTTTATTCGGTCATTGCGTCTGCACTCGGTTTGTCAGAAAAGACGGAGGAGCGCATGCCATATACCATTATGCTGTTTGCGATCCTGATTGAAATTGGCGGTTATTTTCTGGCACATCTTACTGAACTGGCGGAACTGTACTTTAACAGAAAAGACCACAGAGAGGAAACGGCCTGCTGCATCAATATCAGAGTCCTGAATACCACAACGTTAAGAAAAGGGTATAAGCATGGTCTGCCGGAGATAGTGATCGGAACCGGCGCTTCGTTTATTTATATTACCGCCTGCATAGAATGTGAAAATATGCATCAGGTCAATATGTGTACGATCCGTGATAAAAATATAAAGACAGATTCCGGCTTTTACTTCAGGGTCTGTACGGAGAACGACAGTTTTGAGGATTCCTACACATTACCCATATCATACAAAGACGATTTCAGGAACCGGCGCTATAGCGGAACGCTTGGGCTGACATTAGTGGATGGGCAGCCGGGCGCCTATGTTAATATTGCAGTAAAACGAGTCCGAAAACAAAGGAGAACGAAATGACAGAACATGTAATTAAAATTAATCAGGACTATCAGAGAGATTACCGGATTGGGCAAAGTGATTTGTATCATACATTTCAGAGGCAGTTTGATTATTTATTGGATACCAGGAAAACGGTGAAAACATCGCAGGAGTTTGAAGAAACGTATGTCAATGACGATGAATTTGAAGCGCAGATTGAAAACTTCCGCAACTCTGCGACAAGTCTGGCCAGATTCTGCACCGGATATACCGGTGTCGGAAAAACCACGGCAATACGGCATTGCTTTGGACTGGGGATTGACAATGAGGCTCATACGAATCCGGCAAAGAAAGAACTGATTTTCCCTGTCTTTTTTCAAAGTGATACAATGGAAAATCCGCAGAATTTTGAACTGTATCCCTGTATTTCCGCAGTCTGCAGCAAACTGGAGGACAAACACCGGGAACTTCGGGCTCTTTTAAAAAGCCAGGAGGGGAAAAAAGAATTTTTTGATTTTATGCGTCGTTTTTCTCCCTATGCGCTGGAATATGTAGACCCGGTTGACGCCATGGATATGAGTGATGAGGAGTTGATACGCAAGAAGCTGCATGGCGCATATAAACACCGTCCATTCGAATTTTTCGCAAGCCGGTTAAAATTTTATATTTCAAAAAATTATACGCATTATCAAAAGCTGATTATTATTCTGGACAATCTGGAAACCTTTCCGGAGGATTTCCAGAAAACCATCATAGGGAAGTTTTTAAAGCTGCAGAACTGTATGCAGAATACGCTTTATCCGGCAAATGGCGCATATGCCGTACATTTACTGATTTCAATCCGCCCGCACACAAACCGGAATTTAAATAACGACCGTACACTGGAAACGTTTCCTACAAATGAACCAACCATTACAAAAAAGAAATCCGCTGATCTTGCGCTTGTATTAAAAAAATGTTTTGATTACTGCAGCAGGCGCATTGCAGCCGATGTGACATCCACAGAAGCATATCAGCGATTAATGGAACAAAACGCGTGCTTTCCGCAGGAATACGCAGACAGCATCCACAAACTGTGTTGTTTAAATACAAAAAACGCACTTGCCGCCTATGCCCGTATTTTTGTAAACCGCTTTTGGGTACAGAATTCGATGGAACAGACAGGAAGAGATTTTGACAGCATCAGCGTCATGCGGGCGCTCGCCTGTAACGAGGAGGAGGTTTTCTGGGGCGACGCTAAAACGATTATTCCTGATATCCTCCTGACAAAACGGACAGAAGATTTAAGTATCTATTGCCTGCTGATGCTCAAATATTTTTATCGACAGAAAGGATTTGAAGATTATGGGATGAATGCGGCAAGTGTCAAAACAATCATAAAAGAATTAAACGATATCTTTGATCCCAAAATAACGGACAAATTTCTTTCCGCAGTCAGATTTCTGTATGCGCAGGGCGTCATCAACAAATCTACCGTATGTTTCGATGACATGAAAGCGCAGGATGCGGATGAGGCGCTCAGAGAAAACAGTAAATTATATATTTCGCCGAGAGGGAACGAACTCTATGACATGCTTGGGAGAGACAGCGTATATCTGGAAATGCTGCGTGAAAATGCATGGCGTGATTATGAAAACAGAGCATTGTATTCCAGATTTTCCAGCCGGGTGCTGATGAATAACGCAAAACAAATCCAGATTTTCAAGGATCTGCTGGAATACATAGACTATCTGCGGGAGACGGAGGAGGATATTCTGATTACGGCAGGCAATGTCGCGAAACAGGAGGAATACAAAAAAATATTTGGCGATAAGCTGGCTGTAGAGAATCTTCTGGATGGCGTTGAAAATTCACTTAACTATTCCGGCATCATAAATCAGGACGATATGCGCCGGCTGTTAAGAGATGTCAGAGCAAATATAAGCGAAACTCAAAAAAAATTAGTATAGGAGACAAAAATATGCGTATGCTTAAGATTAATAATCGTTTTAAGAGAAAGATAGAATTGGGCGAAAGCGATATCTACCGGAAATTCAGCGAACAATTTGATAACCTGTTCAATTCGGATGAAGTCGCAAAAAATAAAACAGAATTTGAAAATATGTATATTCCCGATTCGGAATTTGAAACACAGATCGACAATTTTCGCAATTCGCTGACACATATGGTAAAATTCTGCGTCGGTTATACCGGTATAGGGAAAACGACTTCCATTCGTCATTGCTTTGGCCTTGGTATCAGAAATGAAACAATTTTAAACCCCGATAAAAAAGAGCTGGTATTTCCCACGTTTTTAGACGGCTATCAGATTGCCGATATGGAAACATTTAATCTTCCGGCCCGCATCTCATCTGTATGCACAAAACTGGAAGAAGAATATCCGGATTTGCGCGAACTGATGAGCACAGATTCCGGTAAAACAGAGTTTTATGATTTTCTAAGAAAACATTCATCCCATATACTTGAAACTGACGAACCCATTGACGAAATGGATTTATCTGTCCATGATCTCACCATAAAGCGCCTGAAAACTGCTTTTAAAGAAAACCCGTTTGAATTTCAGTCCAACCGCTTAAAATTTTTTATTACAAAGAAGAACACGGATATCAGACGTCTCATTATCATTCTGGACGATATCGAGACGCTTCCGGAAGAGTATCAGAAACAGACCATCTGTAATTTCCTGCGGTTCCAGAAATGTATGCAGGACACTGACTTTTGGGACAATCAGGATTATTTTGTAAATCTTCTGATCTCCGTGCGTCCGCATACCTATCGAATCTTAAACTCCAGCCAGCGAATCTCGGCATTTTCATTCAGCAGAATTGCTATTATGAAAAAGAATATGCTCGATCTGGACCGTTTTTTTGAAGAAAGATTTCAATATTATACGACAAAAAGCTACCGTGAAATAGGAAATATGACAACCTGGACAGACTGCTATCATGAGCTGATGAATATGAACAGAGTTTTTGCAGGGAAATACAAAGAAATGATTCAGGCGCTTTGTTTTTTTAATATTCGCGAGGCGTTGGCATCCTATTCCAAGGTTTTTGCAAACCGTTTCTGGGTGCAGAAAAACAGGTCAAAGGAAAGTATCTTTACCTTATCCTCGCCGGAATATACGTTTAACAATATCAATGTAATCCGGGCGCTCGCCTGCAACGAGGAAGAGGTATTCTGGGGCGACGGCGATACCGTAATTCCCAATTTATTTTATTCGACCGAGAAAGCGGATTTCAGCGTCTACTGCCTGCTCGTCCTGGTCTATTTCGTCAAAAAGGGCGGCTTTGATTCCTACGGAATCAACGCGGAAACGCTTGGAACAGTAAAAAAAGAATGGGAAGAAATATTCGGAAATAATATTACAAAAAAATTTATCGTAGCGCTCAACTATCTGTTTGAAAAAAGAGTTCTAAGAAAATCCATCAAAGATATTGACGATATGAAAACGCTGGATAAACCGGAATCGCTGAGCGACAAAAGCAGGCTTTATATCTCGCCGCGCGGAAACGAGCTGTATGAAATGTTGAGCAGGGACAGCGTACTGCTGGAAATGCTGCGCGAAAGCGCATGGCGTGATTACGAACACAGAAAATACTCGGAGCTTGCCAGCTATGAGCTTATGCTTGCATCAAAGCAGATTGAAATATTTAAGGATCTGTACGAATATATTGGTTATCTGTGCGAACAGGAAGAAAATATTCTTGCAACGGTGAGAACATTAGGACAATTAGATCACTACAGGAGGGTTTTTACAACGAAAGAAAACGAATCCGTTATGTCTGTTTTATTAACAGGCGTAAAAAATTCGCTTGATTATTCCGGCATTATTCATCAGGAAAATATGAATGAACAGTTTTTACGGCTAAGAACAAGGATTTGGGGAATTACGGATAAGTTTTAACGTGATTCCTGTAAAAGGGGAGTAAATCATCAAAGCTTCGCCGCGTTTGCAAAAAGTTTTTTACATAAAGTACTTGAAAAAAACAAACATACGTGCTATTATAATGTCGAACATAAGTTTGCATATAATACAACAGAAAGGCGAGACCGGATTTATGATCCTTCAGCAAAATATGCCGCTCATAGAAAAATTAAACATTCTGTCTGATTCGGCAAAATATGACGTTGCATGCACATCGAGCGGCGTCAACCGCAGAGGAAACGGGCATGGCATTGGAAATTCGCTTGCGGCGGGACTTTGCCATGCGTTTGCGGCTGACGGGCGCTGTATTTCTCTGTTAAAAATTCTTTTTACAAATGAATGCATTTTTAACTGCGCATACTGCCGCAACAATTGCAATTCTGACATTCCCCGGGCATCTTTTACACCGGAAGAGATCTGTACGCTCACCATTGAGTTCTACCGAAGGAACTATATCGAGGGACTGTTTTTAAGTTCCGGTATTATGATCAGCCCAGATTACACCATGGATTTAATCTATCAGACGCTCTATAAACTGCGCAATGAATATGATTTTAACGGCTATATCCATGTCAAGGCGATTCCGGGCGCCGACCCTGCGCTGATTGAACGCGCCGGTTTTCTGGCAGACCGTATGAGCATTAATCTTGAGCTTCCGACCTCCGAGAGTTTAAAAAAACTGGCCCCGTACAAATCACGCCGGACGATCTTAAAACCGATGCGCCAGATCCAGACAGGCATTACGGAAAATAAAAACGAAGTCGCCGTTTATCGAAACGCGCCAAAGTTTGTTCCGGCCGGGCAGAGTACACAGCTGATTATTGGCGCTACGCCGGAAAATGATTACCAGATTATGAGTGTAACCGAAGCGCTTTATCAGAAATTTCATCTGAAACGTGTTTTTTATTCCGCATTTGTCAATGTCAACCACAACACAAATCTGCCAATGCCGGCAGGCGGACCGCCGCTGCTTCGGGAGCACCGTCTCTATCAGGCGGACTGGCTGCTTCGCTATTACGGATTTCGCGCGGATGAACTTTTATCGGAGCAGCGGCCTGATTTTAACATATATCTGGACCCAAAATGCGACTGGGCGCTGCGTCATCTGGACTTTTTTCCGGTTGAAATCAACCGCGCCCCCTATAAAACGCTGCTGCGCGTTCCGGGTATCGGCTATAAGTCGGCGGAGCGCATTGTAAAGGCGCGAAAGACGTCTAAATTAACCTATGACGACCTGAAAAGAATTGGCGTTGTATTAAAGCGGGCGCTTTATTTTATTACATGCTCCGGCAAAATGATGTACAACACAAAAATGGACGAGAACTATATCTGTTCCAATCTTCTTTCCGACAAAACGCAGATTCCGCGTGAGATCAGAGAGGGAAGTTATCAGCAGATCTCCCTGTTCGATCAGACGACGCTTGGCAGTCTCGCACTGGACCAGCAGACGATGATACGGGCGGAAGCGCCTGTTTAAAAGATCTGCGGTAAAATCTTACTGTTAAAGAGCGCATTGTTGCGCAGAAAAGGGGTTTTTATGTATATTTTTATCTGTGAAAACAGCCTGGAGGGTATTTTAACAGGCGTTTACGATGCCTGTGCGAGCAGACTCGGACACCGAAATATACGGCTGATGACAGGGGAGCCGGCAGAATATGAATTATTTTCAGAGTACAGAACAGTGGAACCGTCTTTTGAAAAGAGCCGGAAAGTAGCAGATACCATCCTGACACGCCTTGACCGCAACTTTTATGAGACAATCTACCAGGCCGCCATGTCTGCAGAGCTGCACAACGAAAAGAAAATGGACAAGGCGGATGCAATCTATGAGACCATTCTGCTTGCGCTATCCTGCGAAAGTGGACAGAAAGTGCTTCTCTCACTCGGAGAACCCTGTGTTTACCGTATTTTTGAACTGTGCCGCAATACGAACCGGGAGGCATGTCATCATCTGGAATTTCTGCGTTTCCGCGAATTGAAAGGCGGCGTGCTGTTTGCAGTGATTCATCCCCAAAATTATATCCTCCCGTATGTGGCAGAGCATTTTACAGACAGACTGCCGCAGGAAAACTTTATGATATATGACGCCACGCATAAGCTTGCCGCTGTACACAGGGCTGCGGGACATTTTATGCTGACTGACGCCAGCGATTTAGATCTCGAAAAGACAAAAAAATATTCCTCCAAAGAGGAGGAATACGCGAAACTCTGGATCTCTTTTTTTGATCACATTGCAGTCGAAGCGCGTATCAACCCGTCCCTTCAAATGCAGCTGATGCCGAAACGTTACTGGGGCGATACGCCGGAACTTTCCCGTTTTGTGTGAAAGAACAGGCGCATCGCATTGTCCCAGGTGATACGTTCCACTTCCTCTCTGGAAATGCCTTTCTGTGCGGCGATTTGTTCGGCAATAAACGGAATGAGCGTAGAATTGTTCCGCAATCCGCGGTGCGGCTCCGGCGCCATATAAGGGCAGTCCGTCTCCAACAGAATCCGGTCGGAGGGGATACGGGAAACGGTTTCTTTCAGTTTTTTTGCGTTTCGAAACGTAACAACCCCGCCCACACCGATATAAAATCCCATCTCGATCAATTCTTCCGCCAGTTCCGGAGAATAGGAATAACAGTGGATCACGCCTGTGATTTTGCCGGCGGTTTCTTTTAAAATACGTAACGTATCGGCAGCGGCGTCTCTGGAATGGATGATAACAGGCAGTCCGCTTAAAACGGCAAGCTCCAGCTGGCGGCGAAACCAATGCTGCTGCAGCCTGCGCACTGCGCTCTCTTTTTCCCAGTAGTAGTCCAGGCCGATTTCTCCGACGGCAACTACTTTACTGCCGTTTGTCTGCCTTTTGAGCCAGTCAAACGATTCTTCGCTGAGACAGGCGGTTTCGCTGGGGTGCACGCCGACCGCAGCATAGACGAAATCATATGTTTCAGCCAGTTTCAGCGATGCCCTGGAAGACGCGACAGATGCGCCGACATTGATGATGCGCCCGATGCCGTGCTGCGGCATCGCGGACAGAAGAATGTCTCTGTCATCGTCAAAGCGCGCGTCATCGTAATGGGCATGTGTTTCAAATATCATTTTCTAAACTCCTCAGCAAATTTCAGCGCCGGACGGCATTTCCCTTTCGGGCGTCAACAATGCGAGATTGCCGTCTGCATCTTCTGCACACAAAAGCATCCCTTCGGATAAGACACCTGCGAGTTTTGCCGGTTTTAAATTGACCAGAACCATAACTTTTTTACCGACCATCTCTTCCGGTGTATAGTATTTGCGTATGCCGGATACAATCTGCTTTGTCTCTCTTCCGATTTTAACCTGGGAGCAGAGCAGTTTCTTTGATTTTTCAACTGCCTTGCATTCGATGATTTCACCGACCTGAAACTGCATCTTCATAAAATCGTCATAGGAAATCTCCTCTTTCGGTTCAATGTCAATGCATTGATCCGCAGATGATTCTGCTGTCTGTTCTGTTGTGTCAGAGATTCCCTCCCGGGTTTCGTACTCTTTTTTCTGGGCTTCCCGGATAGCTTCTACTTTTTGCATTACCTCTGTTACGTCCTGCCGTGCAAATAAGATTTCCGGCTTGTCCACAACCTTTGTGCCGCTCTCGTACAGTCCAAACAGGTTTAACTGTTCAAAGCTGCGCAGATCGGTGCTTAGCTGCGCGACAATTTTTTCTGACGTTTCGGGAAGAAAACTGTAAAGCAGCGAAGCGCCGATTGTAATGGACTCGACCAGGTTATAAAGTACCTCGCTCAGACGATCTTTTTTTGACTCGTCTTTTGCAAGGATCCATGGCGTGGTTTCATCAATATATTTATTGCACCGCTTAAACAGAGCAAATACTTCAGAGATGGCATCTGCCACCCGAAGCGCTTCCATTTTCCCGGCAACGCGGTCTCTTGCAGCGGTGGCGACTGCTTTTAAATCGGCGTCGTACTCCTCCCCCTCTATAGTCGCTCCCGTTTTGGAGACGATTCCTTCAAAATATTTATTGCTCATTGAAACCGTGCGGTTTACCAGATTCCCAAGTACATTGGCGAGATCAGAATTAAATCGTTCCACCACAAGCTCCCATGTGATAATCCCGTCGTTTTCAAACGGCATCTCGTGCAGTACAAAATAGCGCGTGGCATCCACGCCGAACAGGTCGGCCATATCGTCGGCATAGATGACATTGCCTTTTGATTTGCTCATCTTATCCCCGCCCTGTAACAGCCAGGGGTGTCCGAAGACCTGTTTCGGAAGCGGCAAATCAAGCGCCATCAGGAAAATGGGCCAGTAGATGGTATGAAATCGAATAATGTCTTTTCCGATTAAGTGCAGGTCGGCAGGCCAGTTCTTTTTAAATAATTCGGAGGAATCGCCGTCTGCATTGTATCCGATTTTTGTGATATAGTTTGTCAGCGCGTCCAGCCATACATAGACCACATGCTTCGGATCAAACTCGACAGGGACGCCCCACGAAAACGAAGTTCTTGAAACGCAAAGATCCTGCAGGCCCGGCAGCAGAAAATTATTCATCATCTCGTTCTTTCGCGAGACGGGCTGAATAAATTCCGGGTGCGTATTGATGTGTTCCATCAGCCTGTCTGCGTATTTGCTCATTTTAAAGAAGTAAGCTTCTTCCTTTGCCGCCTTTACTTCCCGCCCGCAGTCAGGGCACTTCCCGTCTACAAGCTGTGAACTGGTCCAGAACGATTCACATGGAGTGCAGTAAAGCCCCTCATAGGAGCCTTTATAGATATCGCCTTTGTCGAATAGCTTTTTAAAGATTTTAGAAACCTGTTTTTCGTGGTCGGCGTCCGTTGTACGCACGAAACTGCTGTAGGAAGTATTCATTCGATCCCAGATCCGCTTTACTTCTCCCGCCACATCATCGACATATTCTTTTGGCGTGATACCGGCTTTTTCCGCTTTTTCCTGGATTTTTTCTCCGTGCTCGTCCGTGCCGGTCTGGAAGTATACGTCGTAGCCTTCTAATCTTTTGTAGCGTGCAATTGCGTCGGCAAGTACGATTTCATAAGTATTTCCGATATGTGGTTTTCCGGAAGTATATGTGATCGCAGTTGTAATATAAAATTTACCTTTATCACTCATAAGAGACCTCCAATTCATATCATTTTTCTATCCGATCATGATTGTTTTTTAGGTTAGCATGAATAAACAAAGAAGTCAAGTGCCGTCGTCTGTCTAAACCGATAAAAACAGGAAACAAACATTGACTGTACACAGCAGTGCAAAAAAGGCTGCTGTCAGTTTGACACAGACCGGATTTACACGGCCAGGTATCAGGGAAGACGTTTTCTCAATGCCTGTTACAGCGCTAAGGATCAGTACCGTATAAAGCGCCGCGTAAACGCGTTCGCCGGAAACATAGATCGTCGCCATAAATCCCAGTACTGCGCCTGCCCCAAAGCCGCAGCCGAACATGACCAGCAGAAAGAAAAACAGCTGCCTGTCGGAGCCGAAAATCTGATACAGTGCGTAAATAACGGCGATAACAGCGATGAAAAGATAGAACATCGGGAGCCAGACAGAAAGTTCGTGCCAGTTCCATTCCAATATCTGGCCGGGTTTTGGAAACAGGCCGCAGAGCGTTGGATATGCCGTAACGATTGTCGTATGTCCGAATAAAATCAGGCCCGGAAGCGCTGCAAATATTGTTTTATGTACGCTGCCTGTACGGATAAAAACGAGCAGAACAAGAAGCAGGGAAAACGCGAAAAACACAATATCTGCATTGGCCAGAAATACGCGTTCCAGACTTAACAGTCCAAGATATAGTTTATCCCCAAAACCAAAAGTACGATATACCGGCAGGTCGGCCAGACTGACTGCATTTCTGGCGGCGTTGCCGGGGCACAAAAAGATTACAAAAAGAGAGAACAGGCAGATCGCGCACAATATAAAGAAGAGCAGCAGGTTTTTGCGCCCGGTGTGCGGAATGTTCTTTTTCGTTTCCATAATCAGCCGAACTGCCAGAAGAAAAAGCAGTACGGCAAGTATCACGGCGTACTGTTCATGGCTGCCGGCAATAAAACAGACCGGAATACTAAAAAGAGACATCCAGACTGGGATTTTTTCTTTTAACAGTATCTTTTTTAATACGACAGCGATAAAAAGGGTACTCCATAACGGCCAGAAATGGGTTTCTGTGGTGGTGATCCAGCCGGCTGTTCCCATATCGTGAAATGGGAACAGGAGCATTCCGGCTGCAGCGCACCAATGGATCAGCCGGCTTTTGCGGACAGCTTCGGGATCCGAAGCCGAATCTTTTTCTCCCAATATCCTGTTTTTGGAAGAATCCGCAAGACTTGCAAACAGACAGGGCATTGCCGCAAAAATCAGACAGTCCAAAATACGCCAAAGCCATGGAGCGCGCGCAAGCATAACGAGGATTCCCTCTAACACGATACGTGAAGTCCAGTATGTATAGCGGTTTGCCAGATATTCGACAAAACCTGTGCCGTTTAGCGCATCGGCAAAAAACGGGTCGTCTCCTCCCATTGGATGCATCCGGATATGATAAACGACAGAGATCAGCAGCACGACGAAAAAAGGCAGATACAATAAAATATCTGCCTTTGCCGACCGTTTCTTTTCGTTGTTGCGTCTGCACAAAAAAAACGGTTTCATTTACTCATCCTCAAACATATCATGCAGTTTGGCGCCGCAGCTGTAGCAAAAAGATGCTCCGTCCGGTACGGTTGTCCCACATTTAGGACACTGGATCGCCCCCTTTTGCTTTAAGAGCTCTTCTTTCATGCGGTCGATTTCCGCCTGCGCTTCTTTGATCAGATAAATCTGTTCCTGTTCCTCGCATGTGTCGTCATCTTTGTGTTTGGAATAATAGTCCGCACCCAGCGCGGTGTACTGTTTTTGAATATAGTCTTCTTTGGAACGGATATCCAGCTTTAATTTCGCGATACCGGATACATCTTTTGCTTTCTGGCTGACATCCTTACCTGCGCTGACAAGCGCCTCGCCGATCTGTTCAAATAAATCCATGTTATTCCCGCCTTTCCTGTTCTGTTCCCCCGGTTTTACCTGCGTTTTTTCTTTTCAGAACCTATAGGGTTATTATACCTGTCTTTTATGTCTGATGCAAGAAAAATCTGAAATTTTGGATGCAGGGAATGTATTTGTCCCTGTAAACAAAGGGAACAACAGCGTTTATTCCAGAAACGCCAGAATTTCTTCTTTCGTAAATGATGTCTGATTCATTCCCTCCCCCTCCAATACCTGCTGCGCCAGTTTCTTTTTTCGTTCCTGCAGTTCGATCATCTTTTCCTCGATTGTTCCCTCGGAAACCAGTTTATATACGGTGACAACATGATTCTGTCCGATCCGGTGGGCACGGTCAGTCGCCTGATCCTGAACGGCAACGTTCCACCAGGGATCATAGTGGATGACGATATCGGCAGCTGTAAGGTTAAGTCCGGTTCCGCCGGCTTTTAAGGAAATGCAAAAGACAGGCACATCATCCTGATTGTAATGTTCCACCATTTCCATGCGTTTTTCTTTGCTGACTGCCCCGGTCAGCATATAATAAGAGATATCCTCATTGGAAAGCAGAACTGCAAGACGGTCCAGCATAGTGGTAAACTGGGAAAACAGCAGTATTTTATGTCCGCCGCTCACTGCGTTTTTAATTAATTCCATGCACATTTCCGCTTTTGCGCTGCCGCTGCCATATTCTTCAAACACCAGGGCAGGATCGCAGCAGATCTGGCGCAGTTTTGTCAGTTCCGCCAGAATCTGGATTTTTTGCGTACGAAATTCCTTTTCAGACTGACCGGCAAGATGACGCTTCAATTGCTGTATATGAGCTTCGTAGAGAACGAGCTGTTCGCCGGACATTTTCGCATAGAGGTTTTCTTCTATTTTTTCGGGCAGATCAGTCAGGACGTCGCCTTTGATACGTCGTAAAACAAACGGTCGTATCATGCGCAGAAGCCAGTCCATACGCTCTTCGTCTGCATTGAGCGTGATTGGCGTTTCCAGCTGCTGTTTAAAACGCTGGTAGGAAAAAAGAAATCCGGGCATCAGGAAATCAAAAATACTCCAGAGTTCACTCAGACGGTTTTCGATGGGCGTTCCGGTCAGAGCAAGCCGAAATGCCGCAGTAATCAATTTTACGCCTTTGGCGGCCTGTGTATTCGGATTTTTAATATACTGGGCTTCGTCGATTACTTCAATTGAAAATACTATATTCTGATATAATTCCGTATCGCGTTTTAAAAGATCATATGAGGTAATCAAAATATCGTTTTTTCCGCTTGAATGTACCAGTTTTTTGCGCTCCGGCGCCGTACCTGTCACAGCAACTACCGGAAGAACCGGCGCAAATCGTTCGAGTTCCCGCTGCCAGTTGTAGACGAGAGAGGCGGGGCAGATAATTAACGCGCGTCTCGCCGGTTTTTCTTTCGCGCAGATTTCCTGGTATTCCGACAGGAGCAAACTGATGACCTGAAGTGTTTTTCCAAGCCCCATATCGTCCGCCAGAATGCCGCCAAAGCCGTTTTCACGAAGTGTCTTAAGCCAGAGGAATCCGGAAACCTGGTATCCGCGCATCACATGTTTTAAAGACTTTGGAACTTCAAAATCGCTGTCCTCAATCGTTTTCATATTGCGGACAATGCCTTTTAATTCTTTATTCTTTTCAACCGTAAGAAACTGATTGTTTTTTAACGCTGCGTCCAGATACATTGCGCGGTATTTCGGTATGTGGAGCGTTCCTTTCTTTAAACTGGATTCGGTCAGGTGAAGCGCTTCGCTCACCTCGGCAAGCTGTACAAGTCCGTTGTGGGACAAATCCAGGAAATCGCCGTTTTTTAAACGGATGTATTTTTTCCGATGACTGAATTTTGACAGAACGTAGGCAAGTTCATCCGGCGGCATTTCTTTTGAGTGAATCGAAAGTTCAAGCAGATCGCTTTTTAAGGAAATGCCAACGGAAACATTCGGGGCTGGAAGCACTTTCATTTTACGGAACGGTTCTGACGTATAAATCTCCATAAATTCCGAGAGACGTGCAAGCCCGCCGGAGAGCAGCTGATACAGCTTGTCCTCATCATGGGAAAGCAAAAAGACAGTTTTATCAGCGGACAGATCGTTAAAATAGGGATGAACAAGATTGCGGATGCGCGTTTCCTCCGAGATATCGCGCACTTCACCCTCTTTTATGGGCTCCAGAACATTGTACTTTGTCTCTCCGTAGACAGCGACCAGTTTGGCGCCGATCACATGGAGATCCAGTTTGTCAAGATATAACTGAAATTCAGGTTTTTGGGGGATATAAAGTGTCTCGTCAAAACCGACGGAAAAAATATGAAATGTTTCCTTTAAAAGAGGAAGCAGATCGCGGCAAAAAACAGGCATTTCCTCGTCGGAAACATAACAGGAGCGGCCTGTCTGGCGTTCCAGAAAGTCGAATACGTCTTCCGCCCGCTGTTTTAAAAGTACTGGACTCCGATAGATCACCTGATCTTTGCAGAAATAATAAAAGCGGCTGCCGCGGATCACAGCCAGCTCTTCTAATATCAGAAAAATGCCCATACTTCCCGGTTTGATTGTTAAAAGAGGTTTCATTTCCGTTTCGGCCACATGACACGGGCGCATTTCCCTGTAGTCAGTCTGTGCAAAAAACATCTGATTGCCGACCGCCTCAAAAAAGCGGTCGATGCCGACTTCATCTAAATCCATCACACGTTCGTATCCGCTTCCGTCGTGGACATAATAGGCGTGCCGTCGGCTGCGGCGTTTCAGGTCGGCATCCTGAAGTTCCATAAATTCAATCAGGCGCAGGCTGTATTCCGTAAAAGCAGCTTTGTTGTGATAGAAATCAAGTTTTTTCCCATACCGCACGCGCTCGTTTGAACTGACGGCTTTTAGAAATGCGGAAATATTTTTCAGGACATATTTCTGTTCATTTCCGATTTTAAACTCTGCAGTGGCATAATTGTATCCAAGATGAAAATAGGGTTCCAGTTCAATTTTGCCATATACATTTTCGGGCAGCAGATAAGCGGCGCCCGCCTGCAGGGAATGACGTGTCAGTATCGTTTTAAAACCGACAGAAGTATGCATGACCTCAGACTGCTGCTGTTTCTCGCGCAGAATCTCGGAAGCCTGCCGTTTGTTTACATAAGCGAGCAGCGCCGCCACACAGTGGCTGCAGAGGCCCTCGTCATTATAATATGCATCACAATTACAGCAGGAGGAGCAAACCTCTGTAAACTCCTCATCCACCAGAACGGTAACGTGATAAATGTCCTGGGGAGACTCCTGTATTTTTGCAGTAATCTCGGCTTTTGGCGAATTGTTTTCTATATAAATATCATAAGAAAATTCAGTAGCAGCCCCTGATTCGTACAGGAACAGTCCCCGCCGGTAAGCAGCCGGATATACCTCATTACGAATATCCGATATAGAAAACATAAAATTCCCCCATTGTTTGAGATAAAAAAGTTTCAGATGGAATACTTCTGCTTAAATTCTGCAAAAAGGCGCATAAATTCCGCACTTTCCGCCTCGTCCATCTGTTCGGTAAAGCTGTGCTCGGCCAGCTGCGTATCTTTCAGCTGCATCATATAGACTGCAATATTGGAACAGTGGTCGGCGACACGTTCGTAGTTCATAGCAAGGTCGGAGAGTACAAGACCAAGTTCAATCGTGCATTTCCCTTTTCGAAGACGTTTTACATGATGTTTCTTTACATTTTTGTTCAGTTCGTCAATGACCTCCTCAAGCGGCTCTACCGTTCTTGCAAGTACCTCGTCATTCTGAATAAATGCAGATGTAGTGCGCTCGAGTATTTCCTGGACCGCGCCGCCGAATGTCGTCATCTCTTCGCGGCCTTTTCTGGAAAATCCGGCTTTTTCTTTATGCATCTGCTGCGCATTTTCCACAACATTAATCGCATGGTCGGAAATCCGCTCGAAATCAGTCAGACAGTGCTGCAGCGCAGAAACCTGCAGACTGTCGTGATAAGAGAGATTTTCACTGCTTAAACGTGTCAGGTAGGCGCTGATCTTGTCCTCGTACACGTCGATACGATTCTCTTTTGCAATCACATCCGCGATTTTTTCTTCGGAAAATTCGGTCAGTACAGACATTGCCTCCAAAAAGCTGTCCCTTGTCATCTGTGCCATCTGCGCGACAAGCGAACGACACTGCTCTATTGCAAATGCCGGCGTACCAAGGAAACGTTCGTCCAGAATGGTAAATACGTCGACGGAGGCATTCTTCTCGTCCTCCGTTTTCGGAAGCGTGAGATAGGCCAGTTTTTCCAGTCCCTTTGTAAAGGGAAGCAGCACAAATGTGGTAAACAGGTTAAAAATCGTGTGCACCAGCGCGATTCCGGGCGCTCCGATCGTTTCGTCCGCAAACGGAAAAGAAAAAATGGCATTTCCGGCAAAAAACAGCGTCATAAAAAGAATCGTTCCGATCAGGTTAAAATACAGGTGAACAAACGCCGTGCGTCTGGCGCTTTTGTTCGTACCGATAGACGATATCATGGCCGTAACGCAGGTACCGATGTTCTGGCCCATAATAATTGGTATCGCAGAACCGAATGTAAATGCGCCTGTTACAGAAAGTGCCTGTAAAATACCGACGGACGCGGAGGAACTCTGTATAATTGCCGTAAGCAGCGCTCCGGCGATTACCCCGATCAGCGGATTTTTAAACATGGTGAGAATGTTTGTAAATTCCGGAACATCGGCAAGCGGTTTTACTGCGCCGCTCATGGTATCCATTCCAAACATTAAAATGGTAAAGCCGAGAAGGATCTGACCGATATCTTTTTTGCGGTCGCTTTTGCCCGACATGAGAAAAATAATGCCGATGAAAGCGAGAATGGGAGCAAACGACGAGGGTTTTAACATTTTTATAAAAAAGCTGCCGCTTTCAATTCCGGTCAGACTTAAGAGCCAGGCTGTTATTGTGGTGCCGACATTCGCTCCCATAATGATGCCGACTGCCTGTGAAAGTTTCATAATGCCGGAATTGACAAATCCGACTACCATAACGGTAGTTGCTGAAGATGACTGTATTACGGCAGTGACGCCGGCCCCTAAAAGTACCGCCCGGATTGGATTGGAGGTCAGTTTTTCCAATATACGTTCCAGTCGTCCGCCCGACATTTTTTCCAGACCGGCTCCCATTGTGTTCATTCCATATAAAAACAGTGCCAGTCCGCCAATTAAAGTCAAAACTCCAAAAACATCCATATTTTCCTCCATAACGAACGTCAATGCCCTGCTTTCCGAGGTTTTATGACGATCGCATTTGTTTGGGATAAAAAAATAACAAGTCCTGTATCTAATCTCTTTATAACGCATTTCAACGGATTATGCAAATGAAATTTTTATTTTGGGTTGACATATCGACATTTGCATGCTATTGTATTAATGTAATAACACAGAATGGCGATGCAATACAGACATAAAAAACAGCTGGAGGGAAAGATGATCTTAGTTAATACTGATTATATCAGCGGGAAAAATCTGGAGATGCTTGGCCTTGTAAAGGGCAGTACAATTCAGAGCAAAAATATCGGTAAAGATATTACACAGGGGTTTAAGACGCTTGTGGGCGGAGAGCTGAGAGCCTATAACGAGATGATGAATGAAGCGAGAGCGCTCGCAACGCAGCGCATGGTGGAGGAAGCGGCGCAGATGGGAGCGGATGCCGTTGTCAATATCCGCTATGCATCGTCTGCAATTATGGCGGGAGCCGCAGAGGTAATCGCCTACGGAACGGCTGTGAGATTCGTATAGAAGCGTTTTGGAGACAAAAGCTTCCGGCTGACAGCCCAAAAAGATATTTGAAATAATGAAAAGGACAGTTATAGATCAAAAGATTTATAACTGTTTTTTTTGCATATACGGAAAAAGCGAAATTTATTTGCAGCTGTTGCAGGTTCTGCACAAACATGATAAAATGACAACCGATTAATACAAAAGTCATAAGCATGAATGAGCGGATGCATAACGGACAGGAGGGAAATTTTGGATTCAGCCTACTTTAAAAATAATAAGTATATTTTAACGGTACTCTGGAAAATAAAAAAGGGGAGGGTGATCGGCGAGTTTTTTTATTGCGCGCTGTCTTATATTTACTGGGTGTTTTATGATATCCTGTTTTTAAAGTATCTGGTCGAAGCTCTGGAAAGAAAGAAAAGTTTTGAGCAGATTATGACATTTATTCTGATCTCCATGTTTGGATTTGCGATACCGGGTATCCTATGTTCATGGTACAGGAACGTCTATAAACCAAAAGCCGATGCCGATATATTTGAAGCGGTGCATACGCTGTTATTTGAAAAGGCGACTCAGGTTGAACTGGAATGTTATGAAAATACGGAATTTTACAATCGTTTTACACTTGCGATGAATAACTGCGGACAGCGATTTCTGCAGATTATAGAAAACCAGTGTACAATCCTGACCAGTACCATTGCCGGTTTGTTTGCGCTTTTTTATATGTTTCAAATAGACCACTTTGTTATCTTGTTTATTGCAGGACCGTTGATTGGGAATTTCGTATTCGGAAAAAAGATGAACGCGTTGAAATTTCGGATGGATAAAGAATGTGTTCCATGGCAGCGCAGAATGGATTATGTCAACAGGACATTCTATCTGTCCGATTATGCCAAAGAATTTCGTATGTCCAATATTTTCCGTGTGCTGCGCAGGCTGTATGACGAGGGGTATTCCGGTGTTTTGAGGAAAATAGACGAATATAAAAAGCAGAGAGTCACGCTTTCATTTGTCAGAAATATTTTTACCTTTGTTGTCATTTTTCAGGGTGTAATTTTCTACTCTCTCTATCGTGTTCTGGTTACAAAATCTATGGGACTGAGCGGTTTTACAGTTCTTTTTTCAGCCATGAGCGCAGTGGCATGGATGATTATAGAATCTTCTGAGTCCATTATGAAAAGTTATGAGGACAGCCTTTATATCGCTAACTTAAGAGAATTTCTCAATTACAAGCCCAGGATCGACGAGAAGCAGGGCGGCGTTTCCCCCAAAGACTGTAAAGAAGATGAAAACGGGGAAAATTTCCTGGTGATGCAAAATGTCTCGTTTACATATTTCGGACAAAAAGAGCCGGCGTTATCTGCGATTAACATGGTAATACGCAGAAATGAGAAGATTGCCATTGTGGGCCACAACGGAGCCAGCAAGACAACATTTGTAAAATTGCTGATGCGTCTTTACGACGTATCGGAAGGCAGTATTCTCTACTGCGGCAGAAATATCAGAGATCTGGATTTACCGCAGTATCGGATGTTGTATGGGACGGCATTTCAGGACTATCAGGTATTCGCAATGAGCGTTGCGGAAAATGTTTTAATGCGTGAGCCAAAACAGAAAGAGGATTACGAAAAAGTCGGGCAATGTTTAAAAATGGCCGGCATTTATGACAAAATATGCGATCTGCCGCATGGCGCAGACACCATATTGACAAAAGAGTTTACGGAAGAAGGCGCGGCGCTCTCCGGCGGAGAGCTTCAGAAAATAGCAGTGGCAAGAGTTTTTGCAAAAGAATTTCAGATTGCCGTGTTTGATGAGCCGTCGAGCGCGCTTGACCCGGTAGCCGAATACCGTCTCTATGAAAATATTCTGCGGGCATGTGCGGATAAAACAGTGATCTTTATTTCGCACAGGCTTTCGGCAGCAATGCTGGCGGATCGGATTTTTCTGTTTGAGCATGGAAGAATTGCAGAGCAGGGAACGCATCGGATGTTAATGCAGCAAAACGGGAAGTATGCCGATATGTTTCGAAAACAGGCGCAAAATTATGTGGGGGCAGGGAATGATGCAGAACAGGCATGAAAAGAAACAGAAGCTGCAGACAGAAAAGATCGGATTGGGACGGTGCTACCGGAATGTATTCTTTATGCTGGGGAAAGCGGCACGTTTCCTGCCGGGCTATATTGCAGTATTTTGTCTGTTCCAGATTTACTGCGCAATTCAGGTGTTTTTTGAGTTTACCTATACAGTGAAAATTCTGTTGGACTTTATTACGGAGGGGGCTTCCTATCGGCAGGCGGTTGCTTATCTGCTGCTGATGTTTGCGCTGGTGTTAATCAAACTGGTATGGGCGGCCTGGATGGAAAATGCTGCAACACCCAGGGCGAAGGAAATACTGCACAGGAGTCTGAGAATGGAATTATATCAAAAGGCGGCCGGCCTGGATTTGGAGCGTTATGATGACCCAAATTATTACAATGAATTTGTATGGAGTGTCAATGAGGCGGCAAACCGCATGGATCTGATTCTGGAAGATATCGGTTTCCTGTTAAACAAAGGGGCCTATATATTGATCAGCGGCGCATTTTTTATCGCATTGGATTCCTTTAGCATTTTTTTTATCTTACTGAGTCTGAGCGTTACCCTGCTGATGAACTCTTATATGGGCAGGATTCAGTTTCTGCGCGATACGGAATTAAAACCTGTGGAGAGAAAGCGCAGTTATTTTGGCAGGATTTTTTATTTGAATGACTATGCGAAAGAGATTCGCTTAAATCCGGTGGCAGACCGTCTGAAAAAAGAATTTTCGGATACCAATAAAAAGGTTTATCCGATTGTGGAAAGATACGGAAAAAAGATTGCAGCGGCGGATTTTATCGGCGATTACTTTGCCAATGATATTCTGATTAATGCCGTTTATCTTGGCTATCTGATTTATCAGACTGTGGTAAAAGAAGCCTTTCGCTATGGCAGTACGATGGCATTATATCAAAATTCGGCAGGGCTGAAGCACTCTCTGAACGATCTGGCCAAGGCTCTGCCGCGTCTGGAACAGCACGGGCTGTATGTCGAGAAGATTCGTACTTTTCTGGCGGCGGAAAGTAAAATGCAAAGCGGGGGATACAGCGGGGATGAAACGTTTGAAACGCTGACGTTAAACAACGTCTCTTTCGCATATGGGAAAGATCGGGAAACGTTGCATCAGATTAATCTGTCTGTTTCGGCGGGTGAAAAAATCGCTGTTGTGGGTTATAACGGGGCAGGAAAATCAACGCTGATTAAACTTTTGCTGCGGCTTTACGACGTAAAAGAAGGAAGTATTCTATTAAATGGGCGTGATATCCGTACTTACGATCCGAACTGTTACAGATCGCTTTTTGCAACCATTTTTCAGGATTACAGGATTTTTGCTTCTTCCATTGCCGACAATGTGAAAATGGATGTGGCCGGCGACGGAGACAGAGAGGAAATCGAAAGAGCGCTGCATCTGAGCGGTTTTTCCGAGCGCCTGCATACGCTTTCAAACGGTATCAATACGCGGCTGACGCGTGAATTTGAGGAAGACGGGGTGAATCTTTCGGGCGGAGAGGCACAGAAAGTAGCCATTGCGCGAACCTTTTATCAGTACCGTCCGATCATTATTCTTGACGAGCCGTCCAGCGCTCTGGATCCGATCAGTGAATATCAGCTGAATCAGACGATGCTGAATGCCGCAAAGGATAAAACGGTTTTATTTATTTCTCACAGGCTTTCCAGCACGGTTTTGGCGGATCGTATTTATATGCTGGAGAAAGGCAGGATTGTTGAGTCCGGAAGCCATCAGGAACTGATGAATCTGGGCGGAAAGTATGCGCAGATGTTTCAGCTGCAGTCGGAGAAATATCATATGCTCAAATAGCGGTTGTACATTTCTGCTTGTAATCAGATTTTTTTCGTAGTATACTGAACAGACTACGGAAATATTTGTCCCCAAATACATTGATAGAAACGAATGGAGATCATTATGGCAGTTCTTGGCATTCCACAGAATACAATCGCAGTTTTGCAGAAATATCAGTTTCACTTTCAAAAAAAACTCGGGCAGAATTTTCTGATTGATACGCATGTTCTGGATAAGATTATGGATGCGGCCAGTGTCACAAACGAAGATTTTGTGCTGGAAATCGGACCCGGAATCGGAACGCTGACGCAATATCTCTGTGAAAACGCAGGAGAAGTTCTGGCTGTGGAGATTGATTCCAGCCTGATTCCTATTTTAAACGAAACATTGAAAGACTATGAAAATATTACATTATTAAATCAGGATATACTAAAAGTTGATATTGGAAAGATTGCAGCGGAAAAAAATTTGGGCAGGCCAATCAAGGTGGTTGCAAACCTTCCTTATTATATAACGACGCCTGTAATAATGAGCTTGTTTGAAAGCCATGTGCCGATTGATTCCATTACCGTAATGGTTCAGAAAGAAGTCGCCGAACGCATGCAGGCATCTCCCGGTACAAAAGACTACGGGGCTCTCTCTCTGGCAGTCCAATATTATGCAAAGCCGCAGATTGTGGCAAATGTTCCTCCGAATTGTTTTATGCCGCGTCCGAAAGTCGGCAGTACGGTGATACACCTGACCCGGCATGAAACACCGCCAGTTTTGACGGACGATGAAAAGCTTTTATTTCGGGTGATACGGGCCTCGTTTCGCCAGCGCCGCAAAACACTCGCAAACGGCCTGTCAAATGCGGCTGAAATTATGTTGTCCAGAGAAGAGATTGCCGGCTGTATAAATGAATTGGGGCTGCCCGCCACAGTGCGGGGCGAAACGCTCACCCTGTCGCAATTTTCCCAACTTTCCGATCTGATCAAAAACAGAATGAAAAGCAAATGAATTTGGTTCATAAAAATCTCCTTTCCACATATATTGTAGGACAAGGAGATTTTATTATGCGCAGAAAATTTCATCGACGAAAATATCGTCCCAATTGTAACCTGATTCTTCTGGTCTTTATTTTATTTTTATTCTTTCTGATTTTAATTCAGCGGATACAGATCGAAAATCTCTGTGACGATGAGGATGACGACGAATGCCTTGTTCCGATTTCTACCGAAGCGGCGCCTGTCATGCTGCCGGATTCGGCAGACAAATCCGATGCGTCTGATACGGAGCGTAAAGAAAATCAGCCGGATTTGCCAAAAGATACAGCGGAATCGGACAACGGCAATGAGACTGCCGGGCCCTGGAGCGGCGAAGAAGAGGAACCCCTTTCGGATCTGGAGAGACAGGTGGCCATGACCGCTGCAAAACAGATTCGAATTTCGGCTCAAAAAGAGACAATCAAGGCGCAGTGTATTCTGGCGCGTACAAGTATCCTTGATGCGCAAAAAAACGGGACAAGTGTCCCGGCATCCTTTTCAGAATCGGATCTGCAGCAGTTGTGGGGCGATGACTGGGAAAAAAATCTTTCGCTTTTTGAGGAGTGCGCAAAAGAGACCAAAGGGGAGGCGCTGACCTATCACGGAAACTATATTTATGCGGCCTATCACGCGGTTTCCGCGGGGACAACACGCAGTATGACCGAGTTATATCAGGATACCGATATGCCGTATCTGGCCAATGTAACCTGCCCGAAAGACGCTTCTGCAGACAATTATCTGGCTGTACTATACTGGGAAAAAGACGAGTTTTTAAAAAAATGCGGAGAGCTTACGCAAAACGCGCAGATCGGCGGGATGGCGGAAGTTCAGATTACCGGAAGAGACAGTGCGGATTATGTGCTTACTGTACAAATTGGAAATGCGTCCTGTTCGGGAGAAGAATTCCGCAGCGCTTTTTCACTTAACTCATCCTGTTTTACAATTGCGGACCTTGATCAAAAGGTAAGAATTGTCACAAAGGGCATCGGCCATGGATTTGGCATGAGCCAGGCAGCCGCAAATGAAATGGCTGCGGGAGGCGCTTCCTGTCAGGAATTGCTCTCTGCTTTTTTTCCGAATGCCGTTTTGGAACAGTCACAAAATTTGTAAATATTTTTGTATCCTTCTGAATAAACCATCCAATCAGGGTAACAATATAGATAAACGAAGTTTCGTTTGAGGAAAAGAAAAACAGGATGGATGGTGAAGAAAATGAGAAAGACAGGTTGGTCTGCGATCTGGAAGCAGAAACAATATGTGATTGCGGGAACACTGGTGATTGTTGCTGCAATCGGGACAACTATTTTCTACGGAACGCGCGAGGAATCGAAACGGGAACAGATGGAGGCGGAAATCGCCGAGGAGATGCAGATTCAGGAAGAGCAGTCGGAGCCGGAAGAGGATTCCGAAGAATCGGCGATTGTGTCTGCTGTCATACCGCCGAGGACTTCGGAGATCAGGGAGGCGCCGGATACTCAGATGCAAAATGCAGTGGAGCTGGAGGATCTGCTCGGTGACGCCGGAGAGCAGACCGATGAGGAAGAAGTGGTGCAGCCGGAGACGGAAGAAGCAGTGCAGACAGCAGCCGAAAATGTCAGGAAAGAGACTGCGAAGACAACCGCATTGCATTTTTCGCCGGAGGACGGGATGATCTGGCCAATGCAGGGGAATGTGATTTTAAATTTCAGTATGGATTCTACAACATATTTTCCGACACTTGATCAGTATAAATATAATCCGGCCATTATTATTGCGGGAGAGGTCAACAGCAAAGTATATTCCGTTGCGAAAGGCAAAGTGAGTTCCATTGAAAATACGGCTGAAACAGGTACAACAATGACAGTGGATCTTGGCGATGGTTATACAGCTGTTTATGGTCAGCTAAAAGAGCTGAATTTCAAAGAGGGCGATTTGGTGGAGTCCGGCCATGTACTTGGATTTATCAGCGAGCCTACAAAATATTATTCCGTTGAGGGAAGCAATCTCTATTTTGAGCTGTTAAAAGACGGCGAACCGATAAATCCGGTCGAGTTTTTTGAAGAACAGTAGAGCAGTTTCGTTTTGGCGGTGATAAACGGCGCGGCGATTGCCATGCCGTTTTTTCGTGCCGGATTGATGTCACATCAACTGTTCTGCCGCATATCTTATCATGTAAGGAAAATTCGCAATCGCTTCCCTTACATGGCAGTATTTGTTTTTATATGTAAAGTACATTCTGTGTCGATTGCTTCTATATAGATTATGGTCTGCGTGCTCCAGAAAACCGGCGGCGCAGACCTACATAACATAGACGCAGAGTAAATCCTTATATTGACAAAAAAAACGGAATGTACTATAATCAAATCTGCTGTAATAAGGCTGTTGTACCTTTGTGTGCAACAGCCTTAAAAATTGTTGATAACAGGAAGATATCACTGCGTGCTTTTATTGTCCATGACAACAGAAAGTGAACCCATATATTTTCTATTGTTATGTCACGACTAGAAATGGAGATTAAAATGGAGACAGTCAGATTTGAAGAGTTGGATTTATATCCGCAGATACTGCGTGCAATCGCAGAAATGGGCTTTGAGGAGGCGACGCCGATCCAGAGCCAGGCAATTCCGGTTGTAATGTCGGGTGCGGACGTGATAGGACAGGCACAGACAGGAACAGGAAAAACGGCATCGTTTGGGATACCGGTGCTGCAGAAAATTGACCCGAATAATAAGAAGACACAGGCTATCATTCTCTCCCCAACCAGAGAGCTTGCAATCCAGGTGGCGGAAGAAATTCGAAAGCTCGGCAAATACATGCATGGGATCAAAGTTCTGCCGATTTATGGCGGACAGGAGATTACGCGTCAGATCAAAGCCTTAAAAGGGGGTTCGCAGATTATTATCGGAACACCGGGACGCGTTATGGATCATCTGCGCCGCAAAACGATTCGTCTGGAATCGGTAGATACGATTGTACTGGACGAGGCAGATGAGATGCTGAATATGGGATTTCGGGAGGATATCGAGACAATCCTTGAATATATACCGAATGAAGAGCGCCAGACTGTTTTGTTTTCGGCAACCATGCCAAAACCGATTTTAGAGATCACAAAAAAATATCAGCATGACGCGGTTACTATTCGTGTTGTAAAGAAAGAACTGACCGTACCGAGCATTGAACAGTATTACTATGATGTCAAGCGTAAGGATAAAGCGGAAGTGCTTTCGAGGCTTTTAGACTATTATAATCCGAAACTTTCTCTTGTATTCTGTAATACAAAAAGGATGGTGGACGAGCTGACGGAAACACTGCAGGGACGCGGCTATTTTGCGGAGGGGCTGCACGGCGATATGAAGCAGACGCAGCGCGACCGGGTAATGAAAGGGTTCCGCAGCGGCAAAACAGAAATACTGATAGCTACCGATGTTGCGGCGCGCGGAATCGACGTCGATGATGTGGAGGCCGTATTCAACTACGATATCCCGCAGGATGACGAATATTATGTGCACCGCATCGGCAGGACGGGCCGTGCCGGTCGAACCGGCCGTGCTTTTACATTTGTAAAAGGAAAAGAAGTTTACAAATTAAAAGATATCATGCGCTACTGCAAGACAAAGATTGTAGCCATGCCGATTCCGTCGAGCGACGATGTAGCGCAGATCAAGGCCGAAAAAGTAATGGAGGAGATCGCCCGTATTATTGATGAAGAAAACTTAAAAGATATGATCAATATTATCGAAGAGCAGGTAAACCAGTCGGATTACACCGCAATGGATATCGCCGCTGCATTTTTAAAGCAGGCGCTTGGGCAGGTAAATCTGGACAATGACAAATCGACAGAACCGGATTTTGGGGATACCGGCGCGGAAGAAGGCATGGTACGCCTCTTTATCAATATCGGAAAGAAAGACCATGTAAAACCGGGAGACGTTTTAGGCGCGGTTGCCGGAGAGTCGGGTATGCCAGGGAAGCTGGTCGGCGCAATCGATATGTACGATAAATACACTTTTGTGGAAGTGCCCAGAGAATACGGACGTGAAGTCTTAGAGGCAATGAAAAATGTAAAAATTAAAGGTCATTCCATCAATATGGAACCTGCAAATCAAAAATAGTCTGTCTCAGAAACAGTGATCAAAGACACAATACCGGAATCATGCATGTAAGATGCATCCGATTCCGGTATTGTGTCTTTTCTTTTTCTAAAGTATTTCTAAAAATTGGAAAAAAATGTCAAATTTAGTCGATAATGTGATACAATGACAATTGTTCACTGGAGTAAAGCAGAAAAATCGGCAGGAAATACTGGTCTGGGAGGGATGCATTTTGATGAGAAAGGGGTATGAGGGGAAAAGTGTGTATGATGCGCTGCAGGAGCGTTTTCATTACCTGTTTCATGAGTTTGAAAATATCTATGTTTCATTCAGCGGCGGCAAGGACAGCGGCGTTTTGCTGAATCTTGTGCTTGATTTTAAGCGCAGATATTATCCGGAACGAAAGATCGGCGTATTTCATCAGGACTTTGAAGCACAGTACAGCGTGACAACTGAATATGTTACAAGGACGTTCAAAGCGCTGGAGGGAGAGTGCGATCTGTACTGGGTCTGTCTTCCTATGGCGACCAGAACGGCGCTTAGCAGCTATGAAATGTACTGGTACCCCTGGGACGATAAAAAAGAAGACCTGTGGGTGCGTAAAAGACCGGATTATCCGTATGTGATTACGATCGACAGGCCGTTTCACCATTATCGCTATCGGATGCATCAGGAGGATCTTGCAAAGCAGTTCGGGCGTTTTTACAAAGAATCGCACAATTATGACAAAACCGTCTGTCTGCTGGGAATCCGCGCAGATGAGTCGCTGCAGCGGTATAGTGGAATTGTAAACAAAAAATACGGATATAATGGGGAGTGCTGGATTTCAAAGCAGTTTAAGGACGTATGGTGCGCCTCGCCGCTCTATGACTGGACCAATCAGGATGTCTGGGTAGCCAATTATCAGTTTCACTATGATTACAATGCCCTGTATGATTTGTACTACAAGGCGGGGTTAAAGATTAACCAGATGCGTGTGGCTTCCCCGTTTAATGATTATTCCAAAGACGCTCTCAATCTGTATCGTGTCATTGATCCGGAAATATGGACAAGACTTGTGGGGCGCGTCCGGGGTGTGAACTTCGGCTGTATCTATGGAAAGACCAGGGCGATGGGATACCGCAAAATAAAGCTGCCGGAAGGTCATACATGGGAATCTTACACAAAATTTCTGCTGGATACGCTTCCGGCAAGACTGCGCAATAACTATGTAAAAAAATTTCGGACATCAATTGAGTTCTGGCATAAGACGGGCGGGGGACTTGATGAGAACGTGATACAGGAACTGCTTGATCACGGATATAACATTCGCAGAAACGGCGTGTCGAATTATACATTGATGAAACATTCGAGGATTATCTTTCTGGGCGCTATTCCGGACAACACGGATGATATCAAATCTACAAAGGACATCCCGAGTTGGAAGCGGATGTGCTACTGTATTTTGAAAAATGACCATATCTGCCGCTTTATGGGGTTTGGTCTGACGCGGCAGGAACAGATGCGAATTGATAAAATCAAAAGAAAATATGGAGGGATGATCAATGGCTGAAAATATGTTTCAAAGTCCGGTATATAATGTGAAAGCTGTCCCTTTCGAAAAAATAGTGCCAAATTCGTATAATCCGAACGGCGTTGCGCCGCCGGAGATGAAGCTGCTTTATGACAGTATAAAGGAGGACGGCTATACGATGCCGATCGTGTGCTACTATTCCCAGAAGAAAGATTTATACGCAATTGTGGACGGTTTTCACCGCTGGCGCGTGATGAAAGAATATCCCGATATCTACGAGCGCGAGCAGGGGATGATGCCGGTTTCGGTCATAAATAAACCGTTGTCCAACCGGATGGCCAGTACGATCCGCCATAATCGTGCCCGCGGTTCCCATAATGTGGATTTGATGAGCAATATTGTAAGGGATCTGCATGAGCTGGGAAGAAGCGACGCATGGATATCGAAACATCTGGGCATGGATAAGGATGAAATCCTGCGGCTTAAACAGATTACCGGTCTTGCCGCATTATTTAAAGATATCAATTTTGGTCAGGCATGGAAACCAATTGAGGATCTGGAACGGGAAGAGAAAAAGCAGCCGGAAAGAAAAGAAGGAAAATAAAAGATACTATTGCACTTTTTATGAAAATGCGGTATATTATAAGAATCGAATTTTAAGTACCGGAACAGATAGAAGGAGAGAATTATGAGCCAGGCAAAAGTTGACCGTTATAAGGAAGAAAAATCACGCCGCAAAGAAATAATCGCAAAAGAAAAAAGAAAACATATGTTAGTCGTTATATGCGGCTGGGCGCTTGCTGTTTTGATTATCGGCTGGGCAGGATTTTCCGCATACCGCATTTATGAAAACAAAAAGCCAGTGGAGACAATCTATGCAAACTTAGATGCTGTCAATGATTATCTGGATTCCCTGAGTACGGAAGAATAACATCTGTAAGGGAAAGACGCCGTTTTCGTCAGTGATTGGACGAAAACGGCGTCTTTTTCATCTTATAGCAAAGTTTAATTTGCGGTTTCCGTAACTTTTGCTTTTGAAAGCGCCTGTTCAATTGCATTTAAAAGCATCAGCGCTGTATATTGCTGATCTGAATTATATGTAATTCCTTCCGTCGACTGATTTTTGAGGACCTGGTCTTTGATCGTTTCCATCGCCGGTTCCATCAAAGGATACATCGTTGTCACAGTTTCATCCAGATTAACAAGGGAAATGGAATCAATTCTGTTTTCATCCACAATTACCTGCACATCCACTGCATGGCTGCCGCACATAATGGATGAGGAGTAAACCCCTGCTACATAATTCATGGTTTCTGTGGATTCTTCCGATTTGTCATCTGGAACAAACATAAACAGCAGCAATACGGTAAGCAGTATTCCCAATCCTGCAAAAATAGCCGTATATACGACCTCTTTCATATGAAGGACTACGATCTTTGTCTTTGCGCTCACTGTTTTCCCTCCGGATATTGATTATTACATTGTATGATCATTTTGCGGATTCATGACAGGAAAATTAGTATTTTCCTGTGTATTGCAGATGTATCGCATCAAAGTTCTCGTGCGGCGGTTGCAACCGGGGGCGCGGTATGTTATGATAACCTGAGAAAACAGGAGGACAGGGCAGATGAAAAAAATCATTTTGGTTGTGGATGACGACAGGACGAATCTGGCGCTTGCACAGAAACTGCTGTTGCCGCAATACCGCATAGCTGCGTCAAATTCCGGTATGGCTGCACTGAAATATCTGGAACATAACCATCCGGATTTAATTCTGTTGGATATCAATATGCCCGAAATGGACGGGTTTGCCGTGATGGAGCAGCTGAAAAAAGAGGAGAAAACAGCAAATATTCCTGTAATCTTCCTGACAGCGGACAATCTTACGGAGACAGAGATCAAGTGTTTTCGTATGGGGGCCATGGATTTTGTCACAAAACCATTTGTGCCGGATATTCTGTTAAGCCGTGTGGAAAAGACGATCGAGCTTGACTCTTACCGCCATGATCTGGAAAATATGGTTCGCATACAGGCGGAAAAGATTACGGAGAATGCGAGAAAACTGAGCGTTATTCAGGACTCCGTGATTGTCGGCATGGCAAATCTGATTGAAAGCCGCGACGGAAGCACCGGACGTCATGTCAAAAATACACAGATGTATGTCCGGATGATTGCAGACGAGCTGTACCGCAGAAAACTGTTTGCGGACGAACTTTCGCCGGAGTCCATCGAGGATATCTGCAAAGCTGCGCCGTTGCACGATGTCGGAAAGATTAAAATACCGGATGCGATTTTACAAAAACCGGGAAAACTGACACCGGAAGAATTTGATGAGATGAAATTACATACCACATACAGCCGCAAGATTATAAATACTATTATCGGTGATGTTGAGGACGAGCACTATGTGAAAGTCGTAGAAGATATCGCGCTTTATCACCATGAACGATGGGACGGGACCGGGTATCCGACCGGGCTTGCGGGAGACGCGATCCCTCTGGCCGCAAGGATTATGGCCGTTGCGGATGTATTTGACGCGCTGTACGAGGAGCGCTGCTATAAACCTCCGATCCGGCCGATTGAGCGTATTATGCAGATTATGTCGGAGGGACGCGGGACACAGTTTGATCCGACGATTATCGACGTTTTTATGGAGATGCTTCCCAGACTCAAAGAAATGTTAAACATCCGGGAATAAAACAGGAAAGGGGCGGGAACGGCATTGGAGAAAAAGCAGCAGAATGGCACGAGAAAGATAGAATGGATTGTGCTGTGTGTTTTTGTAGTTTATACAGTCGGAATGTTTGTGGTAGCGCAGATATCCGGCTGGAATATTTTTATAAAAGAAATTATTGTTCTCTGCGCCGCGGCGGGCGTACTGACAGACTTAAAGCAATACAGGACTTATGAGTTTCGGGCAAAATCCATCGCGGCGCTGGCATGGCTGAACCTCCTGCTCTATGCGCTGCAGACAAGAAGCCTCTCCACAATGCTCTCTACGATGGCGGGGCTTATTGTGCTGCTCGGCCTGTTCTGTATCCCTCAGATTATCTATGGCGGAATGATTCTGACTACGTTTATCTTCCTCTATCATATTTTTGTTGCCAAAACGATTGCTGTCGGTTCCGTCAATGATGCAGTGCGCGTATGTTTGCAGCTGCTGTCTGTCTACACGGTCTCTGTCGTTACCTGCATTATGATTCGGGACAGACAGGAAGCAAGCGGCCAGCTGATCGAAAAGATACATGAACTTGAGGTTGCCGAAAAAAGCAAGGATGATTTTATGGTAAATATTTCCCACGAAATTCGCACGCCGATCAATGCGGTATGCGGAATGAGCGAAGCAATCCTTCAGGAAGAGCTGCCGCCCGACGTCAGGAAAGACGTGATTGATATCCAGACGGCAGGCCGCAATCTGCTTGCAACCGTCAGCAATATCCTCGATTTCTCGGAGCTTGAGAGCGGACAGATGCAGCTGGCGGAAGAAAGCTACAATATCACATCTACGATCACCGATATAATCAATATGGCGCTGACGAAAGAGAACGGCAGACATCTTGAACTGATTGTAGACTGCGACGCGAACCTGCCGAGCAATCTTGTGGGCGATGAACAGAAACTAAGGCGCGCTGTTATGAATCTGCTTGATAATGCGATGAAATTTACGAACAACGGCGGGATTATACTGCGTATTACCGGCAGAAAAGAAGAATATGGCATGAATCTGATGGTAAGTGTGAAAGATTCCGGCATCGGGATTACAAGGACAGATGTTGAAAAGATATTTACAAGTTTCAGCCAGGTGGATACGAAAAGGAATCGAAAAGAGGGCGGCGTGGGCCTTGGACTGGCCATTACGCAGGCGCTGGTGCGCAGTATGGGAGGATTTTTAACAGTAAACAGTACGCCTGGGGCGGGCAGCGAGTTTCTCTTTACAGTGCCGATGAAAGTGCTGGATGAGACGCCGATTGTCTCTGTGAAAAATAAAAAGCAGCTTTTTGCGGCCTGCTATATCAATATGGACAAATATAATTATTCTGTTGTGCGGGAAGGTTATGAAACGTGTATTGCCCATATGGCGGATCAATTTGGGATTTTATTTCGGATCTGCAAAAACCTGCCCGAATTAAAACGGAGAATGGAACACGAAAAATATTCTCATGTGTTTATCGGCTGGGAAGAATACTGTGAGGAAACAGAATTTTTTGAGCAGCTTTCTTCACGGACAACGGTTGTGCTGATCTTAAACTACGGGCAGGATACCAGAGTCGGCAGCGGGATGCTTCGGATTTATAAACCGTTTACCGTATTGTCCATTGCCGCCGTATTTAACGGACAAAAACTGATACGCAATGAAGAGCATATCAGCATTCATAATCGTTTTATTGCGCCGAAAGCCAACGTGCTTGTCGTGGATGACAATGCGATGAATTTAAAAGTGATGGCGCGTCTGCTGCTGCCGTATCAAATCAAAGTTACCATGGCCGGAAGCGGACAGGAAGCGCTCGATAAACTGGATCACAAACAATTTGACTGCGTATTTCTCGATCACATGATGCCGGAGATGGACGGCGTGGAGACGCTGCATCGGATTCGCAGAAAGCCGGGCAGTTATTTCCAGTCGCTGACCGTGATTGCATTTACGGCGAACGCCATCGGCGGAGCAAGAGAAATGTTTTTGTCGGAAGGGTTTGATGATTTTATCGCGAAACCGATTGAACTTAGCGTGTTAGAGCGAATGCTGCGCAAATATATTCCAAAGTCAAAGCAGGTGGTGATCGAGGAGGAAAGCGGGGGGACGGACGAACAAAGAAACACTGCAAAAGAAAACGCAGAGAGCATAAATGAAAAAGAAGAGCCTGTCGTGACAAAACAGGAAAAGGCGCCGTGCAGTCCGGCGGAGCGCGAGGAGAAGGCATTGTCTGCGCTGCGAAAAGCAGGCATTGTGATTGAGCAGGCAATCCAGTACTGCGGCGACAGAGACGGGTTCCGCGATATTATCGGGATCTATCACAGGGAAGGGGCAAAGCGGAAGAGACAATTAGAACAGTATTATAAGGAAGCCGACTGGAAAAATTATGTCATTGCAGTGCATGCGCTAAAGAGCAATTCAAAAGGAATCGGCGCAAACGAGTTGTCCGAGCTTGCGCTGAAACTGGAAATGGCAGGAAAACAGAATAATCTGGATGTGATCTTAGAATATCATGAGGCATTGCTGGAGGCGCACGACGAGCTGCTCTCTGCGATCGGCCGTAATGCATTTGTCTATCCGGAGCCGGAAAAAGAGCTGACTGGCAGACAGCCGCACAAAAACGGAGCCGAGGGCGCAGCAGTTGGGGAAGAGGATGCAGGCAGTGGAGAATTGGCGCGGGATACGGCGCTTTTGCGGGAAAAACTGGATAGTTTTGAAAATGACGGGACAGACGAAATTCTGGATCGGCTTTCTGCGTATCGCTGTTTTGCAGAAACTGCGGTACAAATCCGAAACAGACTGGAAGATTTTGATTTTCCGGGGGCAGTAGAGCTTCTTGAAGCATGGGAGCACACAGGTGAGGCGGCCGCCGAAACAGCAGGCGAAAAGAACGGGGGCAAAACGTTATGAAAGAAAAGCTGCATAACAGATTAAAAACCTTGTTTTCCATAGAGTTGACATATCAGGAGCGCATGACACGCATCATTCTTGCGATGACGTTTGTTGCCTCGATAATTGGTATGGGACGCGTTTTTCTCGGTACAGATGCTGCTGTGCTCAGGGTATTGGTTTTGATGGCCGCTCTGTCAGCCGCTGCATTTGTGATCGCAGTCAAATACAAAAAACCAAAGCTCGCCTCATGGATCAACGTTCTGGCTGCCAATATGATTCTGTTCCCGCTGCTGTTTTTCATGAGCGGCGGAATGCAAAGCGGTACGCCGATCTGGTTTGTACTGGGTCTCGTTTATATTTTTCTGCTGTTTGAGGGAAAAGAATTGTTAATTGCCTTTTTCGTTTCGCTGCTCTCCTTTTTGGGCGCGTTTACGCTTGCTTACGCATATCCCTCACTGCTTACGCCGGCGCCGAACCGGTGGTTTGGTTATACGGATTCCTATATTACACTTGTATTTGTGAGTATTTTTATTGGTTTTCTGCTTAAAAGCCAGGTGCGGACATACGATCGGGAAAAGAAACTGGCTGAGAAGCAGAAAGAGGAAATTGAACAGATTGCCCGCTCAAAAGACGTATTTTTCGCCAATATGAGCCACGAGATACGCACGCCGATCAATACGATTATCGGTTTAAACGAGATGATTCTGCGCGACGAAATTTCCGACGAAATTGCAGAGAATGCAATCAATATCCAGAATGCAGGCAAAATGCTGCTGACGACGATCAATGATATTCTTGATCTGTCAAAGCTTGAGTCGGGAAAAATGGAAATTGTGCCGGTGCAGTATGAGGTCAGCGCGATGTTCAGCGATCTCGTCAACTTAATCTGGATTCGCGCGCAGCAGAAAGAACTGGAATTTAAGGTTGATATTGACAGAAACATTCCGTCCATGCTCTATGGCGACGAGGTGCGCATCAAACAGGTGGTCACGAATATGCTGACAAACGCGGTTAAATATACCGCGAACGGCTCTGTCACACTGACCGCAAAAGGGGAGCGCATTGCGCCGGATGCCATCATGCTGCGCATCTGTGTCGAGGACACCGGAATGGGCATAAAGAAAGAGAGCCTTGACGATCTGTTTCGCTCGTTTAAACGCGTGGATGAAACGGCAAACCGCAATATTGAGGGAACCGGTCTTGGACTTACGATCTCAAAGCAGCTGATCGAAATGATGGGCGGAAAAATTTACGTTGACAGCGTATATCACAAAGGCTCCGTGTTTACCATTGAACTAAAGCAGAATGTCGTCAACGCAAGACCGATTGGAATCATTAATTTTGCAGCGCAAAAACAGCTGGATTATCACTCGAAATATGTGCAGAGCTTCACCGCGCCGGATGCGAAAATACTTGTGGTGGACGATAACGATATGAACCGGATGGTTGCGATCAAGCTTTTGCGCGGTACGAAAGTGAACGTGGATACGGCAGAGAGCGGAAAAGAATGTCTGAAAAAAACGGCGGAAACCGCCTATCATGTAATACTGATGGATCATATGATGCCGGAGATGGACGGGGAGCAGACGATGCGGGCAATTCGTCAGCAGGCAAAAGGGTTTTGCCAGAAGACGCCGATTGTTGCGCTTACGGCAAACGTAATGACGAATGCAAAGCAGGTTTACGAGGATATGGGATTTGACGGTTATCTCGCGAAGCCAATTAACGCCGCTCTGCTGGAAGCATGCCTGTTAAAATATCTGCCGCAGGATCTGATCGAGTTTTGCGCCGCGCAGTCGGATTCCGAAAGCGCAGCCGATGCCATTAACCAGTTTACAGGGGCAAGAAAGCGTAAAGTTGCGGTTACGGCGGACTGTATCTGCGATCTGCCGGCGGAGTGGATTCAGAAATTTCAAATTCGTCTGATGTATCTTTATGTCCACACAAAAGAGGGACGTTTTTGCGATATTTCCGAAATTTCCTCGGACAGTCTGCTGGACTATCTGAAGATTGAGGGAAATTATGCGCACTCCTCCACGGCGTCGCCGTCCGAGTATGAGTATTTTTTTGCAGATGCACTTTTGGGCGCGGAGCAGGTGCTGCATCTGACTGCGACCGCCGATTTAAGCGATGCATGGTCCTGCGCGCATAAGGCAAGCAAAAGTTTTGACAATGTAACGGTGTTCGACTCCTGCCATATCAGCAGCGGCCACGGGATTATGACACTTTATGCGGCAGTACTGGCCGAACGTGGGCGCAGCGTGGCGGAGATCTGCAGGGAGCTCGATATGCTAAAAGACTGTGTATTTTCCAATTTCCTGGTACCGCGCACGGATGCGCTCTACCGCAACAAAAAGGTGAACGGGACGGTACATAAACTCTGTACTCTGCTGGGGCTGCACCCGGTCCTTTATATGACGAAAAACAGACTGAAAGTATGGCAGATTATGGTTGGAAATATACAAAAGGTAAACCGCCGCTATGTCAAAAAGCTGATGCGGCGTCCAAGCCAGATTGACAGAAGGATATTGTTTCTGACATATGCGGGCTGTTCCATGCAGCAGTTGGATGACATTTTGGAGGAAATCGGACGCTATGTATCTTTTGAGCAGATCGTATTGCAGAAAGCGTCTGCAACCGTTTCCAGCAACTGCGGCGTCGGAACGTTCGGGGTGATATTTATCCGACGAAAATGACGTTACCTGCGTGTCAACAGGACGGCTCCGACTGCCGCAGTGAGAGGGACTGTCATGACGACACCCATGGTTGCGGAGATACCATGCATAATCTCGATTGTCAGGGAGTACATGTTTGCCAGCTGTAAAAGCGGATAATCGCAGGCATACAGATAGATCAGCGTATGGAGCGATCCTCCGGCAAATGCAAGAATCAGTGTGTTAGACATGGTGCCAATCATGTCTTTTCCTACACGCATACCGGAGGAGAACAATTCCCCGGCGCTAAGGTCCGGGCGTATCGCATGGATTTCATGCTGAGCCGATGCAATCGACATGCCCACATCCATGACGGCGCCCAGTGAAGCAATTAAAATTCCGGCAAACAGCAGTTCGCCGACTCGTATCCCGGTCTGTTCCGAGAGATACATTAATTCTTCAATATCACTGACATTATAGCCGGAAATTTGTGTTACGATGCCAAAGAGCCAGGCATAGATGCAGGCAACGACAGTTCCGCCGATTGTTCCGATGATTGCGGCAGCTGTTTTTGCCGGGTTTTTGCCGATCAGCAGAAAGGTTGCCGCAGCAATAACCGCATTTACGGAGAGCGCTGCAAGGATGGGCGATATGCCGCGGTAAATCAGCGGCAGAAATAAAAAAAGGATGCATATGACAGAGCACACAAGGCCGGCAATGGAGGCGAGTCCTTTTTTTCCGCCGACCAGGAAAATGCAGACAAAAAACAAAAGGATCATTGCGCCTGTTCCAAAGGCGCGTTCCGCCGTGTAAACCGAAACTTCCAACGTCTGTTCCGAACTGTTTACGATAGCGATCACATGCATCCCCTCTCTGCATGCTGCGCCAAACAGCCAGGAAGACGAACTGTACGCTTCGGTTTCCGTTCCTTTTAATTCACCGGTCAGTATCTGTAACCGTACTTTCTGATTTCCGATCCGGCTGCCGCTTTCCGTCAGATTGTCTTCTAAAATACGAAGGACTTTTGCCCGTTCAAATGTCTGTCCTTCCGAATGATAAATTTCTCTCTTTTCTATATGGTTTAATCGGATCAGAAAGGAAAGCGCGAGGATGCCGGCGAGCGCCAGGCATCCTCTCTTTAAGATCTGTTTTGCTGTCATTATTTTTTTACCTTTACTTCGTATATTTTACTGTATTCCCCATAATAGGTCTGCCCGGAAACTACCTTATAACCTCTTACTTTGATATAGTAGGTCTTTCCTTTTTTCAGTGATTTCAGTCTGCATGTTGTCTTATTCGTTTTTTCCTTTTTTGCATTCCGGAATCTGCTGTTTCTGGAATAGGCGATCTGATATCCGCTGAGCGGGATTTGGGCTTTTTCAAATGTAACCGTTATGTTCCGCTTTTTTTTCGAGACTGCGGAGGTCACTTTGACCTGCGGCGGTACGATGGAAAAAGAGACCGTTTTTGTGCCGGAATATGAGCCGATTCCGGTAATAGTAGCTGCTGCTGAGCCGATCTCCCTGTTATCAGAGAAATCTACGGTATAATCCGTTCCCATTTTCAGCGCTGTTCCGTTTAAACGAACGGTAATGACAGGACAAATCTCTTTGCCGGTATAAGCCATCGATTCGATTGGATTTACGGATGTTTTTTCGATGTTTTTGTCATCTGTATTTTTTAGAATGGTAAGCGGGTCGTCTATCTTTTTTCCGTTGTCAGCGCGGTACGTTGTAATCCGAAACTTATTTTTTGTGACATTGACAATGGAATAAGTCGGGACTTCTTTCTGCCAGCGTGCAGCGACATATGGCTGCAGTTGCGGCGTCAGTTCATAATATTTGCTGCCGGAGGAGGAACCTGCCGTCATATACAAAATCCCGTCCGGATTTGTCACCTTACCGGAAACAGGCTGATCGTCCGTTTTTCTGTCGCCTTTTAGAAATACGGATCTTGTATAGGAATGGTCATGACCTGTTAAGACAATGTCAATATCGTTTTCCTCCAGATACGGCAGCAGCTGGTAGCGAAGATCCTTTACCTTTTCCTCAATGGAATGTTTTGCAGAGCCGTAGATGTCCTGATGCAGCGTCACAATCCGCCAGACGCATTCCGGATTTTTGCGGATTGCATCTTCGATAAATTCCCGGTGTTCCGCTGTATTGTTGTCCTGCGTATTTAACATGAGAAACAAGGCGGCGCCATAAGTAAACCAGTAGTCTCCGCCGACAAATTCGTTTTCACCAAGCGCGCTTTGATTCGGTACATGAAAGTGGTAATCGAAATTGGGGTTGTCATCGTCGTGGCTGCCGACTGTCGGCGCAAGCGGTATCGAACCAAGCAGGTCGGGGGAGAGAAATCCGGCGTATTCGATTTCACTGAGCGTCGTGTCTTTTAATTTCTGCGCCTTTGTCTGAATCTGATCTCCGGCCGATAAGATAAAATCAGCATTTCTGCCCGATTTTTGATAGGCGGCTTCTAAAGAAGCGTTCCAGTGAAACGAGTCGTTTCTGACCGCATCATTTTGCGCGGAAAGGAACTTTTCGGTCACGTCATCCTGTTCGGCTGCGCGTACCGGATTTGAACTGCCAATCTGCGGGTCGCCCACATAGATAAAAGAAAACTCATCTCCCGGTTCGTTTGTGTGAAAAGATCGAATTTCTTTTTTGTCGACCTGGTAATAGTAGGTGGCGCCCGGTATTAATCCGGTTAAAGTTACCTGATTGCTCCGATAGCCGCGCTGCGCTTTTGACTGTCTGACTTTTACGGCTTTTGCGTCGCTTAAATCCCGTTTTTGACCAAGGCGAAAACGCACGTCATCTCCTT
>CAMUHN010000022.1 GCA_947088675.1 uncultured Roseburia sp.
CCTGGACACCCTGATTAAGAGTCAGGTGCTCTGCCAGCTGAGCTAGTGGCGCTTGTTGTGTTCTCTTTAAGACAAAAGATATTATATTATAAAACTTTTTGAAAATCAATAATAATTTTACAAAAAATTCATATTTTTTTACTTTTTGTTATATCTTATAAGTTATTCTGTACATATTCTTAAGTTTTTATACAAATAGACGAAAATTTTGTTTACGGGCAAATCCTGATTGATACCAGTTAGGGATAAATTTCTATCTAATAATCTTCTTTTTTTATACTGGCGAAGCACCCAGCAGGTTATTTGCTGTCCTTATGACCGTCATATCACCATTCTTTCAGGCAGAAAAGATAATTCTTGCACTGGACGAAAAGCTGTTTTATAATAAAAAAAAGCTGCTGTGAAACAGCATATTATTGGAGGAGGATTACATGAAGAAAAAAACTGTGTTTCAAAGAGTGGCTCAGGCGGCGGCGCTGCTTTCGACCGTCTGTATGTTAACTGCATGCGGCGGTTCATCCGGGCCAAAAGTGACAATCAAATTGGACGGTGTGGAGATCCCGTTCGAAAAGACGCTGCAGACCTGTATTGACGGCGGACTGATTACGACAGATTACAATGGGGAGGAGCAGCAGTGCGAGATCTCATTCGGCGCCAGGGAAGTAAGTTTTGAGTCGGTTCATATCGGAACATCTTCAGAACCGCATCGATCGGAAGTTACAGTTATGCTTTACAATCCGGAGTCGGAGAGAAAAACGGCATATGACAGCAAGATTATGACGATTAATTATTCTCCGACATCAGATAATGCGGACCAGGCCCCGGTATTGTTTAATGATATTGACTTCTGGGGAATGACGCAGGAGGAAGCGATCGCTGCGTTGAAAGAGAAAGGTTTTGAGATTGAGGACGATGATGTGGACAATGAATATCATTTTGTCGTATTTTCCGGCAGTGACAGCGTGACTGTTACCATTGATTTTGATCTGGGCAGTGAATTTGAGAATGCAGCGTCCACAGCGTCAAAGAAAAAAGTGTTGGATTTTGACCCGAATACCTATTATGTCAGCGGAGTAAAAGCAAGTATGTCAAGCAAACTGGATATTGATTTCAGCGGTTCATAAAAAGAATACATACATGTAAAAGCGCCTGCCGGGAATGAAGCTGTTCCCGACAGGCGCTTTTTATGCGCAGGCCCGGATAAGGAATTTGGCTGCTGGCGCGGCAGGCGGGCCGCGCCAGCAGCGAGGAAACATGCTCCTACTCGATGGTATGGAGCTTCTTTGCTTTTATCCTGCTGTAATTACCGATACTGTGGTAGTAAGCCAGCATAAAAAAGATTGCTGTAAGGGCGCATAGTCTTCGTATGTTACCGCCTTTTTTTGCCCACTGAATCAGTCTCTGAATACGGTTTTTCCGTTCGTTTTCCGTATCTACATCCCGTTTATCCACAAAGAACAGCAGCAGATAGGCAAAACCGCTGATCATTGCCATCGTTGCGTAAAATAAGGTATACGAAGTATCGCCTGTCTTTGGTTCGCTGCCTGTTGGAACTGGAGCTGTCTGTATTTGCCCGGCCGGTTCGGAAAAGACGTTCTGCCCGCTGTTCGTGCCGTTGGATGGCTTAGCGGAAGGAGGAACTTTTGCCGGGGTTTTGGGCTCTTTGATTTTTACCGTGATCTGTACGGTGTTTCCGGCGTGATCTTTTGCGGTGACGCGCAGCGTGTGTTCGCCTGTGCCGGAAATCTCTGTTGCAAAATCAAAAGAGCGGATCAGATTTTCGGTAAATTTGGTATCGGTCAGATTGATTTCTTCCCGGTTGTCGATCCGGTAGGAAACATCTGCAATTCCTCCTGTAATCAGGTTGTTTTCATCATCGTCAACGTCGTCCGTGACATTGATGTCCACCTGTACGGAATCGTAAAACCAGCTTGATAAGTCGCCTGCTTCAGCAGAAAATGTAATGATCGGAGCATTATCCTCCACGATAATGCCGCCGTTTTCTGTCGTAACTGTTTTTTGCGAAGAGATATTGCCGGCGTTGTCTATGCACACCATAGAGACGGAGCCCATGAAATCATGGTCTATTGTTATTTTTGCCACGTTCTGCCCGTTCTCTTCCATGATTTTTGCCTGTCCGGAAACCGGCATGGAATCTGCTTTTACAGAGCCGTCCGCTGTAGATCCGGGATCTTCCGGAATCAGCGTGTAATCTGCTTCTCGTATACCGCTGCCCTCTTCGATAACGGGTACGGTAATCACAAGACTCTTTTTTCGTATGATCCGGTCAAAAATATTTTTATATCCGTCATTGTAAAAAGCCGTTTCAAGTACGGGGGCCGTTTCGTCTACCCAGTGCGCATACAATGTCACACTGCTGTTTGATGTGTTCTCATCTGCCGTCTGATCAAAATTCCAGATATTTTGCGGTGTGCCGTCGGCATCCGTGCACCATGCGAGGAATGTATAGCCTTTTCGCGACGGGGGCGCGGGATATTCGACAAACGCGCCGTAACGCACGGTCTGCGTGGCAGGAGCCGTACCGGAGGCGCCGTTTAAATCAAATCGGATCTCATAAGTATCCCTGTCGTAATACAGTTTTAATACAAGAGTGCCCGAATCCGGCAGGATGCCCTCTGCCGTCCGGTTTGTGTGCGCGGTATTCTCCGAAAATCCGGTGTAGGAGTATGGCGTCGCTTTTACGGTTTCCCCTGTTGTGCCAGTTAATACCTGCGTATCGTTTTTCGTGTAGCTGTCCCCGTTCACATCCTGCAGATAATGCTCCACAATGTATTCTGTCTGCCGGTCTGATTCCGGAAGCCAGTGTGCGTACAACGTGGTTTTGCGGTCTGCCGTATTCTGTTCCGCCGTTTTTTCAAAATCCCATCTGCGGCCTGTGCCGTCGGCGGCCAAAACCCATGCAAAGAATGTATATCCGTCTCTTTGAGGAACAGAGACTTTCTGCAGGAATGCGCCGTAACGCACATTCTGGGATTTTGGCGGCGTGCCGGGCGCGCCGTTCAGATCAAAGCTGACCTCATAAATATCCCTGTCATAGTAAAGCTTTAATACTGCAGCGCCGGAGTCGGGCAGCTCACAGACAGCTGTCCGGTCCGGATGGGAATAATTTTCCGTAAAGCCTGTCAGTGTTTTTGCGGCAGCAATTGCGGTTGCGCCTTTTTTGCCGACCAGCGATTCCGTAAAAGTTTTCGTGTAGCCGTCGCCGACCGGGTCCTGCAGATAATGCTCCACTGTATATTCTGTCTCCGTTTCGGAGAGCCATTGCGCGTACAGGGTGGTTTTGCGGTTTCCGGTGTTTTCCTGTACCGGCCTGTCAAAATCCCATCTGTCTGATGCCGCATCGTCCGGATCGGAAAACCAGCCGCGGAATGTATGCAGATCCCAATTCACAGCCGCAGCTTTCTGCAGATAACCTCCGTAGCGGACAGTCTGTGCCGCCGGCGGTGTGCCGGGCGCGCCGTTTAGATCAAACGCGATTTCGTAGGTGATTCTGTTATAATAAAGTTTTAAATATGCCGTTCCGGAATCAGGGAGTGTGCATACGTCAATCTGTTCCGGATGGGAGGTATTTGCCGTAAATCCCGTAAATGTTTTTGCGGCAGCGCTGACGGTATCGCCTTTTCTGCCAACAAACGATTCGGTAATCTCTTTTGTGTAGCCGTCGCCGACCGAATCCTGCAGATAATGTTCGACGGTGTATTCCGTTTCCGATTCGGAGAGCCATTGCGCGTATAATGTGATACTGCGGCTTGCGGTGTTTTCCTCCGCTGTCTTTTCAAAATTCCATCTGCCGGACTTCGTATCGTTTGGATCGGTAAACCAGCCGCGGAATGTATAATGCTCTCGGTGCGGTGTCGGGATCTTCTGTAAAAATCCGCCATAGCGCACGGTCTGAGCGGCAGGAGCCGATCCCGGCGCGCCGTTTAAGTCGAAGCTGACTGTATAGGTATCTCTGTCATAGTAAAGTTTTAATACTGCTGTTTCGGAATCGGGCAGGACGGATGATGGTACACGGTCCGGGTGCGCGGTGTTTTCCGAAAATCCGGTATAAAGCCGCGCCTGTGTGCTGACAGTATCGCCTTTTTTGCCGGTTAAAATTTCGGTGTCCGCCAGCGTATAGCCGTTTCCGGTAGTGTTTTGTTTGTAATGCTCAATGCGGTATTCCGTTTCTGTGCCGAAAAGCCAGCCTGCATAGAGAGTGACTTTCCGGCTGGTTGTATTTTCCTGCACCGGTTTGGAAAAATCCCATCTGCCCTGCGCAGACGCGTCTGGATCCAGAAACCAGCCGCGGAATGTATGGCCGTCCCATACAGGGGACACGGCCTTTGCAAAAAGAGATCCGTAGCGCACAGTCACAGGAGCGGGCGGCGTGCCGGGCGCGCCGTTTTGGTCAAAGCCGATTTCGTAGGTGATTCTGTCATAATAAAGTTTTAGTACAAGTGAATCCGATACCGTACCGCTTGCGATGCGGTCAGCGTATGCGGCGTTTTCCGAAAATCCCTGCCAGTATTTTGGTTCTGCCGATACAATACAGCCTGTTTCGGCAGCAAAAAATTCTGTTTCGGCCAGTGTATAGCCGTCGCCGGATACGTCCTGCAGGAAGTGTTCCACCTTATATTCTGATTGTGTGCCGGGGAGCCAGCCTGCGTAGAGAGTGACTTTTCGGCTGGTTGTGTTTTCCTGCACCGGTTTGTGAAAATCCCATCTGCCCCGTGCGGACGCGTCCGCATCTAAAAACCATGCGCGGAACGTATAGTTTTCCCATGTGGGATCCGAAACGGATGAAAGCGGCGCGCCATAGCGTACTTTCTGCGCTGCGGGCGGTGTGCCGGGGGCGCCGTTTAAGCTGAAGCGTACCTCGTAAATATCCCTGTCATAGTAAAGCTTTAAGCAGAGAGAACCGTCGGCTGCTGCCGTTCCGAAAGCCGTGCGGTCCGGATGCAGCGTATTTTCTGTAAATCCTTTATAAGAATTTGCTTCTGCCGTTGCCGTATCGCCTTTTTCGGCAAAAAAATGTTCGGAATCGGCCAGCGTATAGCCGTTGCCGGATACGTCCTGCAGATAGTGTTCCACCGTGTATCCCGTCCGGGAACCGGACAGCCATTGCGCAAAAAGTATGACGTTTCTATCCGATGTATTTTCCTGCACCGGTTTGGAAAAATCCCAATTGCCGGCAGACGCATCATCCGCGTCCAGATGCCATGCGAGAAATGTGTAACCGTCCCATACAGGCTGCAAAACGTCTGCCAGAAGCGCGCCATAGCGTACTGTCTGCGTTTCCGGCGGCGTGCCGGGCGCGCCGTTTAAGTCAAAACGGATCTCGTAGATATCTCTGTCATAGTAAAGTTTTAAACAAAGAGAGCCGTCTTCTGCTGCAATGCCTTTTTCTGTCCGGTCCGGATGGCCCATATTTTCAGAAAATCCGGGCCATGATTTTGGCTCTGCCGTTACTGCCGCGCCTTTTTCGGCGGAAAAATGACAGGAATCGGCGAGCGTGTAGCCGTTGCCGGAGACATCCTGCAGATAGTGTTCCACGGTGTACTCCGTCTGGGAATCCGAAAGCCAGTGTGCATAGAGCGTAATCTTTCTTTTGTCCGTGTTTTCCTGCACCGGTTTGGAAAAATCCCATCTGCCGGCAGACGCATCATCCGGGTCCAAAGACCATACGCGAAACGTATGGCCGTCCCATACCGGTTCGGTAATGCCGGCAAGGAGTGCGCCGTAGCGTACTGTCTGCGTTTCCGGCGGCGTGCCGGGCGCGCCGTTTAAGTCAAACCGAATCTCGTAAATGTCCCTGTCATAGTAAAGTTTTAAACAGAGGGAGCCGTCTTCCGTTACCGTGCCGGCGGCGATTCTGTCGGGGTGCGCGGTGTTTTCGACAAATCCTTCGTATTGTTTTGGGTTTGCCGCTGCCGTGCTGCCCTCCGGGGCAAAAAGATTTTCGGAGTCGGCGAGCGTATAGCCGCTTCCGGTGATATCCTGCAGGTAATGTTCGACGGTATATGCGGCATTTTCCTTAGTATCTTCACTCCAGCCGGCGTAGAGTGTTACAACCTGCCGATCGGTATTTTCTTCTGCCTTAAGGTCAAAGTCCCAGGCCAGGGAATCGTCGCAGGACTGTTCCAAAAACCAGCCGCGAAATGTAAAACCTTCCCGCACCGGAATCGGCGCCGGCAAAAGCAGGGAGCCGTAACTGATGGTCTGCATGGGCGGGACGGCGCCGGGCGCGCCGTTTAAGTCAAACGAAACCTGATAAAGATTGCTGTCATAGTAGAGTTTCAGCGTTTGGACGCTGCCCGGCAAAAGCTCTGCGGATGCATTGCGGTCCGGATGGGAGGTATTCTCGGTAAAACCGTGATACTCTTTCGGCGAAGCCGATACGGTTGTTCCGATTTCCCCGACAAATTCCTCAGAGTCTGCCAGCCGGTAGAACTGGCTGTCTTTGTCCTGCTTATAGTGTTCCACCGTATAGACTGCCTGCGTGTCCGGGGTCCAGACAGCATAGAGCATCGTCTGGTTGGACTCGGTATTTTCCTGTGCCGGGCGGGTGAAATCCCATTTTTTCCCGACTGTTAAGTCATTGTCGGTAAACCAGCCGCGGAATGTACAGCCGTCCTTTTGCGGCGTCTGCGGTTCGTCCAGATAATCGCCGTAGCGCACGGACTGAGCGGCAGGAGCGTCGCTGTCCGCGCCGTTTGTGTCAAAGTTAATCTGATAGACGTTTCTGTCATAGTAGAGCTTCAGCACCAGCCGTCCGTCCGGCGTTACCGTGCCCTCTGCAATACGCCCCGGGTGTTCCTGATTTTCGGTAAATCCCTCGTAATCTTTCTGGAAAGCTTTTACAGTCGAGTTTTTCTCTCCGGCATAGGATATGGTATCGGCCAGCGTGTAGCTGTCGTCATACAGATTCTGCGTGTAATGTTCTACCGAAAAGGGGGCTGATGTGTTGGAGAGCCATCCGGCGTAGAGCGAAAGGCTGGTCGCTCTGCTGTTTTCATTCACCGGTCTTGAAAAATCATAAGTTTTGCCTGTCTGGCGGTCGATCCACCCGGTGAAATCGTATCCCTCCCTGACCGGCTGCGGCGGCATGTTTACATAACTGCCGTAGCGCACGGACTGATCTTTCGGAGCGGGTGATGAAGAGCCGTTTGTGTCAAAGCGCACGCTGTAAAAGATTCTGTCGTAATACAGCCTTAAGACAAGCGAACCGTCCGCACTGACAATACCCTCCGTTTTTCGGAGCGGGTGGGAAGTCGTTTCTTTAAAGCCGCTAAAGCGTGTAATCTGGGCCATCGCCGTATCCCCGATGGTTCCGGTCAGTTCGTCTGTTTTCGCGAGTTCATAACTGCTTCCAGAGACATCCTGCAGGTAATGCTCTATCGTATAGGAAGCCTCCGTTGTGGAAATCCATTTTGCATACAGGCTGGTTATTTTACTGTCCGTATTTTGTTCCACCGGCAGGTCAAAATTCCATTCCGATCCGTCTTTTACGTCCCGGCGCAGATACCAGCCGCCGAAGCGGTATCCGTCTCTGGACGGGGGCGCGGGAGGCGTTAACTGCTGGCCGTAGCGCACGATTTTCATTTCCGCTTTTGCGTCGGAATCATCGTTGCGGTGAAAGTATACGTTATAAGTGTCCCTGTCATAATAGAGTTTTAATACAAGTGTTTCGCCGTCCGGCACGACGGCGGACGCCACGGTCTCCTTATGTTCTTTGTTTGTGTGGAAGCCCTGAAATTTTAAGTCTTTTGCAGTTACGGTTGTTCCGAGGTATCCGGAAAGGTGGTGGACATCGGAACATTCATAACCGTCGCCATCCGGGTTTTGCAGATAGTATTCTACATTGTACTGCCTTGTGGGAATCGGTTCCCAGATGGCGTAGAGTGTGGTATCCTCCGTAAAATAGACAAATTTTTTGTCCTTATAGGAGACGCCGGTGCCGTCGCTTTTCGTATTCCAGCCCTTAAAATAATGTCCCCGGCGCGTCGGTTCCGTCGAGATATCAACAGATCTTGGTTTGTAATTTAATTCGGATCCCGTGATCAGATTACATGTAACGATGCATTCCCCGCGCGGGGCTTTCAGCGGGATGCTAAATGGGTCTGCGCCGTTTAAGTCAAAATAGCAGTTCAGTTTTCTGGTGTAGACGCCGTAAAAATCCATATTATGATACAGGTCAATCGAGAGATTCGGATCCGTGTGCAGGCTGTCTTTGTCTGTGCTCCATCCGACCGGCGTCCATCCGTCGATCGGTTTTTGGTCCGGATAGATAATATGGGCTTTGTGATCGCCGGGCGGTACAGGTTCTTTGATTGTGACGGATTCCCCTGCGTCTCCGGAATAAAAGGTGGCGGTGACGGCATCGCTGTATCTGGCATACAGTGTGGTATTCCTGCTGACGGAGATCGTCTGATCCACGTGATAGGAGGTTCCGGATCCGTCAGGGGAGGTATTCCAGCAGTCAAATATAAAACCGGGGCGGCTGCACCCTTTGCTCACGGTAAATTCCGCGCGGTATGTCACGTCGTCGTGTACATTGGCATAGCAGCCTGCAGTCTGGCTTTCCGGCGCATTCTCTCCGCCGTTTGCATCATACGAGAGTGTGAGGTCGCTGTTTTTTTTGTATACGCCGTACCAGGAGGTATCTTCCTCCACCGTGATCTCTTCCCCCGTCGTGTATTCCGGCGTATAACTGTCGGGATCTGCTGACCAGCCGAGCGGCGTATAGCCATCCATCGGTTTTAACGCCGGGGCGTTGACGGTTGTGCCGGGGGTGATATCGCTGATCACTTCGGTCTGGCCTGCCGCGCCGGAATAAAAAGTGGCGACGGCATTTTTTTTGTACATGGCGTAGAGTGTAGTATCTTCTGTAAATATTACATTGTCTCCGGTGTGGCAGGTGTCGCCGGAGCCGTCCGGCTCTGTGTTCCACCCGGTGAAGAGATAGCCGCTGCGGCTGGCTGCTCCCTGCAGTAAGAATTTTGTGGGAGTAATTTCGTTATGTACACAGGAATAAATGCGCTGGGTCTCATTTTCCACAGGGTCTGACGGATTGTGTCTGAGATATACAAGGTCTCCGCCGTTTTTGTCATATGTGACAGTAACATATCTGGTATATACTCCATAATGGATAAGATCTTTATTTGTTTTGGCATTTCTGACATCTTTCCCATAAGTGGTGGAGAAGCTTCCGTATTTGTCCGGTTCCGTTGTGTCTGTCCATCCGACGCCTGTCCATCCGGGCATATCTTTTAAATACGGAATGGCGATACTTGTATTGTTATGTGTTGCGCGCAGCTGCGCGGATGTTGTCTCAAACTGTCCTGCGCCTCCGGAGTACCAGACGCCGGTCAGCTCTTTTTCGAAAATTGGGTAGAGCGTGACATTTCCTCTGAGCATTTTGATCTTGTCTCCGGGCTGATAGGCGGTTCCCGTGTCATTTCCGTATACGTTTGTATTCCATTCGACAAACGTGAATCCGGGCAGGCTCAGCCCGTCCGCCGATTTTACCGTTGCGCTCTCCCGCAGTTTATAAGTTGTGGGGTCTGTTACCTGTCCCTCGATTTTCAGGTTGTCTGGCAGATAGATCCTGAGGTCGGAGTCATAGATCACCTGATATGTAAGATCCACATTAGCGGTGGTCAGATAAATTTTATTTTCTTCCTGATCCAGTATACTGTTTATTCTCTCAGGATCCGCATCAGATGAGAAAGCGTAATAAGGAAGATTTTCGGTGTCCTCCTGTGTCAGTACATAACCGTCGGCGCCCTCTGCAAGCAGTGTAAAGTTATAAGGATAACCATAGGTGGTGACATAGATCGGCGCAGTCACCGGGTAGCTGATCTGTATGGGGACAGGAGAATGATCTTTTTTTGATGTGAATACGCCGTCTACACCGGAATTTACAGAACCGTTGCCGCGGAATGTTACATTTCCGGATAGCTGAAAGATATCGGCTGAGGTGTCTGAGCAATAGGAAATTGCGCCGCCGGCCCAGGGTGAGTTGAGTTCTTCCGCTATGGCGTTGCCGCTGAAGACTCCTCCGGATAAAGAAAGGCTTCCGTTATGGCTGTCAATACAGCCGCCATAACCGTATGACGTATTGTTGGTAAAATTTCCCCTGCTGACCGTAACTGCGGAATCAAAACAATAGAGAAAGCCCCCGGCGTGATTGGAATAACGATTTGATTCTGTTGTTTTGTTATTCTGATAAGTCCCACCGTTGATTACAGCATGGCAGGAATATGCATAAATTGCCCCACCCAGGAATTGGGCCGAACAATTTTCGATCATGGCGTCATTTAATGTCAGTGATGTTCCGCAGATAAAGAATGCCCCGCCGTTTCCCGCTGTTTTTGTAAAGCCGGAAATGCTGCATCGGCTGACGGTAACTGAAACATTGGTATTTATGGATTGTCCGGTTTCTATCATCGATCGGCCTGACGGAATGTTACGGCCGTCAAACGATATATTTTCCAGTGTCAGTGATGCATTGTCTTCTATATAAAGAAAAGCATTTTCACTGCCGCGCACGATATTTCCGCCGCCCTTGATCACGACGGTTCCGCTGATTGTTACCTGGTCGGTGAGCGTAAGCGTAACGCCCTCCTCTACAATCAGTTCGCCGTTGGTTAATGAGCCGCCCTCCCAGACGGTATCGGCCGAGACCGTGCCGGAAGCGGGGGCCGATTTTGCGCTGCGTGAAAGCATGGCGGGGTCAGCCAGATAAAGTTCGCCTGTCTGATGGAAAGGCGATTCCGTGAGAAAATCCCTTACATATTCGGATTCCTCTGCTGGGTCTTCTGTCGGGCCGCCGTCCGCGGGCTCTGTCTCCGTCGGACTGTCTCCGGGGGCTGTTTCGTTTCCGACCGGACTGTCATATATTTCGGAACCGGGCGGTTCTTCCTGTCCATCTCCCTGCGACAGAAAGGTCTGCTCCTGGGGCGTCTGCTGTTCCTGCGCAAACAGCGGCAGGTCATAATATTCGACGAAGAGTGATGTGAATATCATGCAGAGGCAGAGCATCCCGGCCGTCAGTTTTTCGAGAATCTGCTTTTTTGTTCTCATAGGGACCTCCTTTGTTGCTGTCTGTTCTTATCTATAAATTATACAGCAATCAGCAGGATTTTCAACAGGATTGGAATGAGACAGATCTGTTTTTTGATGAAAATGTTTTTGTAAATATGGCCGGAGGTTTTGAATGATCATAAGAGAGCAAAAGAAATGAGATGTGTTATCCATGCATTCTGACGCGGACGGCCGGATGCGCCGTCCGCTGACAGTCTGCCGTGTGGAAGCGTTTTTGTTACATCGTAAATTTTTCTACAATTGCGGTCAGTTCTTTCACGGATTCCCTGCTCTGACGCAGTTTTTCGTAGCCCTCCATTGTCGTAGCTGCAGTTTCGGTTGATTTTTCTGCAATTACAGTGATGCCCTCGGAAGACTGGCTGACTGTGTTGTTGATATCGTTGACAGACTGCATAATCTGGGTGATATAGCTGTCCAGTTCGTGCGTCGAGTCTTTGATCTGTCCCATTACTGTAATAAATGAATTGGCATCTTTGTGGTACTGTCCGCCGGATTTTTTAAAGACATCGTAGTCGCCAAGAACCGTATTTTCCAGAAAGTCCATCATAAATGTAATACAGTCGGTCAGGTTTGATACGGCTTCATTCACTTCATTGACGATTACGCTGATATTTTCCGTTGTCTGAAGCGTCTCGGAGGCAAGCGTGCCGATCTCGGAAGCTACAACAGCAAAGCCTTTGCCTGCGTCGCCTGCCCTGGCGGCTTCGATACTTGCGTTTAACGCGAGCAGGTTCGTCTGTGTGGAAATGTTTTTAATATCCTCTGTCAGTTCGTTGATACGGCGGACTGCTTTTGATTTATCGATGGCGATGGTGGAGCGCTCCTTGATATTGCCAAATACCTCGTTTGTCTTATTGCTGGAGGCTATTGAGAGTTTTTCCATTTCCTCTGCGCGGGTCAGTACCTGCATGGAATCTTTCTCACTGTTTTGAGCCAGTGTATAGATGTTTCCGGAATTTTTCTTGACCTCCTCGATATCCTGCAGGATATGGTTTGTGTTCTCGGAGGCTTCCTGAATTCCCGCTGCCATCTGTTCGGTGGCTGCAGAGTTGTCCTCGGAACGCATATTGTTTTCCTGCATAATGCGGTCGAGGTTATCCACATTGTCAGTGATTGTCCCTTCCACCTGATGGATATTTTCTACCATTTTACGCAGCGTCTGGCGCATCTGGTGCATTTCGGTTGCCATAATGCCGATCTCGTCTTTTTGTTTTCGCAGCTGCCGCCCTTCTTTTGTCGGTGTAAAGTCAAGGTGCGTTGTCTTTTGAATAATATGGGTCAGCTGACGTATCGGTTTTGAGATACCGCCACCGACAATAATGCCCGTTCCGACTGAAAAAATAATCGAGATTACAATACCGAGAAAAATGTACAGGATAATTTTTCTCGATTCGGCATAAATTTCGCTTTCGGGCGCGGTCAGTACAAACCGCATTCCGTTTGCCAGTGTATAGAAAGTACAGTTTTTGCGCACGCCGCCATAAGTATAGGTAATGCCCTGTTCGCTGGATTCTGCAGTAAGCGCGGAAGACAGTTTCGTCAGGGAAAGGTCGGAGAGATTCGTCCCTGATTCCAGGTCTTTGTGATAAAATATATTTCCGCTTTCATCTGTAAGGAAAGCATAACCGGTATCATAAATCTGTGCATTGTCTACAATATCGGTCAGGGTCGATATTTCAATGTCCATTCCGACAATGCCGATTGTAGTCCCGTCTTCCGCAAACAGCGGTACGATATAGGATATCATATAGACATTGATATTTTCATTTAAGTAGGGATCCATCCACATGGCAGCGCCGTTTTTTACCGGAATGTAATACCAGCCCACATGCGGGGCGTCGTCCTCGTCATACATACTGAAGTCGGTCGGCTCTATCAGATCAAATGGATCGTCGGTGGAGCTGCGCGAGAAAAAGATACCGGAGGTCGGGTTTGAGTATTCCGGATTGTAGCGTATGTAAGCCGTGATCGCGCCTTTTGTATTCAGAGCAAAGGTATGCGTCGTTTCCGTAACCTGCTCTGTAAATTTATCTGCATAGGATTTATCTTTCTTAAAAGCTTCCACGTCAAAGTCTTTGGAGATCAGGTCGCTTAAAGAATCTACAGACTGCGCGATGCTCTGAATCGTCAGATCCAGATCGTTGGTGCACAGCTGCGTTGTCATCTGCAGAATTGAATTGGCGTCTTTGCTTGTGATCAGCAGAGAATCAAAGATGCTCATAGCTCCAATCAGGATTGCTGTTACAATGGAACAGCTTAAGATGCCGATAAAAATTTTGGTTCGAATTGATTTCATTTTCGTCTTCCTTTCAAGTAAAGTTACAGTCAATTGTCAAAATGGCATAATTTTAATCCATTATAACACAGATTAAGAGTTTTATAAATAGAATTTTGGAAGTTTAAGTAAATTATGGTTTTTACGTAAGGCGAAACAGTTACTTCTTTTCATCCGGCGGCAGATATTCAATTAAATCTTTAATGTCACAGTCCAAAGCATAACACAGACGCGCAAGAACAGACAGGTCAATGCGCTGGATCTCATTATTTTTATAAGCTTTTAGCTGTGTTCTCTGCATTTCTGCGCGAAATGCCAGCTTGTTGATACTGACCTGCTGATCTTCCATAACGTCGGCAAGTTTTATCCGTATTGTGCCAAAATCAATATCTTTCATGATCTTCCCCTCCCCGTTTCTGCAGATACTAAAGGATATCTTTTTATAGATAGAATATTTTATAAAGAGGTATATTGTAAGAGGTTGAAAAATATGATATGTTAATATGAGTAGATATATACTCATGTCAGAGAAAGACGATGAGAGATCAGAGAAAATCATCAAAAAGAAAATTTACAACACTACCTTATTATAAAGTACATGAAATATGAGGAGAGGAACTGCGAAATGAACATAAGACGGAAAAAATATGTATTTTGCACTGCCGCTTTCCTGCTGCTGATCTGCGCCGGCTGCGGGAAGCCCATGGATGCAAAACAGATGCGGGTGATAAAAAACGGATATCGTATCGGTACCGTGGGAGAGGAATACTACCATATGACTGTACGCGCATATCTGGAACAGAAACCGCTGCCTCCAATTACCTCGCTGCACAGGCCTTATGTTCCTACAATTGAAAAATTCTGTTATCAGCTGGATTGTCATTTCTATCGATTTTATCTGAAATTTTTTCCGGATCGCGAAACAATGTCTGCAATTTTACAATAAATTTTTGCCGCCCGGGCAAACCTGTGGTAAAATACAGAAAAAAGAAAGAGGGGATTGCAGCAGTGGACAGGATAGCGCAGTTTTTAGAATGGGTAAATGAATCATATAATATTGTATTTTTTGGCGGAGCGGGCGTTTCGACGGAAAGCGGCATACCGGATTTCAGAAGCGTGGATGGACTCTACAATCAGAAGTATGATTATCCGCCGGAAACGATTTTAAGCCACTCATTTTATGAGAAGAATACGGAGGAATTTTATCGTTTTTACCGGGATAAAATGCTCTGCCTTTCGGCAAAGCCGAATCAGACACATGTCAGGCTGGCCGAACTGGAGGCGGCGGGAAAGGTGAAAGCCGTGATTACACAGAATATTGACGGTCTTCATCAGATGGCCGGCAGCAAAGTGGTTTTAGAACTGCACGGAAGCGTGCACCGTAATTACTGCCGGACCTGCGGAAAAGAATTTGATGCCGCATACATCTTAAATTCCGTAGAAAAGGTTCCGATTTGCGACAAATGCCATGGTCATATCAAACCGGATGTCGTGCTCTATGAGGAGGGGCTTGATATGCAGACAATGCAGGATGCGGTGAACTATATCCGAAATGCGGATTTGCTTATAATAGGAGGAACATCGCTTGCCGTGTATCCGGCGGCGGGACTGATTGATTATTATCAGGGAGATAAGCTAGTATTGATCAACAAGTCTCCTACTCCGATGGACAGGAGAGCGGATCTTTTGATTCAGGCAGGCCTCGGAGATGTGTTTGGCAGGATTGGCAGGGAGGAATGACATGGACAGATATGAGGTCGGCGATATTGTGCGTCTGAAAAAAAAGCATCCGTGCGGCAGCAGCGAATGGGAGGTTTTGCGCGTCGGAGCCGATTTTCGCTTAAAGTGCGCAGGCTGCGGACATCAGATTATGATAGCGAGGAAGCTTGTGGAAAAAAATACAAGGGAAATCCGAAAAAAAGCTTGAAATTCTGTGATAAACATGCTATAGTTTGTTTTCGTGATATATAAATATCCTTGTTCATCCCGTATATGGATGGACCAGAGACCAAAAGGAGGAACGTTCGCATGAATAAGTATGAATTGGCACTCGTTGTCAATGCAAAGATCGAAGAGGATGCGAGGACTGCTGTCGTAGAGAAAGCGAAAGAGTACATTACACGCGCCGGCGGTACCGTGACGGAAGTGGAAGAGTGGGGCAAGAAAAGGCTCGCATATGAAGTTCAGAAAATGAACGAAGGCTACTACTACTTTATCCAGTTTGACGCTGCACCGACAGCTCCGGCTTTAATCGAGCAGGATGTCCGTATTATGGATAATATTCTTCGTTTCTTATGCGTTAGAAAAGACGAGGCATAGGAGAAAGCAATATGAATAAAGTGATTCTGATGGGAAGGCTGACAAGAGATCCGGAAGTGCGCTATTCGCAGGGAGAGCAGGCGACTGCAGTGGCAAGGTATACGCTTGCAGTAGATCGGAGGTTCCGCAGGGACAATGACCAGTCTGCCGACTTTATCGGATGCGTTTCCTTTGGACGCACAGCCGAATTTGCAGAAAAATATCTGCGTAAAGGCACAAAGATTGCGGTGACAGGCCGTATTCAGACAGGAAGTTATACAAACAGGGACGGTCAGAAAGTATATACGACGGACGTTGTTGTGGAAGAATGCGAATTTGCAGAGAGCAAAAATGCAGGCGGCGACGGCACCGGATTTATACCGTCCGAGAGACCGATGCCGGGCGCTGCGGCAGGCGACGGCTTTATGAATATTCCGGATGGAATAGACGAGGAACTGCCGTTTAATTAGAAGATAAGGAGGGATTTACCATGGCTTATACGAAAGCAGGCGATAAAGAGGGCGGCGCGCCGATGAAAAGACGCCCGATGCATAGAAGAAAGAAAGTCTGCGTATTCTGCGGGAAAGACAACGTAATTGATTACAAAGATACGAACAAATTAAAAAGATATATCTCCGAGAGAGGAAAAATTCTTCCGAGGAGGATTACAGGCAACTGTGCAAAACATCAGAGAGCGCTTACTTCGGCAATCAAGCGTGCGCGTCATGTAGCACTGATGCCATATGTATGTGATTAAAGTATAAGAGAAAAACCCCTTTTATCATGCGGCGGTATATTTTTACTGATGAAGTGAAAATAACGATGCAGGCGGATAAAAGGGGTTTTCCTGTAAAAACTGCCAGGTGCTGCAGAAATCGGTAAAACTGCAGGGAAGCAGCGCCAGTATGCGCCCGAATGATAAATGTTTTCTTAAAATTTGCCTTTTCTACTTGAAAATCAAAAAGAAACAGCTATAGTTAAGTCAGGAAACGGAAAGGGTTTGAGTGGGGAAATGCGGAATCTGTTAAAAAAGATACTTCCTGGATTGACTGTTTTGACTATTTTTAACACAGGATGCAGCGCAATCGAAGAGATTACGGACAGTATCAGAAATGATACGGAAATTGATTTTTTTGATCTTGAGGAACAGGCGGAGATTTCCATTGTCTATGCGGAAGCGGCGCATCATCCGGAACTGGCGGAATTTCTGGCCGATTATTATGGGATTGATGAGGAAAACTGTCGTAAAACAAGGTATTACTACAATTATTATGATTTGAATCGGGATGGACAGGATGAAGTGATTGCGGTGGTTCTCTCCGAAGAGCTGACGGACGCGGGCGGAAATCCTGTATTGATTCTTTCACAGCAGGCGGAAAAATTTTCTGTGCTGGAATCTTTTGACTGGGTGCATACGCCTGTTTACCTGCGTCAGAATATGACAAACGGATGGTGCGATCTTATATTAAATATTTACGGAAAGGGACTGGAAAGTGGATACAGGCTGTACGCTCACAGTGCAGACGGCGGCTACCAGGACGGGGAGAGCGTTTTATATGACGATTTACCGCGCGATCTGCCAATCGTGCAGATATTGTCAAATAATCTGATTGACGATTACGACCGCGGGGATTATCTGACCTTAATTCCCGGTGAGGACAGCTGATTTTTTATGACATTCATTTTTAAGTTCACAAAATTTTCAAAAATACTTTTCTTTGGCCTCCGAAAATGATATAATATTACTTTAAAAAATCATTTTAAATTGGAGGCCAAATTTGAAAAAAAATAATGTAAAAATCAGAGGAAGGTTTCGCATTTATTTAAGTCTTCCGCTGATACTGACCGTGCCTTTGGTGATTTTTAATCTGTTTATTTTTACAAAGGATATCAAAGGCGGATTTTGTTTTTTGGCTTTTGTGGTTACATATTTTGTCATTGTGCTGTTCGGGTATCTGCACAGCAGATCCGTTGTGTCGGCGGAGCTTGTCAATTTTGCCGCGCAGTATGCGACCGTGCAGAAGCAGCTTTTGAATGAATTTGAGATCCCATATGCACTGCTTGATTACAATACGCGGTTTTTGTGGGTGAATGAGGCGTTTACAGGGATTACCGGAAAAGATAAAAATTATCATAAATCTGTGACTACCGTTTTTCCGTCGCTGACAAAAGAGATGCTGCAGCGGTATGAGGCTGTCGAGTCGGTCAACCTTTTACATGATGAGAGATATTACCGGGTAAGTATGAAACGGTTGTATTTTGGGAGTCTGGAGCAGGAGAACGGCGAGGGGCCGGCGCAGCGCGACGAGGAGTACCTGACGGCTGTTTATCTGTTTGATGAGACGGAGCTTGCGCATTATATGAAGGAAAATGAAGAGCAGCGTCTTGTCGCAGGTCTTGTCTATATTGACAATTACGAAGAAGTGTTAAACAGTATTGAGGATGTAAAGCGCTCTCTTCTTGTTGCGCTTGTAGACAGAAAAGTCAACAAGTATTTTACCGGAGTGGACGGGCTTGTCCGTAAAATTGAAAAGGATAAATATTTTGTCGTTTTTAAGAATAAATATTTACAGCAGCTTGGCACCGACCATTTCAGTATTCTGGAAGATGTAAAGACGATTAAAGTCGGCAATGAGCTGACGATCACACTGAGTATGGGAATTGGCGTCGGGGGAGTCAGTTATGCGCAGAACTATGAATATGCGCGTGCGTCTATCGACCTTGCGCTTGGGCGCGGCGGTGATCAGACCGTTGTAAGAGAGGGCGAAGATATCGTCTATTACGGCGGGGCGGTCAAACAGGTTGAGCGCAATACCAGGGTGAAAGCACGTGTGAAAGCGCATGCGCTGCGCGAGATTATCGAGAGCAGGGAACATGTCGTGATTATGGGGCACAGCATCAGTGACGTTGACTGTCTGGGCACGGCGATCGGCGTATACAGCGCCGCGCGCGTACTTGGAAAAAAGGCGCAGATTGTGATTAATGAAGTGACAACGTCGCTGCGGCCGCTGATTGACTGTTTTACACCGGAAAAAGGATATCCTGCCGATCTCTTTATCAAAAGTGAAGAGGCGATTATGATCACAAACAAGAATACGCTTGTTATGGTGGTGGATGTCAACCGGCCAAGTTATACCGAGTGTCCGGAATTGTTAAAGTTAAGCGATACGATCTGCGTATTTGATCATCACAGGCAGACGAGCGAGGTCATAGAAAACCCGGTGCTCTCCTATGTGGAGCCGTATGCTTCGAGCACGAGTGAAATGATTGCCGAGGTGCTTCAGTATTTTTCAGAGAACATTAAACTGGAGCCGGCCGAGGCGGACTGTATCTATGCGGGAATTTTGATTGATACAAACAATTTTATGACAAAGACAGGAGTGCGTACATTTGAAGCGGCAGCGTATCTGCGCCGGGCCGGCGCGGAGGTGACAAGGGTGCGTAAAATGCTGCGAAACGATATGGCGGCATATAAGGCGAGGGCGGAGGCGGTACGTCATGCACAGGTTTACCGCAATGCGTTTGCAATCTCTGTATGTCCGGCGGATAATCTGGAAAGTCCTACCGTTGTAGGCGCCCAGGCCGCAAACGAGCTGCTCAATATCGTAGGCATCAAGGCATCCTTTGTGCTGACGGAGTATCAGGGAAAAATATATGTGAGTTCCCGTTCGATTGATGAAATTAATGTACAGCTCATTATGGAGCGCCTTGGCGGCGGCGGTCATCTGAACGTGGCCGGCGCGCAGCTGACAAACTGCTCCGTTCTGCAGGCAAAGCATACGATTGAGGAGACGCTGGACGAGATGATTAAGGCTGGCGATATCGCTCAGTAGGCAGCAAACAGATTAATCTGCAGCGGCTGAACGAAATTTATAAGAAACGAGGGATTAGCGTGAAAAATCAGCTCGACAGCTGATTTTATCACACGGCTATTTGTGCCGGGAGCGTCACAAATAAGCCCTGATCCGACAGGAGAAACTGCATTCGCAGATTTCTCCTGCGGCGCCTCGAACGTAAACGTTCTTGGAATGGAGGATTATTATGAAAGTAATTTTATTGGAAGATGTAAAATCACTTGGAAAAAAAGATCAGGTTGTAAATGTGAGCGACGGCTATGCGCGAAATATGCTTTTTCCGAAAAAACTTGGAGTGGAAGCGACGCCAAAAAATTTAAACGACCTCAAATTAAAAAACCAGCATGAAGAAAAGCTGGCACAGGAGAATCTGGAAGCGGCAAAAGCGCTGGCGGAGGATCTGAAAGAGAAAAAAGTCATTGTGAAGATGAAAGGCGGAGAGAGCGGCCGGACATTTGGTTCCGTATCATCAAAGGAGATTGCTGCGGCAGCAAAAGAACAGCTTGGACTGGAACTGGACAAAAAGAAAATGCAGATCGCAGATCCGATCAAAAGTTTTGGCGTGACTGAGGTGCCGATTAAGCTGCATCCGAAAGTTACAGGAACACTGAGAGTGCAGGTGGTACAGGAATAAAAAAGGCGCAGCGCCGGATATGGCGCTGCGTCTTTTGCGCACAGGGATGCGTAAGGAAATCAGCAGATGTGAAAGGGGGATTTGGATTGGAGGAGGCTGTGGTAAAACGCATTATGCCAAACAGCAGAGAAGCGGAAGCGTCCGTAATCGGTTCTATGATTGTAGATAAGGACGCCATTCTGACGGCTATGGAAATGCTGACCAGGGAAGATTTTTATTACCAGCAGTACGGAATTTTATTTGAGACAATGACGGAGCTTTTTAGCAGCGGACTTCCGGTTGATCTTGTAACGCTTCAGAACAGGCTGCGCGAAAAGGATGTTCCGGAAGAAATATCCGGTCTGGAATATGCGGGGGATCTGATTGCGTCGGTGCCGACTTCCGCCAACGTCAGATATTATGCAAAAATAGTCAAAGATAATTCGATGCGCCGCCGGCTGATTAAAGTCAATGAGGAGATAGAAAATCAGTGTTATCTCCAGCATGACAGTATCGAAGAAGTGATGGAGCTGACAGAAAAAAAAATCTTCGATTTGTTGTCTGAGCGAAACGGGAACGGGGATTATGTCGAAATTCGTCAGATCGTCATCAATGCGCTTGAAAAAATAGAAAACGCGGCTAAAAATTCCGGAACGGTGACAGGAATTGCAACCGGATTTATTGATCTGGATTACCGGACAGCCGGGCTTCAGCCGTCGGATCTGATTTTGATCGCAGCGCGTCCTTCTATGGGAAAAACGGCATTTGTCCTGAATATTGCGCAGTATGTGGCGTTCCATGAAAATCTGTGCGCTGCCATATTTTCACTGGAAATGTCAAAAGAACAGCTGATCAACCGCCTTTTTTCGCTGGAAGCGCGCGTGGACGCGCAGGCGCTGCGCACCGGAAACCTTTCGGATTCCGACTGGGAAAAGTTAATCGAAGGAGCCGGGACAATCGGTAATTCAAAACTGATCATAGACGATACGCCTGGTATTTCCATCTCCGAAATGCGCAGTAAATGTCGTAAATTTAAACTGGAACATGATTTAAAACTGATTATTATCGACTATCTGCAGCTGATGAGCGGCTCCGGCCGTTCCAGGGACAACAGGCAGCAGGAAATATCGGATATTTCACGCTCATTAAAGGCATTGGCGCGAGAATTAAACGTACCGGTGATTGCGCTCTCCCAGTTGTCGCGTGCAGTGGAACAGAGGCCGGACCACCGCCCGATGCTCTCCGATTTAAGAGAGTCCGGGGCGATTGAGCAGGACGCGGATGTCGTCATGTTTATTTACAGGGATGATTACTATAACCATGATTCCGAGATGAAAGGCATTTCGGAGATTATTATTGCAAAGCAGAGAAACGGTCCGATCGGAACCATAAATCTGGTCTGGCTGCCGGAATATACAAAATTTGCAAATATGGAGAGGTCGTGACGGGAGACTTGTCGGCATTTGCTGTCGGAATAAGACGACCGATTTTCGTTGTGTGAATCCTTTCGAACGCGTATAATATAGGTTAGAATTGAAATGTTGTATTGATATTTATTCAGCAAAGAAGGAGGAACAGAATGGAAAAGGTACGTTACATGATTTCCGATGCGGCGAATATCGTCAATGTGGAATCGCATGTATTACGTTACTGGGAGGATGAACTGGAGCTGAATATCCCGAGAAATGAGATGGGGCACCGGTACTACACGAAAGAAAACATTCAGGAGTTCCAGAAAATAAAAGAACTGAAAGAACAGGGATACCAGTTAAAGGCAATCCGGATGATTGTACATAGCGAACCGATCGCAAATACCGGTGATATTCCGGTGATGGAAGCCGGGCTGCATCAGGTTCCGCTGCCAAACCAGCAGGCAAAGGACAGGCCTTATCTTCCGGCATCGGAAACGGAATTTGCACCGAATGCGGCCGGCGCGATGCCGCCAAAAGAAAATATCATGGATAATACCGATAAGATGGCACAGTTTACAGAGCTGATGACAGAGATTGTCGGAAAGGCCCTTGCAGCAAATAATCAGGCGCTTAGTAAAAATATCAGTGAGGATGTCGGGGAGCAGGTCATTAAAGAAATGAATTATCTTATGCGTGAACGGGAAGAGGCGGAAGAGGAACGGTTTCGAAAACTGGATGAGGCGATACGCAATAATATGAAGAAAAAAGAAGCAAAAAAAGAAAAAAAGGAAGTAAAAAAAGTAAAATGGGGGAAAAAGAGGACGCAGGAGCCGGAAAATGCAGTGTGAGAGAAACTTTCATTTACTTTTTAACAGGAGATGTTTTGCCGATTGGCAAAAATAAAAACGCTTTGAATCAATTCAAAGCGTTTTTGTGATTTCTTTAGTCCTCGCTGCTGATTGCACCTGTCGGGCAAACCCCTGCGCATGTGCCGCAGCTAACGCAGGCGCCTGCATCAATCTGGTACTGGCTGTCCCCCTGGGAGATTGCGCCTACCGGACACTCCGGTTCACATGTACCACAGCTAACACAAGCATCAGAAATAACGTATGCCATTTTAATACCCTCCTTAAAAAATAATGATCATTATTAACCGTTACGAATACGGCTTATCCGTATTCTAATACAAAAAGCAGTTGTTTACAAGACATGTATTTAATTTAGGACAAAGAATTGTAACGGTTCGGCCGTTGGCGAAAAATTTGCCATAAAAAAAGATGATTTTCATGACATAATATGGTAAAATGGGAATGAAGTTCAGATTGTATCAAAAGACCTCCGAAAGGAAAGTTCTAATAGATATGCAGACAAAAATAATAAAAGTCGGTACCGGGCACACAGATCTTACCGAGGCGGCCGATGTGATCCGGGGCGGAGGGCTGGTAGCATTTCCGACAGAAACCGTATACGGTCTTGGGGCGGACGCATGTAATCCGCAGGCAGCAAAAAAAATCTACACTGCAAAGGGAAGGCCGTCGGATAATCCGCTGATCGTACATATTGCACAATGGAATGATCTGTTTGCGGTTGCGGGAGAAGTGCCCGCGGAAGCAAAGCGGCTGGCAGATGCGTTCTGGCCGGGTCCTCTGACGATGGTCATGAAAAAAAATGAGAGAATTCCCCGTGAGACAACAGGGGGGCTTGACACAGTTGCCGTTCGTATGCCAAACCATCCGGCTGCGCTTGCGCTGATTTGTCAGAGCGGATGTCCGATTGCCGCGCCAAGCGCCAATACGTCAGGCCGGCCAAGTCCGACCGAGGCGGCGCATGTCGCGGCGGATCTTGCCGGGAAAATTCCTGTTATACTGGATGGAGGACCGGTGGGGATTGGGATTGAATCTACGATTATTGATCTGACGGAAGAGACGCCGGTGATCCTTCGTCCCGGTTATATTACGAAAGAAATGCTTTCGCAGACGCTTTTAAGGGAAGTTGCCATAGACAGTGCCGTGATTGCGCCGGAATCCGGAAAGATACCGAAAGCGCCCGGGATGAAATACAGACATTATGCGCCGCGGGCAGAGATGATTGTCGTATCCGGAGAGATGCAGAAAGTAGTTGCGAAGATAAATGAGCTGACAGATAAGAATCATGCGAACGGCAGGAAAACAGGCGTGATTGCCACCGATGAGACAAAACAGTTTTACCGGGCGGATCAGATCGAAAGTATAGGGGCAAGAGAGGATGAGGATGCGATTGCAAGGCATCTGTACCGGATTTTGCGCGATTTTGATACGGGGGACGTACAGATTATCTATTCGGAGTCTTTTGCGACGCCGCGCATTGGACAGGCGATTATGAACAGGCTCTTAAAGGCCGCGGGAAATCATGAGATCTTTGTCAGTTGATATGGGCCGCAGAAAACTTAAGGTATGGGGGTTGATATGAGAGATTATAACAGAATCATATTTGTCGCGCGTACCGGTACGTGCAGGTCGCCGATGGCGGCAGGTATTTTATCGGAGATGGCGTTAAAACATCCTGTGGAGGTAGTAAGCCGCGGGCTTGTCGTACTGTTTCCGGAACCGTTGAACCAGAAAGCGGAGGCAGTGATGATCAGCAATGGTATCAATATGGAAGGGTATACTTCCACACAGCTTGCCGAGGAGGATTTTACACCGGATACGCTTGTGTTTGTGATGGAGCGGAGCCAGTTGGAAAAAATAATTGAAAAATATGAAAATGTGATACCCGAAAATATTTTTGTGTTAAATGAATTTGTCGGGGACGAGCTTGAAATTGTGGATCCATATGGCGGCACACTGCAGGCATACGGGCTTTGCTATGAGGTGATTCGAAAATCAATACAAAAACTGGTTGAATTGTTGGAGGAGGAATTATGAGCGGGAAAAGGGAAGATTATATCAGTTGGGACGAATATTTTATGGGCGTGGCGCTTTTGTCAGGTATGCGCTCTAAGGATCCGAATACGCAGGTGGGCGCATGTATTGTCAGCAGCGACCATAAAATCCTTTCCATGGGCTACAACGGCCTGCCGCTTGGCTGTTCGGATGATGAATTTCCATGGGCCAGAGAGGGTGATCCGCTGGAGAGCAAATATTTTTATACCACACACAGTGAACTGAATGCAATTTTAAATTACCGCGGCGGCAGTCTGGACGGCGCAACAATCTATGTTACGCTTTTTCCCTGCAACGAGTGCGCCAAGGCAATTATTCAGTCAGGAATCAGACGAATCGTCTATCGGAGCGATAAATACGACGAGGAGCCGAATGTGATAGCGTCCAAACGGATGCTGCGCGCAGCAGGCGTCGTGATGCAGGAGTATGAAGCGACGGGACGCAAAATTGCAATTGACCTCTAAAAGTGCGTAGACAAAAACGTTAAAAATGGTATAATAAAAACATGGCTGTAAAATACTGGCAGGAGGGGGGAACTTTGCAATGAAAAAAAACAGGCAGATTTTTATGTCACTTACGCTTATCCTGCAGTTTGGCCTGAATATGATTGTTCCGATCTTCCTCTGCACCATGGCGGGCGTCTGGCTTGGCCGGCGCTATGATATTCCTGTTATTACAGTGCCGCTGTTTCTCGTTGGTGCTCTGGCCGGATTTACGAACATCTTTAAAATGGCTAAAAAGATTTATGGACAAGGCGGTGAATCGGACAAAAATCATGCTGAGAAGACTAAATGATGCATTACCGGGGCTGGTTATGGGAATTATTGCATATGGAATCGTTGTGGAATTTGTCTGTGTCTGGTTTGTTTCGGACAGGCTTTTCTTTACGACAGGTTTATGTATCGGGATTGCTCTGGCGTGTGGAATGGCAGTCAATATGGCGGCCGTTCTTCTGGACGCGGTGGACAGAAACGGGCAGTCGGGCGCCCGGGCAAGGATTATCACCAAATCAATTCTGCGCTATCTGATCGTTGTTCTCGTATTTTTTGTCATGATGAAGTTTAACCTTGGAAGCTTAGCCGCAGCTTTTGTCGGTGTTTTCGGGCTGAAAATCTCTGCGTATCTGCAGCCTGTTGCACGCAAAATTTTGATCAGGCTGCAGGGAAGAGGTGGTGTGTCTTCGGACAATAAATAAAAAAGTGAAACAGTATAAGGAGGTGAAATTGTGAGCAATGCAATTTTGATTTCATCCGGCGCCGACAACATTGACTTTATGATTCACGGAATTTTTTCCTATGAAATCTTTGGTCAGACGGTCTGGATCACCACATCACATGTGTGTATTCTGATAGTTATGATATTGATGCTTGCGCTTGCAGTTGCAGGCAACCGCGCTATCAGGCATGCCACCGATGTACCGGGCGGGTTTCAGAATGTCATTGAGCTTCTGGTCGAAAAGCTGGACGGCATTGTTTCCGGAACGATGGGGAAGATAGCAGCGCCCAAATTTCGTAATTATATCAATACGATCTTTGTGTTTATTTTCTTCAGCAATATCTCCGGATTATTCGGCTTAAGGCCGCCGACAGCCGACTACGGTACGACGCTTGCGCTGGGATTAATTACGTTCTGCCTGATCCATTTTACGCAGTTTAAAAACCTGCCGTTAAAACAGATCTGGAAAGATATGTGTTCCCCGCTTCCGCCATGGCTGCCGATCTGGTTTCCGATCAACCTGATCAGCGAGATCGCAGTACCGGTATCTCTCTCACTGCGTTTGTTTGCAAACGTACTGTCGGGAACCGTTATGATGGCGCTTGTCTACGGACTGCTCAGCAAGGTCGCGATTATCTGGCCTGCTGCGCTCCATGTGTATTTTGATTTGTTCTCAGGAGCAATTCAGACGTATGTATTCTGTATGTTGACCATGACATACATCAGCCAGAATTATGAAACAGAATAAAAAAATTTAGGAGGATTCCACTTATGAATATTACAGGATCAGATTTAATTTTAGCATGTTCAGCAATCGGCGCAGGTTTGGCAGTTATCGCAGGTATCGGACCTGGTATCGGGCAGGGTATCGCAGCCGGCCATGCAGCGGCAGCCGTTGGAAGAAATCCGGGTGCAAAGGGCGATATCATGTCTACGATGTTACTTGGTCAGGCCGTTGCGGAGACAACCGGTCTTTACGGACTGCTTGTCGCAATGCTCTTACTTTTCGTAAAACCGCTGGTATAAAACCCGCTGTAAACAGAAAAAACGGAAAGGAGACAGACCTTGGAAGAGATGACAAGACTCTTTAATCTCGATGCTCAGCTCCTGCACGACCTTGTATTGATGATACTGGCGATTTTCTTCCTCTTTTTCTTTATGTCAAAATTGCTCTTCAATCCTGTCCGAAAGATGCTTGAGGGCAGGCAGGCAAAGATTGCCGCGGACATTAAGACGGCACAGACAGAGAAAGAGGAGGCAGCTGCATTAAAAGTGCAGTATGAGGCAAAGCTTAAGGACATTGATAAAGAAGCAGAGCAGATTCTTGGCGAGGCACGCAAGAAAGCGCAGGATAATGCCGCGCGCATTGAGGCCGATGCAAAACAGGAAGCTGCGCGTATCATCCAGAATGCAAATACGCAGGCAGAGCTTTCGAAGAAGCGCGCTATGGATGAGGTAAAACAGGAAATGATCACAGTTGCCTCGATGATGGCGGCAAAGGTGGTTGCGGCAAATATTGATGTGGCCATACAGGAAAAGCTGGTAGATGAGACGTTAAAAGAAATGGGTGAGTCGACATGGCAAAGCTAGTATCAAAAACATACGGAGATGCATTGTTTGAAGTCGCAGAAGAGGGAGCGGGCCTTGACACATATCTGGAAGAAGTAAAAGCGGTGCAGGCAGCTCTTAACGAGAACCCGGAGATTTTCAAATTGATGAATCATCCGAAGATTGTAAAAGAAGATAAGATCAAAGTGATAGAAGATATTTTTACCGGTAAGGTGTCAAAAGAGCTGGTAGGGCTTTTGCGCATGTTAGTGGATAAAGAGCATTTTGAGGAGACAGGGGCGGTTCTGGATTATTTTATCGGCCGCGTCAAGGACAGCAAAAATATCGGTACTGCATATGTGACTACAGCGATGGAACTGTCGGATGCGCAGAAAGAGGCCGTTTTAAAACGCCTGCTTGAGACGACAAAATATGTTGAGTTTGAGATGCATTATGCAGTGGATTCCGCGTTAATCGGCGGAATGGTAATCCGTATCGGCGATCACGTCGTCGACGGAAGCGTCAGGACAAAACTTTATGGCCTGACAAGGGAATTATCGAAAATACAGTTGAAAGCAGGTGAATGCGCTTCATGAATTTAAAACCAGAAGAAATAAGTTCCGTAATCAAAGAACAGATCAAACGGTATGCGGCGCAGTTGGAAGTAGCTGACGTCGGTACCGTGATTCAGGTGGCGGACGGCATTGCACGTATTCATGGGCTGGACAATGCGATGCAGGGGGAGCTTTTGGAGTTTCCCGGCGAAGTATATGGTATGGTGTTAAACCTTGAGGAGGACAATGTCGGCGCCGTATTGCTCGGCAGTCAGAAGAATATCAATGAGGGCGATACTGTAAAGACAACCGGGCGCGTGGTCGAGGTTCCGGTTGGGGATGCCATGCTGGGCCGTGTTGTAAATGCATTGGGACAGCCGATCGACGGCAAGGGTCCGATTGAGACAAAGAAATACCGCCAGATCGAACGTGTCGCATCCGGCGTTATCTCCAGAAAATCCGTTGACACTCCGCTGCAGACAGGAATTAAGGCGATTGATTCCATGATCCCGATCGGACGGGGGCAGCGAGAGCTGATTATCGGCGACAGGCAGACGGGAAAGACGGCGATTGCAATTGATACGATTATCAACCAGAAAGGCCAGAATGTAAAATGTATCTATGTTGCGATCGGCCAGAAAGCGTCGACAGTTGCTTCGATTGTGAATACGCTGGAAGAATTTGGCGCTATGTCTTATACGACTGTCGTAGCGTCTACGGCGAGCGAGCTTGCTCCGCTGCAGTATATCGCGCCGTATTCCGGCTGTACGATCGGCGAAGAATGGATGGAGAGCGGGCAGGATGTGCTTGTTGTCTATGACGACCTGAGTAAACATGCAACCGCATACCGTACACTTTCTCTGCTGCTTAAGAGGCCGCCAGGACGCGAGGCATATCCGGGCGACGTATTCTATCTGCACTCAAGGCTGCTTGAGCGTGCGGCAAGGCTTTCGGACAAACTGGGCGGCGGTTCGCTGACAGCGCTTCCGATTATTGAGACGCAGGCGGGCGACGTTTCTGCATATATTCCTACGAATGTCATTTCCATCACGGACGGCCAGATCTATCTGGAGACGGAGATGTTTAACTCGGGATTCCGTCCGGCCATCAATGCCGGACTTTCGGTATCGCGTGTAGGCGGCGCCGCGCAGATCAAGGCGATGAAGAAAATTGCAGCTCCGATTCGTGTCGAGCTTGCGCAGTACCGCGAGCTTGCGGCTTTCGCACAGTTTGGTTCCGAGCTGGATGCGGATACGACAGAAAAGCTTGCACAGGGCGAGCGAATACGCGAGATGTTAAAACAGCCGCAGTATCAGCCGATGCCGGTGGAAAAGCAGGTTATCATTATCTATGCGGCGACAAATAAATATCTGATTGATGTTCCAGTTGAGCAGATTCTGCCGTTTGAGACGGAGTTATTTGATTATATTGAGACAAAATATCCGGAGATTCCGGAGTCGATACGCAAAGAAAAAGTGATTGGCGAAGAGACTGAGAAAAAACTGATTGCGGCGATTGGGGAGTGCAAAAAGCAGTTTTTAAAATAATCGGTAGAAAATAAGGAAAGGCGGTGAATAATTATGGCATCCATGAGAGACATAAAGCGAAGAAAAGGCAGCATACAGAGTACGCAGCAGATCACGAAAGCCATGAAACTTGTTTCTACCGTAAAACTGCAGAAAGCCAAAAGCAGGGCGGAGCAGACAAACCCGTATTTTAATTATATGTACCGCACTGTGACATCCATGCTGGCAAAATCGGGCACGATCGATCATCCGTATTTGAGGAAAGGGGATTCCGATAAGAAAGCGGTTGTCGTTATCACTTCAAACCGCGGTCTTGCCGGAGGTTATAATTCCAATATTACAAAGCTTGTTACAGGAAGCGATGAACTTCCCCGCGAAGATGTGGAGATTTATGCGATCGGCAATAAGGGAAAGGAAGCGTTAGAGCGCAGAGGATACCATATCAAAGCCGACGCATCCCAGATTATAGAGCTTCCGATCTATGAGGATGCGGCCGTTCTCTGCAATAAAGTGCTGCAGGCATATACGGCCGGGGAGATCGGTGAAATTTATCTTGCTTATACGCATTTTAAAAATACAGTCAGCCATGAACCGAAGCTTTTGAAGCTGCTTCCGGTGGAGATTGACGCCGAAGAAATCGACAGGGCGTCCGAATCAAATGTGCTTATGAATTATGAGCCGACCGAGGAGGAAGCGCTTGATATGATTATTCCGAAATATATTACAAGCCTTTTTTACGGTGCGCTTGTGGAGGCTGTGGCAAGTGAAAACGGAGCCAGGATGCAGGCAATGGATTCGGCCACAAGCAATGCGGAAGAGATGATAAGCGACCTGACATTGAAATACAACCGGGCGCGTCAGGGTTCGATCACACAGGAGCTTACGGAGATTATCGCAGGGGCTTCTGCAATTTCATAGTAGTTTTCATTATAATAAATTAAGGAGAAATAAGCGATGGCTAATAATATTGGTAAGATTACCCAGATTATCAGTGCCGTTCTTGACATTAAATTTACGGAAGGCAATCTGCCGGAGATCAATGAGGCGATTCGTGTTCCGTTAAAGAATGCGAAAGAAAAAGACGCGGAACTGATTGTAGAAGTATCGCAGCATCTGGGTGACGATACGGTAAGATGTATCGCCATGGGCCCGACCGACGGACTTGTGCGCGGCATGGACGCAATTGCTACAGGCTCGTCGATTTCCGTGCCGGTCGGTGAAAATACATTGGGACGTATGTTCAATGTCCTTGGCAATCCTATCGATGAAATGAAGCCGCCGAAAGGAGTGGAAAACTGGCCGATTCACAGGCCTGCGCCCTCTTTTGAGGAACAGGCGACGTCACAGGAGATGCTGGAGACGGGAATTAAAGTCGTAGATCTGCTCTGTCCGTATCAGAAAGGCGGTAAGATCGGACTGTTCGGCGGCGCCGGCGTAGGTAAAACCGTATTGATTCAGGAGCTGATTCACAATATTGCGACTGAGCATGGCGGATATTCTGTATTTACAGGCGTAGGGGAACGAACCAGAGAGGGAAACGATCTCTATTATGAGATGAAAGAGTCCGGCGTTATCGACAAGACAACCATGGTATTCGGGCAGATGAACGAGCCGCCCGGAGCGCGTATGCGTGTGGCGCTGACCGGCCTTACGATGGCGGAGTATTTCCGTGACAGGGGCGGAAAAGACGTGCTTCTCTTCATTGACAATATTTTCCGTTTTACACAGGCAGGTTCCGAGGTGTCGGCGCTTTTGGGCCGTATGCCGTCAGCCGTAGGTTATCAGCCGACGCTTCAGACCGAGATGGGCGCGCTGCAGGAGCGCATCACGTCGACAAAGAACGGGTCTATTACATCGGTGCAGGCGGTTTATGTGCCGGCCGATGACCTGACGGATCCGGCTCCGGCGACTACATTTGCACATTTGGATGCGACTACCGTATTGGAGCGTTCCATTGCAGAGCTTGGCATTTATCCGGCGGTTGACCCGCTCGGTTCTACTTCACGTATTCTGGACCCGCGTATTGTCGGGCAGGAGCATTTTGAGGTTGCCCGCGGCGTACAGGAAATTTTACAGAAATATAAAGAATTACAGGATATTATTGCAATCCTTGGTATGGACGAGCTGTCCGAGGATGACAAGCTTGTCGTAAACAGGGCAAGAAAGATTCAGAGATTTTTATCGCAGCCATTCTTCGTTGCGACACAGTTTACCGGTCTGGACGGAAAATATGTTCCGATTTCGGAGACAATTCGTGGCTTTAAAGAAATTTTAGAGGGGAAACATGACGATATTCCGGAAGGACATTTCTTAAATGCCGGTACGATCGACGATGTGCGGGCCAGAATGAACGGGTAGCCGGTCGACTATAGTCAGGATGGAGGAAGAGAATGGCGGACGAAAGTAAGATTTTTCGTATTGAAATCATAACGCCTGACCGCATTTTTTATACGGGTGAGGCGACAATGATTGAGTTTAATACGGCTGCCGGGGAGTTAGGTATCTACAGAAGGCATATTCCGCTTACAACCGTGCTTGCACCCGGAATCGTTAAGATTCATAAGGACGGGGAGGAGGATGTAACGGCAGCGGTCCATTCGGGTTTTGCCGAAGTTTTGCCGGATCAGGTAACGCTCCTGGCCGAAATTGCGGAATGGCCGAATGAGATTGACAGGCATCGCGCCGAGGAGGCAAAGCGGCGCGCCGAGGAACGTCTTGCGAACAAGACGGCGGAAATTGATGTAAAACGCGCCGAATTTGCATTGCGCAAAGCGTTGGTGAGGATTGATATTGCAAATTAGTATCAGATATGAAGACAGGAAGCGCCGCAGGCGCTTCCTGTCTTCATATCTGATGTTTTTGTAGGAGGTATTATATATTTTTTGTTTTTTTAACGTGCAATTTTTATCTTTACCGACGCTTTTCTGCCGGTTCCGTCTGTAGAAGATGCCGTAATTGTTACATGTTTTCCTTTTCCGGCTTTTTTCGCCTTTACCACGCCTTTAGAACTTACCGTGGCATATTTGTTGTTTGAGCTGCTCCATTTTAAGGTTTTGTTTGCATTTTTGCCGTTTGTTTTAACGGCTGCTTTCAGTGTTGCGCTTTTTCCGGCTTTTAATGATTTCGGCGCATTTTTGATCTGAACCTTTGTAACGGCATGTTTCATCAGTTTTAACGTAATTTTTGCTTTTACGCCGCTTCCGTCTGTGGCAGCCGCTGTAATCGTTACAGTTTTTCCTTTGCCCGCTTTCTTTGTTGTGACAACGCCTTTGCTGCTTACCGTAGCGTATTTTTTGTTGGAAGACTCCCATTTAATGCTCCGGTTAGCGGCGTTTTTGGGAGAAACCGCCACAGAAAGCGAAACCTTTTTGCCGGCTGCAATTTTTTTCGAATCAGCGGAAATCGTCAGTTTTGTAATCGGAACCGCAGGGGTTACAGGCGGTTTGTTCTCCGGTGTTTCGGGCGTGCCGGATGTACCGGGTGTTTCGGGTGTGCCGGGTGTACCGGGTTTATCGTTATTGCCGGCGTCCGGTGTTATGCCGGCAAAGCGGTAAGGAGTCAGTGTGACATCTCCCATGATGCCAAAACGGTAAGTGTTGCTGTCGTCGGTACCGTATTTTACATTGGATAAATTACTGGAGACTTCGATTGTAATATTGTTTGTGCCTTTCACCAGATATTTTCCGATATCTGCATTTAATGAGAGCTGATTCAGCGGAACGGCTGTACCGTTTACAGTCAGTCTGCCGACGTCTGATATAGCGGTGAAATCAAGACAGGCCCCCTGTTTTTCGTTCCACCCGTCGGAGAGATCGAATGACGTCGTATAAACGGCAACGCCTGCGGCATTTTTCAGATTTTCATCAATCTCATACCATGGTATAAGCCCTGATCCGGACAGGTCATATTCTGCTGTCGGCGTTACATTTGTTTCAAATACGCTTTTTCCTTCTGACCATCTGTTTAGAACCATTTTCCAGTTTGTCAGTTTCATCGGTTCCTGTGCGGTGGGAAGCGTTATCTCTGCTGCAGAGCCGTCTGCAAATGATACGCTGATTTTGCCGCCTTTTGCGGAGCGGACAGCCATTTTGGACGGGTCGGTTTCATCGTAAACAATACTGTCGGCATCTGTGCGGGTAACGGCTTTTGGCAGTGTTTTGCTGCTGAAGTCTGCTCCGGCTACGGCAATCATAACGGAATCGGATGCCGCAAGTTCCACAGGTACTGTTACTGAGCCGACGTCTGACGTATAGACTGCAATCGGAGTGATCTCTCCGCTCCATGGGTCTAAGAGGTACGGCGTTCCGTTTCCTTTTAAGGTAACAGTTTGGGCGCTGTCATTTTTGCCGTCGTTATAAATAAAATACAGATCTGCGTTTTCGGTATTGCGGTGCTGGAAATAGAGGTCGGCACGTTCCTGCGGCTGTGCATCCGGCGTAATGCCGAGCTGATTCAATGCGGCAACGGCTTCGGTTCGGTCCGATACGGTTTTTACATTTGCAAGAGCTGTCAGCTGATTCATATATTCGGATAATTTGGCGTCCTCGTCCGTAGTCAGCGCCGAAGCGTCTGCTCTGCTTCCCGGATAGGTATTGGCTCTCGTCGGTACGCTGCCGATAATTATGACAGGCAGCCCCGCTTTTGCATCGGACAGAATTTTTTCTGCCGTGTAGAGCGGCATGGGAGGTACGGTTCCGTCGTCCATTGGCTCAAGGATTAACGCTTTGTAAGAAGGGCCGTCTGCAGCCAGGACAACTTTCTGATCCTGTGTGCCGATCACGGCATTATCCAGATTTAATACGGTTGGCGTTACATAGTCATAAGTATAACCGTTTTGCTCCAGAGCGGTAATTTCCGGGTGTATATTGCCTTTTCCGTACTGGGAACGGTATACGGCAAGATCAATGTCTCCCTGACCCTGCTGGAGCACCATCTGCATACGGGAAAGAGCGCTGGTCATAATATTGGCAGTTTCCCACATCGGTGTCTTGTCATCCCATTCGTTGCCGTAACTTAACGCGGACATTGCAGAATATCCCGGCCATGTCTGCGTGACGGGGAAAAACATATTTTCCGTATCGCTGAATTTATAAGTGGATCCATGAAACACAAGTTTGTTGACGCCGCCTGCAAAAAGACGGTTCGCATAGTACATCATGCCAAGGTGACGATTGTCGCTGCCGTCTTTCAGCGGGGTGTCCGTCCATGTCTCACGCCAGTCGTCCTGGCCGATTTCTGCGGCTTCCGCGGAATAGATCTGGTCTTTTTTCATATGTACGATGCCGCTCAGCTGTCGATAGGAGTCCGGAACGGTGCCGCTCATCGCGTAGGATTCCGCTTCCACAATGTCAATGTTTAACGCAGGGTAGGTCATTTCAAAGACGCTGCTTCCGGCGCTGCTGTAAGCCTGGTATCTGAGCGTCATACGATGTGTTTTTGCCCAGTCCTGCAGCGCTTTCATATGATGTTCGGACAAAAGCTCCGTCATTGTGGTATACAGATCGTCCCGGACGCGGCTGCCTTTTGCGCCAAGGTCATGATTTAAGGCAGGCAGGTATGGGGTCAGGTCATAACCGCGTCTTGTTTTAAATTCGTCAAGCATTGCCGGTGTCCAAAGGCTGCTTCTTAATTCAAAGGAATCTCCGAAGATGCTGCCGCCGTTTTCTTCGTAAAGCGCTTTTAATTCTGCGTCATTGTTCATCGCATGTTCCCAGTTGTCAATGACTGCCTGTGTTCCTTCCGGACTCATATGATCAATGACATATTGGTTCATCCCAAACCCCAGGGTGTGATTTGAAGTCTGGCTGTAATAATAAAAGATTTTCCAATTGCCTTCGGACGGAGCCGTCCAGCTTAATGCGCCTGATTCTTCGTCATAGACGGTATTTTTGCTGTCAAGTATACTGACAGCGCTGTCTGTGTCGAGACTTTCGTCTGCAGCTGTTTTGATCGCGGTGACTGCGACAAGGCGGCGGGCGCGTGCAGAATCAAATCCCGGCATCCATGGATTAGCGGATGGAGCCGGAAGTACGGCTTCCTGGCTGCTGTAAGTCATAGTGCCGTTTTCACTGTCTGATGCCTCAAAATCAACGGATGCTTCCCATATCTGCTGTTCCGCACGAGGATCGTCTGCATCTGTGATCTCCGGTGTTGCTACAGGCCACATCTGGCCGACTGTAAAATCAACCTGAAGGCCGTATTCAAGTCCTGCTTTTAAGATCCATTTCATTGTCTCATTCCAGGTATTGTCGTTGATGACACAGCCTTTGGCAAGTTCCAGACATTGCAGTTCTACGCCTGCATAGCCGCCGTTTGCAAAATTTTTCATTTCTCTGCGAATCTCGTCTTCACTCATGCGTCCCGGCGCGATCCACCAGCGCATAAAAGGTCGCGCATCCTTATCCGGGTTTAAAAATGCCTGTTCAAATGCGCTGATTCCTGCGGCAGATTCCTGCCGGACTTCCTGTGCCGCGGTCGGGATGCTCTGTGACAGCGCCATAACACTGGTTAGGAATATGGCCATTCCCTGTGTAAATTTTTTCCTCATTCTACTTCCCCTTTCTGATTGTATGATTTATAATAGAAACAAACCGTTGAACCTTTAAAAAAATTGTAACAGATTGGTAAATTGGTATTATAGAACGTTTTGTCCTTTACCGGGGAATTATATTACCAATGCACAAATGAAATTGATTTTATCAGGAGGTTTTTGTGAATATTGATGAATTGATTCAGGCTGAGCGTGCAAAACAGAGGACGCTGCAGCAGTCGCTTGATCGGACGGTATATCATCAGCAATTTCGGAAACGCGGTTTTTTCACAGTTACGATCGAGCATAAGGGAAATATGCCAAAGCATGGGATTGCCGTTGTTTTGCATGGGGAGCCGGAAGTAAAACCGCATATAGCGTTTCATAACCATGACTATTATGAACTGATCTATGTCTACCGCGGAGAATGTACGAATACTTTTTGTTCCGGCGTACAGACTGTTTTGAAAGAGGGAAACATTCTTCTGTTAAATCCCGACATTTTACATCATATCTACACCACGACAGAGTGGGATTGCGTCTTTAATATTCTGATCAGCCGCACATTATTTGAAGAGACAATGTTGTCTTATCTCTCGGAAAATCATTTTTTAACCAATTTTATTACAAATTTCGTCTATCATTTGAAAGTCGGGCATGATTACCTTTTGTTTTCTACGCCCAGGTTTGGACCTGTAGATGAGATCATTACAAATCTGCTTTATGAATATTTAATGCCGCAGGTATACGAGTTCAGTAATCTGATCCCTCACTATTTTGTGATTCTCCTGACGCTGTTATCCCGCGAGTATGCAACAGGGCAGCAGATGGATACAGAGGGGATTATTTCTGATTTTCCGCTTCTTAATATGATTCATTACATCTATCAGAACAGCAGCAGTGTCAGTTTGTCTGTCTTATCGGAATTGTTTTCTTACTCGCCCGCTTATATCTCCCGAATGATCAAACGCCATTGCGGATACAGTTTTTCGCATGTTGTGCAGGATGCAAAATTGCAGCAGGCGCATAAACAAATTCAGTTTTCAAAGAAGCCCATTGCCCGAATTGCAGAGGAGGCCGGATTTTTGGATGCTTCGTATTTTTCCGGACTTTTTCAGAAAAAATATGGTATGACGCCTCAGAATTACCGCAGGTTTTGCAATGGACAAAAGTAAGTTAACCATTGCCTGACCAGGGAACGTGTGCTATACTTTGGGGTAAGAAACCATGGAGCTGAGAAAACTTCTAAAGTTCGCAGTATAGGCTGTTTCAATAAAAAATTTTAAATCTCACACAGGAAAATGCCTGTCTCAGGCATTTTCCGTGCTGATTTGAGTCGCGGCATGGGTGTTATCATAGGAGAATGGCATGAGTATAAAAGACAAAACGGAACAGGTGTTGAGAGATCTCTATATTCTGCTCTCAAAAAGCGAAATCTATAACGGGGATGCGAACAGGCTTATTGTAGATAAAGAACAGATTGTTGCGCTTTTAAACGGGTTGAGCGTCTGTGTCAGCGGACTGATGGATGAGTACGGGATTTCGCAGAGCGGGCGTGACAGACTTGAGCGCGAGACAAAAAAGGCAAAAGACGACATTGTGCGTTCTGCAAACCGGCAGGTTGAAGATATCTATGCGGCTGCTTTTCTCTATACGGACGAGGCGCTGCGGAGGGTGCTTGAGGTGATGCAGGAGACACAGCAGTCCGTCAGGGCACTCTGTAAAAAAGTGGAGTTGGATTTTCAAAAAGAACAGGAATCCGTTAAGAACAATAAAATGGAATTAAGGGGGCAGCTTCGGGTATTTCGTGATACGGATAAGTATTTAAAATTGATTGAGGAACAGAATAAAGCGTTAGAACGTGAACAGATGAAGGCAAAAATGCAGGAGGAAGGTTCAAAATATGCAAAAATTAAGCCGGAAATTAAGGTGAACACAGCTTATTTTGAACGTATGGGTATTCCGCTTGAAGACGCGCAGGCCGGTGAAAGCCAGGAATCTGCAGGTCTTCGGGCAACAGATGCTGCGCCGCCTGCAGAGAGCGGCGATACATTTCCCGATGAACCGAAAGAGGCTGTTGTTCCGGAGATTCGTGTCAACCTGGATGCGGAATATTTTAAGTGGCGCGACAATGGATTGAAAATTGAGGAGGATTCTTCGCCGGGTGCAGAGGAGACAGAAGCGGAAATGGAGAAGAAGCCGGAAAAGAGGTTTTTATTCGGGAAAAAACGTCCAAACAAGCCGGATCAGACGGACGGTGAAAGGAGCTGAACATGTTCTTATTTCTTATGTCGAAAGACAAAAGGGAAGAATATCGCAAAAGGACATACCGGTACAGAAAGGAATTTATCTATCGTACACCGACGCCGCACGACTGGCTTTTTCCTTATACCGGTACGGAAAGTGATTTTGTATCATTGTTTGGACGTCTGACATTGGCCCCGATGTTTGTATTTTTGTGTATCTGTTTTATTCATTTGATGAGTTCGGAATATGAAGCGCGGGTCACGCTTCTGGTTTGTTTTGCGGTAATGGATCTGTTTGTTCTGGCCGGTTATATCCAAAAAGTGATAAAAAAGAAAAAGCGCATGGAACGGGAGGCACAGGATACTGGGGGAGCGTCCGAAAAAGAAGATTCTGTTTCCTGTCTGGATCTCTATGAGGATGATCTGTGAGCGCTGGAAAGGAGAATGGAACAGATGAATTTTGAAAAAGAAAAAAGGAAATATGAGAAGCGTTACGAAGAGGAAGTAAGGGAGTTACTGGTTCTGACCGGAGAGTATGTCGGAGGAGCCGGCAGCGCCGGAGACGGGCTGTGGTCGCCAAGTGCGGATATTCTTGGCTATGTGGATCTGAAATCCGGAGAAACGGTAGAAACAGATGGCATTTTAAACTGGCTTGCGCGCGAGGAAGATAAGGACGGGTGGATTTATTGTCTGGAGGATCTTACCATTTATCGTATCACATGTCGGAAAATAAAACCTGAAGAAGTAATAAAAAATGCGCCGGAACGCTTTTTTCATCAGTTTCTGCTGACCAAAGTTGTAGAGCGCAATGTTTCAAATCCAAATCTGTCCGCTCTTCTGGAAAAATATAAAGAGGTTGTCACGCTTAAGGATGAGGAATGTGGGACATTTACACTCGATCGTCATTTTAACTGGTTTGAAAGCACGGTTGCCTGGCTGGGGAGAGAGTGCCTCGTAACGCTGGAATGTGACGAGGAAAAGGGAACTGCGGCGGAACAGGCGTTGGCTCATTTTAAGAAGATCTATAAGAATCGGAGAGATTGGGATGAAAGGTTCCGTCGATTTGCAGCAGAAAAGCTTGCAGAGGATGCCAGTGAATGGCAGGAGGACGGATACGATGAGGAAGAGGAAGCGCCGGTGATTACGGAAGAGGTATTTGCGGAACGTATCGGAATCAGCGAAATTAACATAGATGCGGAAGGGAATTATGAGGTCTATTATAACGACGACGATATGTTTTATGGTCATGTGATTATCATAGACGGCAGCGTGGACGGCGAGATGGACGACGCTTATATTGCCGGGTAATAGTGTGAGAAGTACATCTAAAGCTCGTTTACGAGCTTTTGCTCATTGCCAATGGGCATTTCGCCAGGATGTACTAAGTTTCAGGCCGAAAAACGCTAAAAAAATGCGACGTAAACGTCACGTGGCGTTTTTCATTTCGATTTGAGTCACAGCGAAGCTGTGACATGGGGCAGTGTGCGAAGAAGTACGAGAAAAGGCATGGCAGGACGCGATGCCTTTTCTTATCTTTTAGGAAAGACCTTGTTGCATTAACGTTTGAAAGTACTGACTTTCCTATAAGATAAAAACAGCTAAATTTAAGAATACATTAAGAAAACAATGCTACAAATGTTTGTGTTTTCCTGTTACAATGAAAGAAATTCTATATTGACGGTCGAAAAGGCTGACCGTCAGTATAAAGTTATGCACACAGCCGCATAAGGAAATATGCCGCTTCGCGGCTGCGGCTGGCGCGATACTCACGGCAGATTTTATCTGTCGTGAGTATAAGTCCCACGCGTGAACAGTGTTCACGTTGCAGATATGAGTCGCAGCGAAGCTGCGAGACGGGTGTAAGAGGGAGGAAAGTATATGCAGACGATATTAGTGTGTGATGATGACAAGGAAATCGTAGAGGCGATTGAAATTTATCTGCAGCAGGAGGGCTATCATGTCTTAAAGGCTTATGACGGCGAAGAAGCTCTTCTCATGCTTAAAAATAACGAGATACATCTTCTGATTATGGATGTGATGATGCCGCGTCTTGACGGAATACGGGCTACCTTAAAAATCCGCGAGGAGAGCAGTATCCCGATTATTATCCTCTCGGCTAAGACGGAAGACGCAGACAAAATACTTGGACTTAATATCGGCGCTGACGATTATGTCGCAAAACCATTTAATCCGCTGGAACTGGTAGCCCGCGTAAAATCACAGCTGCGCCGCTATACACAGCTTGGAAATGCGGCGGAGGAGACAGATGCGGTTTATTCTGCCGGCGGACTTTCCATTAACGATGATCTGAAAGAAGTCACAGTAGACGGGGAACCAGTACGATTAACGCCGATTGAATATAATATTTTGCTGCTATTGGTGAAAAATCAGGGAAAAGTATTTTCAATTGACCAGATTTATGAGAGCATCTGGAATGAGGATGCGATCGGCGCGGACAATACGGTTGCCGTCCATATACGTCATATACGGGAAAAGATTGAGATCAATCCGAAAGAGCCGCGTTATCTTAAAGTAGTCTGGGGTGTGGGGTATAAGATTGAGAAAAATTAGCTGCGGCAAAGCCGCGGCATGGGGGTTGCATGGAGCGAACATCGTACTCTTTAGGGAAAAAAATAACCGGTATTGTGCTGCATCAGTTGTTTACCATTATCCTGATGGTTTCCGTATTTTTGCTGGGTATGCTTCTCAGTAAAAATATTCTTGCATTTTCGGATGCCGGTTCGGGCGACTTTTTGGATTCCGGCTATTACCTTGCCTGTGTGGAGAAAAAGTGTGATGAATTAAGCGCATATCTTTATTTGAAACAGAAAGGCGATGACAGAAAATCAGAAGAAAACCGTCATTATATGCGGTATTTAAATGAATTCAGAGGAGAGGAATCCAATTTTATTTTCTGGTACAAAAAGCAGGACAATTGGTTTTCGAATCATCCGCAGGCGGTGGAAGGGCAGATTTTTGATATCAATGAGGTCTGCGAAGAAGCAAAATTAATGGGAAATTATCTGTTGTATGATATGCAGGAAAAGCAGTTCAGCACTGATATCAGAGGACTTGAGCGATATTTTCTGGAGATGAGGACAGCAAAGACATTCTGGGGATTTGAGAATGTGGCGTTGGTGATTGGCATTGACACGGAATTTTCAGCAGACGATGACCTTGCGTATGCTGCGAGGGAGTATGCAAAGCTGCAGCCGTGGATTAAAATCAGTATGTTAAGCGCCATTATCAGCGTTGTCGGATGGATCCTGTCTCTTGTATATCTTACAATCGCGGCCGGGCACAAGGCGGGCGAGGAATGGGTGATCGCGCTTAATCCGTTTGACAGAATAAAAACGGAATTTCTTGCTGTCGGTTTTTTTGTTGTGACAGGTGAAATGATCGTTATGATGGCGCGCATTAACAGCCAGGAATGGGATGTAGCAGGACTTCTGGTTGCATCCGGAAGCATTGGTTTTTTGATCGACACGGTATTTCTGCTGTTTTATCTGAGCATGGTGCGTCGTCTGAAAGCAGAAGTTTTGTGGGAAAACAGTTTCGCTTTCTGGTTTAAAACCAAAACGGAAAAACTGTTTCGGGAGCGTTCTGTGACTGTTAAAGTTGTGATGATGTTTTCCTGTCATGCCATCCTTTGTTTTGTTCTTGCAATCGGAGTATTCTGTCAGCGAAGTGTGCTTTCGCTGATATTGCTGTTCTTTCTTTTTTCTGCTGAAGCCTATTATTTTTTGCGGCAGGCAGTCGAGCATCATAAAATACGCAAAGGCGTGGAAGCGATTGCGTCCGGGGAGCTGGAGTTTAAAATTGATGAGGATGAACTGCATGGCGAGGACAAAAAACTTGCCGCCGCAATTAATAACATTGGTTCCGGTTTACTGCATGCGGTGGATGACAGCACAAAAAACGAGCGCATGAAAGCAGACCTGATCACAAATGTATCGCATGATATCAAGACGCCGCTGACATCCATTATTAATTATGTGAATCTTTTAAAAATTGAAAAAGTCGATAATCCGCGTGTCAGCAATTATGTGCGCATTTTGGATGAAAAATCGCAAAGGCTCAAACAGCTGACGGAAGATCTGGTGGAGGCGTCGAGAATAAGTTCCGGAAATGTGAAGCTTGATATGCAAAAAATTAATATTGTGGAGCTTGTGTATCAGACCGGTGCGGAATTTAACGAGAAATTTGAAGAAAAAGAGCTGACTGTTGTCACAAAGCTTCCACAGAATGCGGTTTTTATTCTGGCAGACGGCAGGCAGCTCTATCGTGTTATTGAAAACCTGTATAATAATGTAGCGAAATATGCGTTGAAAAATACGCGCGTCTATGTCGATATCCAGGAAAAAGAGGAGGCGGACGAGGTCGTTCTTTCCATAAAAAATGTGTCAGAGCAGTCGCTTGCGCTGGAAAACAGCCAGGTTGCCGATCTGACCGAGCGGTTTATCCGCGGAGAGACATCAAGAACGACAGAGGGAAGCGGTCTGGGGCTTTCCATTGCCAAAAATCTGACTGTTTTAATGGGAGGTCAGTTTGAGATCAGTGTGGACGGCGATTTATTTAAAGCGAATGTGAGATTTCCCGTTTTTTCTGCTTGATTTTTGCGGTTAGGCCTTATATAATTTTTAAGTGCCCAGTGTGAGAAGAAGTTCTGAAGCTTTTTTCAGAGAGAAAATTGTTAACGGCATCTAAGGCTCGCATATGGCAGAATGCAGAAATTCAGTTGAGCGGGAATGGAGGAAAAGTATGAAATTATACGAGAGCGGAGTTTACCTGATAGACGGGAATGAGATTGTTGAGGACGGGGCGGACGCCCTTACGGCCGTAAAGGCAAAGAGCGGGCTTTCTCTGTCAAAGGAAGAGGCGGCTCGGGAAACGATTGCTTATGGCATATTAAAAGAACATAACAAATCAAACACGATGAAAAAACTTGAAATCAGGTTTGACAAGCTGACATCGCATGATATCACATTTGTAGGAATTATACAGACAGCAAGAGCGTCCGGACTTGAAAAATTTCCGATTCCGTATGTTCTGACAAATTGCCACAACAGCCTTTGCGC
>CAMUHN010000023.1 GCA_947088675.1 uncultured Roseburia sp.
TCGTTGTCCTCTGTACAGGTACCGGTGTGTGTGCCGTCGCCGTTGTCCGTATAAGTGTATTTATGCGTGTGATCCGGAGCCGGTGTGCTTTCTTTTGCACCGCAGAGAGAGCAGAGGCCGTCGACATAAGTATGGTTTTCTGTTATAGTATCGTTGTCCTCTGTACAGGTGCCGGTGTGTGTGCCGTTGCCGTTGTCCGCATAAGTATAGTGGTGTACATGCTGCCCGCCGCTGTCTTTGGCTGCGCCGCAGAGTGTACAGGTATCATCCTCGCCGAAAGTATGGTCTTCCAGATCTCCTGTATAACCGCAGCCGGCGCATTCAATAGCATGTTTGCCGTTTCCTTTGTCCATGCAGGTGCTGTGTGTGACTGTTGCCCGGTAATCGCAGCTGCGGCAGCTTTCGGTGTGGGATGTTCCGTTTGTACTCTGTTTAAATGATAAATCATGTTTTTCATCTGCCACTGTGTAATCACAGTTGCGGCATTTTGCAGAATGCGTGCCGTCGCCGTTGTCTGTACAGACAATATCATGCTCTTCCGAAGCGCCTTTGTAACTGCAGGTTTCACAGCTTGCGATATGTCTGCCGTCGCCATTGTCCCTGTAGACAGAAGTATGCTTTTCAGCATAATCGCATATCTCACAGCGTACATAATGGAATTTTCCGTTTGCGCTTTCCGTATAACTTAACGTATGCGCTTCCTCTGTGCCCTCTGTATCACCGTCTTTGCAGACTTTTAAATGATTGACAGCGTCAATCGTGCCGTCGTCATTTGTCTTTGGCGTATAGATATAAGAATGCTCATGCGCTTTTGGCGTGTAACCGCAGACAGCAAGCCAGCTGATTACAGGCGCGTTTGCGCCGGTAGCGGTCAGCGTATAAGTGACAGTCTGTTCAGTTTCCAGTGTAAAGGTTGTCTGATTGACGGCGTCACTTCCTTTGCTGACGCTGATTTTACCGACATTAGCCGCATCGTTGGATCCGATCTTAAGCGTTGCATCCATCTGGCGGCTGTTCCACCAGTCACGGTGTCCGGAAACCAGTTTATAGCTGCCCGCCGGCAGAGTAAATGCATAGGCGACGGTTTCTCCGGCCTTATTTTCATTGCCGTAGATTCCGGTTTCGAAACGGTTTTCTGTTACATTATTGTGGCCTTTGGTCTGCGCATTTGCAGTTACCAGTCCCCAGGCAGTGGATTCTGTTTTCATCTGGTCGTATTTTTGGTTGAGCAGAGCACTGCCGACTGCAGATTTTACAGTTTCGTAAGGCTCTGTCGTCTGAAGAGAGGCGGTATCCGGATTTCCTTCCGCACTGTCGATAAAGTAATAGGTATTGGCAGGTACAATCATGTTGATCGGGACGGAAATCGTTTTGGGCTGCCCCATAGCAGAAACAACGTCTTCTATAGTTCCCGTGAGAAATGCCTGCTGGAATTCCTTTCCTTCAAAGAAATCTGCAGATACATTCCAGGTCACATTCTTTTCTGCTGTCGTTCCGTCAGAGAGTGTTACGTTTACTTTCTGCGGAAGCGACGAAATGCCTTCGCCCGGGCTTAATGTTTCAATGGATTCCGGAATGTCTTTGGTATCCACTTCCGTGACATAGTTGTTTATCTCTGATTCAAGGCGTTCGCCGATCGCATGAATTGCATCAAGCTGAAGTTTTCCGCTGATTACGGTAATTTCAACGTTATGCTCTTTCAGTTCAAGGTCGGAGAGGATGAAAGTCTCGCCGCGCGTTGGAGCTGCGACAGTGGCTGCGTTTTCTGTTATAACTTTGCCGTCAACGGTAACTTTTAATACGGCGCTTGCATCATTTGGTCCGATCAGCGCAAAGCCGGCCCCGTTTACTTTGAATTTAAATGTTGCGCCGTCGGCCTTTGAAACAGAGAGAGTACGGTACCAGTTATCGGCGCTTCCGCCGCCCGGCTGGTTGATGGCCCAGTTTTCATCGTAAGTTACGGAGTCATCCTGTCCGTCTACCATACTTAAAGCATAGGGGATTCCGCCTTTGACCTCTTTTACGGACAGGTTGTCAAAATAAACGTGGTTCCAGGTAGAACTTAATTTGACACGTCCGGAGAGCATCGGAATCTCATCTTTATATTCTGCAACGCATTTATCGTTGATAAAAACAGCAAGCATATCGTTTAGAGCAGTTATTTTTACCTGATATTTTCCGTTTGGATCCGGTATGGCAGAACCGCTTGCAACTACTGCATTCCGGCGGTGGAAAATCCAGCTGCCAGCTCCGTTTACGCTTAATGTATAACCGCTGTTATCCCAGTTCATGCCCGACTGTGCGCGTACGCTAAGCCTTGCCCATGTGTCTGCAGCGGCATTTGGGATACGGATATCGACAGAGGTGGAATAATCCATCCATCGGAAATCCCCAACAATGGTAGAGGGATCGCCGCCGTTCCACTGGCTGACGCTGCTGTCAAGTTCCTGCTGCAGTGCTCCTCTTGCCTCGTCTACAGTCCATGCGCCATGCGCATCCAGCATATAGCGCGGCTCATATCCGCGTTCCGCAAGGAAGTTCGGATCTTCTTCTTTATATTCAAAATCGTCGGCATAGAGCACGTCGTCGGTGGTGTCAGGCTTTGCACCGCTTGCATCCGTGTCCAAAACGCCGCGCGCGGCAGTGTTGATCGTATCGCCGTTTCTGTCAATCGGCGCGTCTTCCGGTGCATCGCTCAGTGTGGTTGCTGTGGAAACGCTGTATGCCGGGATTGTCACCATAAAGCCGCCTTTTGCATCTTTTGTGATGCTGCCCTTATTCTGCATATAATTGCCGGTTTCCGAAAGCCAGAAGTGCAGATCTTTGTCAGCTGTTTCCATTTCTTCCGCGGTGATGTAGAATCTCTTTGAGTTGCGTGTGTTGTTGACAAAAATAACGGAAAAATCTTTTTTATCTGCCGATGTCAGCGTCAGATATCCGGCGTTTCCGTCGATTCCGGCCGTGGCGTGTTCGTTGTCGGTTCCTGCAAACGAACCTTTCGTAGCGCCGGAAACGGCACACCAGATTTCGTTTGTGTCAGGGTTTGTATCTTCCCATCCTGTATTTGCAAATTTCGCAAAGTGCTCGAGCATAAACAGAGCCGGATCATAATGGATGTATCCGCTCCATGGGTCGCGGGCGCTCAGAAGCTCTTTATGGCCATACTGGATGCCCTCGTAGAAGGAACCGATTGCAGGCTGGAAGATATAGTGGGTGCGTCTGGAAGAATCAAACGCGGTAATAAAGCTGTCCATCAGTGCAAGCGGACTCTGATAGCCGCCGATGGTGCCGGCGCCGTAGTCGGATGTCTTGTTTGCCTGCAGTTCGCTGTAGCCAAATGTTGCGCAGCCTTCGCTGTACCATACTTCCTTGTCGTCCTCATCGGCCATCTTTACATAGTCGTCGGTAGCGTTTGTTCTGTAATGGAATCCGATAATATCCACCGCATCATAGACAGCTTTATCCTGACGCATCAGGGGTACGATTTTTAATCCTTTGTTTTCATCCGAGGCAATGATGCGTGTATTTTTATATGTGGTCTGTGCGGCCTCATCTATATATTCGGGAAAGCTGGTTTCGTTTTGAATCCGGTTTGCAAACCATTTGATAAAATCGCCGTCCGGATTTCCGGTTTCGTTTACGTCGGGATTGATAAAGTCAACGACATATCCGTATTTTTCGTATGCGTCGAAGATTGTTTCGCGATACCATTTGTACATGGCTTCGTAGCCTTCGGTTTTCTTATCTGCACCGTCCCATTTGGAACGAACCCAGTTTGGGGCGCCCCAGCGCAGGATGCTGACTTTCACATCGCGCCCGTATTTTTTTGCAATTTTCTTTGCATCGGCAGCCATAACAAAGCCAGGAGAGCGGGATGCGTCGGCCGCTTCGGTTTCGGAGCGCATCGTGCAGGCTTCCGCTCCGGTGGAGTTGTTGCCGTCGTTTCCCATTTCCATTTTAATATGGGTAAACAGCGGATGTTTTCCGCCGAAGAGATATTCCAGCATTTCCCAGTATTTTTCCGGGTTTTTTGCTTTGTAGTCTAACAGAAGATTGCTTGTGCTGTTTCCGTTTAACAGGCCGAAGCCTTTGTAAGTCAGTCCGTTTGTCTTCGCAGCGGCCAGAGCAACATCGCTTCCTTTGACTGTTATTTCTCCGTCGACCGTTACTTTTTCCATCTCCGCTTTCAGTGCGTCCGTCATGGCGTCAACCTCGGCCTGCTGCGCATAGGCCGGCTTGCTCGAAAGCAGTGTCTTTGCCTCTGTCAGCTTTGCTGAAAGGGCTGTGGTGTCCATTTGATATTTGTCTGCGTTAACGATGCTCTGTTCGGCGCGTTCAATGTACTCCTGCAGCTGCGCAACCTCCGCAAGGGAAGGATTGTCTTTTGCGTATTTGCGGTATGCGGTCTCTGCAAGTGCCGTTGTCTCGTCAAGTACGGCATTTGCTACGACGATATTGTCGTAACTGCCGTCCATGGAGAAACTTGTTCTGGGTCTTGCACATCCAAACATTGTATTAAGCCCGTCTGTTTCGCTTAATTTGAATCCGACGTCTGCTACCTCGCCGGCTTTTTCACCGTTGATATACACAACGATATGTCCGTTTGCGCCGTCTTTTTCCTCATATGTCATGGCAACGGCGTTCCAGCCGCCTTTTACGATTCCTGTGAGAGAAATGGCATTTGTGTTTTCGCCTTTATCGAGCCATTTTCCGTAGCTGAGCTTGTCTGTTCCGGACAGCAGATGGATGCAGTTTGCCGAGTTTGCATCGTCCGGAGCGATTCGGAATGCGGTACGTTTTAAAGCTTCTGCGTCGTCAGAGGCAATTTCCGCTTGCTTTACGTCAAACAGGACCGTAAAGCTTTTTGATTTAAATTTTGTTGCAGAATCTTTGATGGACGCGACATGCGTATTGTCCCATCCGGCGTTGACTTCAATCATGGTGTTGTGTTCCGTTGATTTGGAAGTCCAGACTTTGCCGCCCAGTGTAAGCCCGTCATTGTCCTCCAAAGGGGCGCCGAATTCTGCCGGCAGACCGGGTTTTTCCAAAGCGGATTCTTTTACTGCGGAAAACGCCGCCGCATCAGTCGCTTCTACGGCCCCATATGCCGTGACTCCCGGCAGCGCCGGGGAAGCGGCCAGACAGAATGCCAGAAACAGGCTGAGAAATTTTTGTTTTCTAAGTTTCATAATCTTTCCTCCTTATATAATTCGTACAGTAAACAATTCTCTGTCTATATGCCTCCTTAACATATAATTTTATTGAATGTTACTATCATAAGTAAGTTTTATTACATTTAATGGTAAAATCAAATGGAATAAATATCGAAATAATGTAAATTTTTATGCTGCTAAAAAAAGACAGATGAAAAAAATATCGAAATAATGTATTTATTTTGGAAATTGCTGAACAACAGTTTGTAAAGAAAAAACGCTTGACACGTATTCTCTTTTATGATAATCTATCCAAAGCGTAAACGGCCGTCCGGCAGAAAGTCAGGGAAATGGATGGAAGAGAAAGTAGAACAGGCTTATCTGTACGATTTTTACGGTGAACTGCTCAACGAGCGCCAGCGAAAGATATACGAAGACTATGTGTTCGGCGATCTTTCTCTCAGTGAGATTGCTCAGGAAGAGGGAATCAGCAGACAGGGCGTACATGATATGGTCAGGCGCTGTATGAAGATCCTTGTCGGATATGAAGAAAAGCTAAAGCTTGTACAGAAATTTCTTGCGGCAAAGAAAAGCGTAGAGCGGATCCACAGACTTGCGGGAGAATTTCGCAAAAGCTTGGATATTTCAATTATAGAAGAGATTGAACAGATTTCCAACGGGATTATAGAGGAGTTATAGATGGCATTTGACAGCTTATCGGAAAAACTTCAGAATGTATTTAAAAATTTAAGAAGCAAGGGCCGTCTGACGGAAGCGGATGTAAAGACAGCGCTCAAAGAAGTCAAGATGGCGCTGCTGGAAGCAGACGTCAACTTTAAAGTCGTAAAACAATTTGTTAAGGACGTAAACGAGCGGGCAGTCGGGCAGGATGTGATGAACGGTTTAAATCCCGGACAGATGGTGATCAAGATCGTAAACGAGGAAATGATACGCCTGATGGGCTCCGAAACAACCGAGCTTGAGATAAAAGCGGGAAGCGAACTTACGATTTTCATGATGGTCGGGCTGCAGGGCGCCGGCAAGACGACGACCGCCGCAAAGCTGGCCGGTAAATTCAAGGCAAAAGGGAAGAAAGTCCTGCTCGCTGCATGTGATGTGTACCGTCCGGCAGCAATTGAGCAGCTGCAGATCAACGGAGAAAAACAGGGGGTCGAAGTATTTGCAATGGGGGATAAAAACAGGCCTCCCGATATTGCAAAAGCAGCGGTGGAGCATGCGGCAAAAGGAGATTTCCAGATTGTCATACTCGATACGGCCGGCCGTCTTCATATCGACGAGGATATGATGGCGGAGCTGCAGCAGATCAGACAGAATGTCGCCGTCAGCCAGACAGTGCTGGTTGTGGATTCCATGACCGGGCAGGATGCGGTAAATGTAGCGGGGACATTTGATGCAAAGATCGGTATTGACGGGGTGATACTCACAAAGCTGGACGGCGATACAAGAGGCGGCGCAGCGCTCTCCATACGCGCCGTGACCGGAAAACCGATTCTCTACGTCGGCATGGGGGAGAAACTGTCCGATCTGGAGCAGTTTTATCCGGATCGCATGGCGTCCCGTATTCTTGGCATGGGAGACGTCCTTACGCTGATCGAGAAAGCGCAGGAAGAGTTTGACGAGGAGAAAGCCAAAAAACTGGAAGAGAAAATGCGCAAAAACGAATTTGACTTTGAGATGTATCTGGAATCTATGAGTCAGATGAAAAAAATGGGCGGTCTCTCAAGTATTATGAGTATGATTCCCGGACTTGGCGCAGCAAAAATACCGGATATCGACGAGACGGCAGCCGAAAAAAGCATGGCGCGTACAGAGGCAATTATTTACTCAATGACTGAGGCAGAGCGGAAAAACCCGTCGCTTCTCAATCCGAGCAGGAAGCGCAGAATTGCCGACGGCGCCGGCGTGGACATCGCCGAAGTCAATCGGCTTGTCAAGCAGTTTGAACAGGCAAGAAAAATGATGAAGCAGATGCCCGGCATGATGAAAAAGGGAAAAAGAGGAATGTTTCAAGGACTTCCTTTTTAATGCGCAGGCCCGCGTATGGGAGTTTGCCGCTAAAGCGGCATGCGGGCCGCGCGGCGGGCAGCGGAGAAAAGCATTCCCCTGCCCGAATAGAAGATACAGCAATTTAAGGAGGTGAAAAAGATGGCAGTAAAGATCAGATTGAGAAGAATGGGAAAAAAGAAAGCTCCTTTCTATAGAATCGTTGTAGCAGATTCCAGATCGCCCAGAGACGGCAGATTTATCGAAGAGATCGGAACTTATGACCCGACAAGAGATCCGAGCGAATACCATGTCAACGAAGAGCTGGCAAAGAAATGGTTAGCAAACGGAGCACAGCCGACAGATACCGTCAGCCGCATTTTCAAGAAAGCCGGCATTGAGAAATAAGATTAGTGAGGTGGAATCTTATGAAAGAGTTAGTGGAAATTATTGCCAAATCATTAGTCGATTATCCGGAGGAGGTCACAGTGACCGAAACCGAAAATGAAAAGGCTGTAGTATTGGAACTGCGCGTGGCACAGGCCGACATGGGAAAGGTAATTGGAAAACAGGGGCGTATTGCGAAAGCGATACGTTCCGTGGTCAGAGCTGCGGCTTCTAAGGACGAGAGAAAAGTGATTGTAGAGATTGTGCAGTAATTGTAAGGTAAGCACAGTCAGGCTGCTGCGGCAGGCTTTTATATGGCCCGGCGGCAGCCTTTTTTATCTTATAGGAAAGACCTTATTACGGACAACCCAAAGAAAATGTTAAAACGGCAGGAATGGTAATAACAGAGATGGATGATTTATTGCAGGTAGGTGTGATTACAACAACACACGGACTGAAAGGCGAAGTAAAGGTGTTCCCGACTACAGATGAGAAAGAGCGTTTTAAAGAATTAAAACAGGTAATCTTGGATACCGGAACAGGGAAGCTGGATCTGGAAATTGAGAGCGTCCGGTTTTTCAAAAATCTGGTGATCTTAAAATTCAAAGGAATCAACGATATCAATGATGTCGAACCATATAGAAAAAAAAATCTCTATGTCACACGGGAGAATGCCGTGCAGTTAAAAGAAAACGAATATTTTATTGCGGATCTGATAGGGCTTGCAGTCGTTGAAGAAGACGGGGAGGAGCTTGGCGAGCTCTGTGACGTGCTGCAGACAGGAGCAAACGACGTCTACTGTGTAAAAAAGGACGATCAGGAAATTCTGATTCCGGCAATTCGGGAGTGTATCCGAAGCGTAGATATTGCGGCGGGGAAGATGACGGTGCATCTTCTGCCGGGATTGCGTGATTAAATGAGATTTTATATACTGACATTATTCCCGGAAATGGTAAGGGAATGTCTTTTGACAAGTATTCTCGGCAGAGCCGCCGAAAAGGGAATCTTATCGTTTGAGGCAGTCAATATCCGGGATTATACAATGGATAAACATAAAAAAGTGGACGATTATCCTTACGGCGGAGGCGCCGGCATGCTGATGCAGGCGCAGCCGGTCTACGACGCGTGGCTGTCTGTAGTCGACCGAATCGGTTATCGCGCGCGTACCGTTTATCTGACGCCGCAGGGATATCCGTTCACACAGCCGATGGCAAAGGAATTTGCACAGGAAGACGCTCTGATTTTTCTGTGCGGCCATTATGAGGGGATTGACGAGCGCGTGCTGGAGGAGATCGTGACAGATTATGTCTCCATCGGCGACTATGTTCTGACCGGCGGCGAGCTGCCGGCAATGGTCATAGCGGATGCCGTCTCCCGTATGGTGCCCGGGGTTTTGACAAATCAGGAGTCGGGCAGCACAGAGTCGTTTGAGGGAAATCTTCTGGAGTATCCGCAGTACAGCCGTCCCGAGGAATGGCATGGGAAGCGCGTTCCGCCGGTACTGCTTTCCGGGAATCACCGGAAAGTAGACGAATGGCGCAGGGAACAGTCGATTCTGCGGACAAAGGAGCGCAGGCCGGATCTGTTCAAAAAAGCGGCGCTGACAGAAAAAGAAAAGAGAGAGCATCCGTATGGGTAACTGTTCTGAAACGGTTGCCCTTTTTGCAGACACGAAAACAGGGGGATCCTATGTATACATATATACCGGCAGAAGAAGAAAATATTACAGTAATTGGAAGAACCGTAAATGAGAACCCGCTTCCGCTTTTCTGGACCGGGAGCGGCGTAGAATTTATCACAGACGGGGAAGAGCTTTATTTTGATCTGGAGACGGACTACAGCATTCACGAACAGTGGATCCGTATTCTGGTAAATGGATTTTCAGTTGTGCGAATGCCGCTTGCAAAAGGGAAAAATACGGTGTGCGCGTTTCGCGGATTTGCGGGAACCGGGGAAAAAACAGTACAGCTGTTAAAAGAAGTGCAGCCGATGCGTATCGACGAAGAGAACCGGCTGAAACTGCTGGCCGTCCGGACAGACGGACGTATTTTTCCGGCGGCTCCAAAGAAATATAAGATCGAATTTGTCGGAGACAGTATCACTTCCGGAGAGGGACTGGGAGGCGCGGCCGGGCTGCATATCTGGGCGCCGGCCATATTTTCAACGCAGGGGCACTATGCGCTTAAGATCGCGCAGAAATTATCCGCGGATATTCGGATTTTCTCACAGAGCGGCTGGGGCGTCCTCAGCAGTTGGGATAACGATCCGGTTCGTTCCCTGCCGCCTTACTATGAAACAGTATGCGGCGTCCTAAAAGGGGAACAAAATAAGAATCTGGGTGCGTTTACGAAAAATGATTTTGACGCGTGGAAGCCGGATGCTATTGTAGTGAATCTGGGCAGCAATGACGCGTATGCCTTTGACAATGCACCATGGACGGACGACAACGGAACTGTGTTTTGGCAGCGCAGAAACCCGGACGGCAGTTTTGAGGAAGAGTCGATATGCCGGTTTGAGCAGGCAGTGTATGACTTTGTGGGAAAGCTGCGCAACTGCAATAAGGAAAGTATGATAATCTGGGCATATGGTATGATCGACCATACGATGCAGCCATATATCGAACATGCGCTTTCTCGATATCGGGAGGACAGCGGCGATCGGGCAGTGGAATTTCTGCAGTTGCCGTCGCTTCAGGAAGGCTGGTACGGGGCGAACGATCACCCGGGCGTCCTGTCTCATCAGGCCGCCGCGGATGTGATTGGCGGACGCCTTTTAGAACTTTTGGAAAGGGATGCATGGTAAGTATGGAGAGAAGTATCCTTTATGCGGGGAACACGGAGCCGGTCGTATTTCCGGAAATCCGCAAAACGAAATATACAAAAGATTTTTCGTGGGGCTTTTACTGCACAAGAGAGCGCGCTTATGCTTACAGAGCAGCTTTTCGCAGAGGAAAGATCGGTGTGTTAAACTGTTACTCTTTTCTGGATAACGGGTGTTTGAATATTTTAAAATTTGAAGAGATGAATGACGAATGGTTGGATTTTGTCGGCGGCTGCAGAAGAGGGTATGTGCATGATTATGATGTTGTGGAAGGGCCGATGGTGGATGACACAATCTGGGATTATGTCAACGAGTTTTTTGCAGACCGTATTGACCGTGAGACATTCTGGCTGAATGTGCTGGACAAACAGCCGGCGATACAGTTGAGCTTTCACACGCTCTCGGCAATTGACTGTCTGACTTATGAGGGGAGTGAACAGGTGGTTGGAGAGAATAGCTGATAAAAGAACAGAGGATAATCTGTTTTATTTTTGCATCTTACTGGAGTATATTGCGCGCAAAACGGCCAACCGCAGGTCGGATGTGATACGTTATTTTGACCGGAATGACGTAAGGCGTGAAATGTGTCTGGCGGAGATCAACCGCGAGCTGACGTTCGACCAGGTGGCGGCTGCGCTGATTGCAGACTATCGGATTGCGCGCGGAGAATTTGATACGATACGCGAGTGCAGATATACGATTCCGTCGGTGATTTCGATCGGCAGGCTTTATCAGCAGCTGGTGCTTGACGTATGTGAAGACGAAAATTACGGTCAGGCAGTAATCGACGTATTTTCATCTTTTATCAGTGACGAGATTGCAGACTTTAATTCCGACATTTTTTACAGGAATCCGGATTATCTGAAGCAGTCTTATCTGGAAGGGCGTCTGTTGGAGTAGACAGGGATATGTTTTATGGCAAATCAGATTGTAAAAAGTGAGAAAGGCACAGTTCGTATTTCCGTCCGTGCACTGGTAGAGTTTATCCTGCGGGAAGGCGATATCGACAATCGGGTCGGAAAGATCCAGGGAGCGCAGGCCATGCAGGAGGGCAGCCGTATCCACCGCAAAATACAGGGCGGTATGGGCGGCAATTACAGGGCAGAAGTCCCGCTGAAGCTGACGATGGAACAGGAACAGTATCAGATTGTAGTCGAGGGGCGTGCTGACGGGATCCTGATCGAAGACGGCAAAACGATTGTGGATGAGATCAAGGGTGTATACAAAAATCTGGAACTTCTCGAAGAACCGGTCAAAGTGCATCGGGCGCAGGCCATGTGTTATGCCTGTATTTATGCGCTGCAGCAGGAATTGGATGAGATCGGCATCCGTATGATCTACTGCAATCTGGACACGGAGGAAATCCGTGTATTTGAGGAAAATTTTTCGTTCGAACGGCTTTGCGGCTGGTTTGCCGCGCTGATAGGCGAATACCGCAAGTGGGCCGATTTTCAGTTCGCATGGCGCATTCTGCGTCAGGAATCCATCAAAAAATTAAAATTCCCCTATGCATACCGCGAGGGGCAAAAACAGCTGGCGGCAGATGTGTACCGCACGATTTCCAGGAAAAAAACGCTGTTTATTCAGGCGCCGACAGGCGCGGGAAAGACAATCTCCACAATATTTCCGGCGGTGAAAGCGGTCGGGGAGGAACTTTCGGACCGTATCTTTTATCTGACAGCAAAGACGATCACCGCTTCTGTTGCGTGGGAGGCGTTTGACCTGCTGCGGCATCAGGGGTATCAGGCGAAGACGATACAGATTGTCGCAAAGGAAAAATTATGTTTCTGTGACGAGACGGACTGCAACCCGGTACACTGTACTTATGCGAAAGGCCATTACGACAGAGTCAACGACGCCGTGTTTGAACTTTTGCAGACAGAGGATATGATTACCCGTGAAACATTGGAGGAACAGGCAAGAAAGCACAGGGTCTGTCCGTTTGAAATGTGCCTCGATACGGCGTCATGGGCGGATAATATTATCTGTGATTACAATTATGTCTTTGATCCGAACGTCTGTCTGAAACGTTTTTTTGCCGAAGGAACGGGAGGGGATTACCTTTTCCTGGTCGATGAAGCGCACAATCTTGTCGAGCGCAGCAGACAGATGTACAGCGCCGCCATTTATAAAGAAGATTTTATGCATGTAAAAGCGCTGTTAAAAAAGCAACATCATCTGTATACCGAAAAGCTGATACGCGATCTGGATCGCTGTAACCGCATTCTGCTGTCCTGGAAACGGGAGTGTGAAGACTGTATGGTACGCGACAGTATCGCACCTTTTATTGTCCCCCTGCAGCGGCTTTTGACAAATTTTGACGAATTTTTCCAGAAAGCGCCGGATTTTGCCGACCGGAAAGAGGTATTTGATTTTTATATGAATCTGTATCAGTTTCGCAGTATCTATGATCTTAGCGATTCCCATTATGTGATCTATACAGAGCATGAGGAAGAGAACGGTTTTAAGCTGAAACTTTTCTGTGCGGATCCCTCGGCGAACCTGCAGGAACGAATTGCCTGGGGAAACGCGGCTGTCTTTTTTTCCGCTACCTTTTTGCCGATCCAATACTACAAAAGCGTTCTTTCAACAAAGAAAGACAATTATGCAGTCTATGCAAAAACATCGTTTTTGCCCGAGCAGAGTCTGATTCTTGTTGCGAATGACGTGAGCAGCGCCTATAAAAGGCGCGGACAGACAGAATATGAGAAAATTGCTGCTTATATCGACCAGATGCTCCTTGCAAGAAAAGGAAATTATATGATATTTTTTCCGTCTTACAAAATGATGCAGGATATATACGGGGTTTTTATTCAAAAATTCGGGCAGGATGCCGAATGTATTCTGCAGCAGCCCGGCATGGACGAGAAAGAACGGGAACAGTTTTTGGAGGAATTTTTGCCGGAGAAATCAAACGGGCGGGAGAAACCGTTTGCCGCATTTTGTGTGCTTGGCGGTATTTTTGGAGAGGGGATTGATTTAAAAAACGAGAGGCTGATCGGCGTGTTGATCGTCGGGACGGGATTGCCGCAGATTGGAAACGAAAGAGAGATTTTAAAAGATTATTATAACAGCAGGAGCGGCGCCGGATTTGATTTTGCATACCGGTATCCGGGTATGAACAAGGTGCTGCAGGCGGGCGGGCGCGTGATACGCACAGCGGAGGATTACGGTGTGATTCTGCTTCTCGACGAGCGTTTTCTGCACGCAGATTACAGAACGCTTTTTCCCAGGGAGTGGGAGAAGAGAACGGTCTGCAGTGTCAATACCGTAAAGAAATATCTGGACAATTTTTGGAACAAAAGAGTTAAGGATTGAAAAATTGCAGTGAGAAGAGTATAATAAATCTGTAGCGTATGACAAAGGGGAGGATCATAGGAGGATCATAGGAATGAGTGATAATGTTGATGTGAAGACACAGAAAAGGACCAGAAGTATTGCAAATGCGATTATACTGGCTATCTTTTTACTGGTTGCGGCTACGGCGGCGGTTTTAGGCATGGTGGGAATATTATTTCTGCGGCAGTCCATGAATGAGAGTGTGGAGAACTATAAAGTTGCCAAGTATGAGGGGTATCAGGCAGAGATAAAATCAGAAGTACAGGCCGCAGTGGCAGTTGCCGAGAGCTATTATGCGCAGAGCCAGTCAGGGGAGATAACAGAAGAGGAGGCAAAACAGCTGGCTGCGGAGAGTATCCGTGCAATGCGTTACCGTGACGACCAGTCCGGATATATCTGGATTGACGGTATGGATTATACACTGATCATGCATCCGATTCTTCCGGAGCAGGAGGGGAATAACCGTAAGGATATGACGGATGTAGACGGCGTAAAGATTACGCAGAGCATTGTAGCTGCTGCCGATGAGGGCGGCGGATATACGAATTTTTCGTTTACAAAAGCAGACGGTGTGACGGTTGCTCCCAAGATGGCCTACTCACAGCAGTTTGAACCGTGGGGCTGGGCAGTTGCAACCGGAAATTATATAGATGAAATGGCGGCTGAAATTGATGCCAAGGAAGCGGGAATGCGCAAAGAATTTCAGAGAATGATCACGATTTTTATTGTGAATGTGATTTTGATACTGGCTGTCGGTATTGTAGTTTCAGCGGTTTTCGGAAAGAGGCTTGCAACCGGCATTCAGAAAGTTTCCGCTGATTTAAGCAAGGTTGCGGAAGGCGACCTTTCCTTTGAGATCAGCAGCAAGCTTTTAAACCGTTCCGATGAAATCGGACGAATCGCCCAGTCGCTGAATGAGGTGAAGCTTGCGCTTGCAGGCATGATCGGCGCAGTCGGGGACGCCAGCGCCCAGCTTGAGGAGAGCAGTGTTGCATTCAGCGACCGGTTCGGCAGCATTACGGAGAGTATTAACAGTATCAATATCGCAGTAAACGAAATGGCAAAAGGAACGGTAAGTCTGGCGGACGAGACAGAAACGGTCAACGAAAAAGTACAGAAATTAGGCGAAGTCATGGATATTGAGAAAGGGGAGCTGGATCGGCTTGGCGCTTCGGTTAACGTTATGGCCAAATATTCTGACGGTGCGTCCGAGAGTATCCGCAAACTTGAAGAGATTACAGAAATTACAAATAATGCAATTGCAGTGGTATCGGATCAGGCACATCAGACAAATGAATCTGCCATACATATTAACCAGATGGTTGAGATTATCAAGAGTATGGCGTCCCAGACAAATCTGCTGTCCTTAAATGCAAGCATTGAATCTGCAAGAGCCGGAGAAGCGGGACGCGGTTTTGCAGTCGTTGCAGAGGAGATACGCAAGCTGGCGGAGGAATCTGCAGACAGTGCGGCGGAGATTGAATCTGTCGTGAAAGAACTGACTTCAAATGCCGAGGTTTCCATCAGCAGAATGCAGGAAGTTATGTCGAGTGTGGAAGAGCAGCGGAAACGTCTGACACAGACAAGGGAGGCGTTCGGAAGTCTGTATCAGGAGATCAATGCGGTAGATGATGTCGCAAAGAATATCAGCCAGCAGACAGAAGTACTGAGCGAACTGAAAGATGTGGTTTCGGATTCGGTTTCCAATCTTGGCAGTGTTGCAGAGCAGAGTTCCGCTTCCGCCGAGGAGATGAGCGCGGAAATGCAGCTTGCATCGGAATCACTTAGCGAGTGTTTAAACGATACCAGAAAACTGGTGGAATTAAGTGAAAAGCAAAATCAGCAGACACAGAAATTTACGATATAAAATGGGAATCCGCTTGACGGGGTCTTGAAGAAATGAGGCAGAGTATGAGCAATGTTCGCAGAGTGTATGTAGAGAAAAAAGAACAGTTTGCAGTCATGGCAGACGAGTTGAAATCCGAAATACAGAATTATCTTGGAATAAGCAGCGTTACAGGGGTGCGTGTGCTGATCCGCTATGATGCGGAACATATTTCTGATACAACGTGGCAGAAAGCGCTTGTTACCATATTTTCCGAACCTCCGGTAGACTATGTCTTTGAGGAACGGTTCCCGATGTCAGAGAACGGCCCTTTGGCTGTATTTTCGGTTGAGTTTCTGCCCGGACAGTTTGATCAGAGAGCGGATTCCGCCATGCAGTGTATTAAGCTTTTAAATGAGGATGAAGAGCCGCTGATCCGTACGGCAGTGACTTATGTCATTGCGGGTACGATCACGGATGAGGAGCTTTCCGCGATTAAAAAACACTGTATCAATCCGGTAGATTCCAGAGAGAGCGGTATGGAGAAACCGGAAACGCTCGTACAGTCGTTTGAAGAGCCGGCGGATGTCGCAATCCTGGACGGATTTTGCGATATGGCCGAAGAAAACTTAAACGAACTGTATGAATCGCTTGGACTTGCGATGACATGGAAAGATTTTCTGCATATTCGCAAATATTTTAAAACAGAGGAAAAACGCGATCCGTCGATGACGGAAATCCGTGTATTGGATACGTACTGGTCGGATCATTGCCGCCACACGACATTTTCTACGGAATTAAAGGAGATACGGTTTGAAGACGGTGAATACCGCGAACCAATTTATGCGGCGTATCAGGATTATATCCATACATTCCGGAACATGTATGCGGGACGGGAGGATAAATTTGTCTGTCTGATGGACATCGCGCTTATGGCCGCGAAGCGTCTTAAGAAAGAGGGAAAACTGACTGATCAGGAGGAGTCCGACGAAATCAATGCCTGTTCTGTCGTTGTACCCATTGAGGTGGACGGAAAAACAGAAGAATGGCTTGTCAATTTTAAAAATGAGACGCACAATCATCCGACCGAGATAGAGCCGTTTGGCGGCGCCGCTACATGTCTTGGCGGCGCAATCCGTGATCCGCTTTCAGGACGCACTTATGTCTATCAGGCAATGCGGATCACAGGCGCGGCAGATCCGACTGTTTCGGTGAAAGACACCATTGCCGGAAAGCTGCCACAGAAGAAACTGGTGCGCGAGGCCGCCCATGGATACAGTTCATACGGAAACCAGATCGGGCTTGCGACAGGCTATGTCAAAGAAATCTATCATCCGAACTATGTTGCGAAGCGTATGGAAATCGGGGCAGTAATGGGCGCAGCGCCAAGGCGCGCCGTGCAGCGGCTTACTTCGGACCCGGGCGATCGTATTATTCTGCTGGGAGGACGTACCGGACGCGACGGCATCGGCGGTGCAACCGGTTCTTCCAAAGCGCACACAACAAAATCTACAGAAGTATGCGGCGCTGAAGTCCAGAAAGGAAATCCGCCGACAGAGCGCAAGCTTCAGCGGCTGTTCCGGCGCGAGGAGGTTGCCCATATCATTAAAAAATGCAACGATTTCGGCGCGGGCGGCGTATCCGTTGCAATCGGGGAGCTTGCCGACGGTCTTTGTGTGGATTTGGATAAAGTTCCAAAAAAATATGCGGGTCTCGACGGGACGGAGCTGGCCATCTCGGAATCGCAGGAGCGCATGGCAGTTGTCGTAGCGCAAAAAGACGTACAGCAATTTCTTTCGTATGCAAAAGAGGAAAACCTTGAGGCGGTGGAAGTTGCCGTAGTTACGAAAGAGCCGCGGCTTGTATTAAAATGGCGCGGGAAAGAGATCGTCAATATTTCGCGGGCGTTTCTGGATACAAACGGAGCGCATCAGGAAACGTCCGTTACGGTGGAGATGCCGGACGCAGATCAAAACTATTTTCATAAAATTACGTCGGATCAGACGGCGTATCCGCTTTTGGAACGCGGGGATGTCAGAGAAACCTGGCTTAAGATGCTTGCCGATTTAAATGTGTGTTCCCAGAAAGGGCTGGTTGAAATGTTCGACGGTTCGATCGGCGCCGGCAGCGTCTTTATGCCGTATGGCGGGAAATATCAGCTGACGGAGACACAGAGCATGGTGGCAAAAATACCGGTTCTTTCGGGAGAATCGGATGCGGTGACAATGATGTCCTATGGATTTGATCCGTACCTGTCTTCCTGGAGCCCGTTCCACGGCGCGGTCTACGCGGTTCTGGAATCGCTGGCCAGGATTGTGGCATCCGGCGGCGACTGGCGCAAAGTCCATTTTACGTTTCAGGAGTATTTCCGCAGAATGAGCGGGGATCCGAAGCGCTGGAGCCAGCCCTTTGCGGCGCTCTTAGGCGCATACAGCGCGCAGATCGGATTCGGGCTTTCGTCGATTGGCGGCAAAGATTCAATGTCCGGAACTTTTAACGAGACAGACGTACCTCCTACGCTGGTGTCGTTTGCAGTGGATGTGGCAAAAGAGAGTGATATTATTACCCCGGAATTTAAAACGGCGGGAAGCAGGCTGATTTTATTCAGAGCGCAGCGGGATAACTATGATCTGCCTGTGTATGAACAGGTTATGAAGTTATATGACCTGCTGCACGAGCTGACAGGGAAAGGCCTGATCCGTTCGGCCTATGCGCTGGACGGGAAAGGTCTGGCGGCGGCAGTCAGCAAGGCTGCATTCGGAAACGGACTGGGCGTTACGGTTTTGCGTGAAGTCTCGACAGATCTTCTGTTTTTGCCGGGCATTGGAGATATCGTTGCGGAAGTGCCGCAGGATCAGGCGGATCAATTAAAAGAGATTTCAGGCGCTGCCGGCCTGCTGCCTTTCCTGACAGAAGTCGGCTATATAACGGAAAAAGCAGAATTTCGGTATAAAGAATTTGTGATTTCGATGCGGGAGGCAGTGGACGCATGGACAAAGACGCTGGAAAAAGTGTTTCCAACGCGGGCTTTCGATTCGAAAGAAGAGCTTGATACAGGTATATATCAGGCAAAAGAAGTGTATGTCTGCAAAAATAAAGTTGCAAAGCCGACTGTATTTATTCCGGTATTTCCCGGTACAAACTGCGAATACGACAGCGCCAGGGCATTTGAGCGCGCAGGCGCGGATGTGATCGTAAAAGTATTTCAGAATATAAATGCATCCGATATCCGCGATTCGGTCGAGACATTTACAAAAGCGATAGAAAAATCCCAGATTATTATGTTTCCGGGCGGCTTTTCAGCGGGTGACGAGCCGGAGGGTTCCGCTAAATTCTTTGCGACAGCGTTTCGCAATGCAAAGATGACGGAGGCAGTGATGAAGCTTTTGAACGAGAGAGACGGGCTTGCACTCGGAATCTGTAACGGTTTCCAGGCGCTGATTAAACTTGGGCTTGTTCCATACGGCAGGATCCAACCGCAGGAAGCAGATTCCCCGACTCTGACCTACAATACCATTGGACGCCATATCAGTAAAATGGTATATATCAAAGTAGTCACAGACAAATCGCCATGGCTTTCTCAGGCAAATGTCGGACAGGTGTACACAAATCCGGCCTCACATGGAGAAGGACGTTTTGTTGCTCCGAAAGTCTGGCTGGACCGGCTGTTTGAAAACGGACAGGTTGCGACGCAGTATGTCAACGAGGCCGGCAATCCAACGATGGACGAGGAGTGGAATGTCAACGGTTCCTATATGGCGATTGAGGGCATTACAAGCCCGGACGGGCGCGTGCTTGGCAAGATGGCGCACTCGGAACGCCGCGGCGACGGTGTAGCAATTAATATTTATGGAGAGCAGGATTTAAAATTATTTGAATCCGGCGTAGCTTATTTTCGATAAGAAAAATCCCGGGACGGGGAAGATCTGTTCCGGGGTTTTATATGCGCAGGCCCGGGAATAAGAGCAGGTCATTTGTGTGACACCCGTGCCGCGCGGCGGGCAGAGAAGAAAGGATACCGCTGCTCGCTATGCCGGTTATGGGGGGAGTGTTATGATAATACGAAAACATTTTCGGGCATGTTTGAAAGATGATGTGTCCGACGAGACGAAGAAAGCGGCCGTTGCGAGAGACGCCGCAGTATGTCGGGCCGCAGTTGCGGATGGCAAATGTCTGACAGTGGCGCTTTATGGGCATGAGAATATGCTGTTCCTATATATGGAAGCGCTTTCTGAGGAACTGACGCCGCAGACATTGTTTCCGCAGCTTTCAAAATTACTGGAACTCTGGCCGCAAAAGGACGGAAAGACGCCCTGGGCCTATATGTATCACATCTATTATCACGCAGTGCCAAAGTCCGAGCAGATGTGGGCACGCAGCGGAAAGAAGATGAGGCGGGGGCGTATTGCGTACCTTAAGGAGGAGAAACTTTTTTCCTATATCTATTATCACAAAATGATTGTGGACGAAGGGTTGCTTGAGGGAGATATGTATCAGTCGATCGCGCTGCATGATAATATTTTGTTTTCCTATTTTGAGGAACCGAAGATTTTTACACATATCAATAGCGAAGATTACAGGCCGTCTGAGGCGATTAAAGCATGGCTGGCGGTAGACCCGGAGAGTCATTTTGATCATGAACTCGCAGGTGAGGATAACTTTTTATTAATTGATGAGATTTTTTCCACAGGGAGAGAAGACATTTGAAAGACATGGAAGAAAATCGGTGGATGAAAAGAGCGGTGATCCTGTTGTATGGAATTTGTATTGTGGGTTTTGCTGTTTTTTTGATCTATGTACGACTGAATTATCACAATGATATTTTTACCGGAAGACAGGAGGTCGGCTGTGTCGTTCTTGACGGTATACAGGTTACAAAAGTGGAAGATGAGAAAGCGCCTGTCGGCATCAGGCTTTTGTATGAGATAAGGATTCCGGATACAGTAAAAGAGGGCAGTAAGCTGATGTTTTTCACCTCACATCAGGGGGTTACTGTAAAAATAGCGGACGAAACCGTATATAGTGTGAAGCTTTCGGACGGAAAGCGGATGGGGAGGACGCCCGGGAAATTTTGGAATGCAATACCGATTTACTGTACCGATGCAAAGCAGACGATTGTTGTCACACTGACTCCCGTATATCAAAGCGGAGCAGATGCGGACATCGAATTTTATGCGGGGAGCAAATTTGAGATTTCTCTCGAAGTGATTCGAAAAGAGTTTGCTCTGTTTTTTATCAGCTTTTTATCGGTAGTCACAGGGATTGTATTTATGATCTGCACGATTTGTTTCTTTCGGCGCAGGGATATGGACAAAAGCCTGATGATGCTTGGCCTTTTTTCGCTGAATATCGGTCTGTGGAAAATATCGGATCTTAAAATGACATCGCTGTTTCTTCCGTATTCGCTGGTGCGCACCTATGCCACATATCTGTTTTTGATGCTGGTTACAGTGCCGTATGTGATGTACCTTTATCATATGATGAAGACAGAAAAGAAAAGACTCTGGCTTTTTGTCTGCCTGGCAGGTATTTTTGTAAATATATTTGCGCTGTATATGCAGCTTTCCGGGAAAAAAGACATGAAAGAGTTATTGTGGACTACACATGCCGTAATGATACTTGTACTGATAACGGCTGTTTATCTGGTGGTGCAGGAAGCCAGAGAACACGGCTTTCGAAAGCGGTTGTGGATACTGGCAGCCTGTCTGGGCGCGACGCTGTCCGGTATGCTTGCGGATCTTCTTGTTTATTATTTTTTTAAGGGCAGTACGGCGCTTAGTATGCTGGGGTTTTTAATTTACAGTACTGTACTCGGCATCCTGTCGATGCAGGATATGCGCAAATTGATTGCGATCGGCAGAAAGGCAAAGCATTTTGAGGAGATGGCGTATCACGATCAGCTGACAGGACTTTATAACAGGGCGGCTTATGTTGATTTTACGGAAGATCCGCAGTTCCGGCGTGAGGATTATATGATTGTGATGTGCGACCTGAACAATTTAAAAAAATGCAATGATACGCGGGGGCATGACAAAGGAGATTATTATATTACAAAGAGCGCGAATCTGATCAGAGAGATCTTCCATAAAAATGCAAGATGGTACCGCATGGGAGGCGATGAGTTCTGCATTCTGATGAAAGATGTCTCTCTGAAAGAATGCGAGAAAATGGCGGCGAGGTTAAAGACAGAGTCGGAAGCTTATAACAATAATCATCCGGGCGAATTTCCGATGCGGATTGCATGCGGATATGCAATGTACGACGCGCAGAACGATTATGATTTTGCAGATACCGTGCGCCGTGCGGATAAAATGATGTATCATGAAAAGTTTATGATGAAACAGGTATAATAAGATAGAAAGGATCAGAATGGGACAGATCATACTTGCATCGGGTTCTCCGCGGCGGAAAGAACTTCTGGAGCAGCTGGGGCTTTGTTTTGAAGTATGCCCGGCCGTGGGAGGGGAGCATACACAGCAGACGCATCCAAAACGTGTTGTAATGGAGCTTGCATCGGGCAAGGCGCGGGAAGTGGCGGGCCGTATCCGGGCGTATGGCGATGCGCATAAAAGAGAAACTTCGCCGCAGGATATTCTTGTGATCGGCGCCGATACCGTTGTTTCCGTATGCGGACAGATTCTTGGAAAACCAAAAGACGAGAAGGATGCGTTTCGTATGCTTTCGCTTTTGTCCGGTAAAACGCATGAGGTCTATACCGGCGTTGCACTTGTGTTTTTAGAGACTTCCGGCAGAGCCGGCGAGCATCTGTTTTATGAAAAGACGAGTGTGCAGATGAGCAGGATGGACGATACGGAGATTCGGAATTATATCGCAACGGGAGAGCCGATGGATAAAGCAGGCGCTTACGGCATTCAGGGGAAATGCGCCGTTTATATCGACGGGATCGAAGGCGATTATAATAATGTAGTCGGACTTCCCGTCGCTGCGCTTTATCGTGAATTAAAAAAAATCGGAACTAATTTATTTGACTGGCAGCGCAGCATTTTTGATCAGGCCGCTGCGCCGGAGGGATAGATGAAAAAAATACTGGCAGTCTTTTTGATGTGTGCATTGTTAACCGCATCCGGATGTCAGATCGGAGGCAGAGATATTGTTGTCACCGGTGTGGCCGGCAACCGGCAGGTATTTACGATCGGAAAAAAGAGCTGTGATATCAGGGAGGCAAAGGTTTATCTGACAAATTACAGAAATATATACGGGACGGCTTACGGGATCAATCTATGGGAACATGATTTTGGAAACAGTTCGCTGGAAGATTATGTCAGAGGCGTTGCGCTGGACGAGCTGACGAAGATATTCTGTATGGAACTGCTGGCGGAGCAAAATGAGGTTACGCTTACCGATGAGGAAAACAAAAAGGTCAGGGAGGCCGCAAAAGAATATTACGGTTCTCTGACGGATGCGGAAGTAGCGTATATGGATGTCTCCGAGCGGGATATTGCGGATTATTACGGGCGTTATGCGCTGGCGCAGAAAATATACAATTATTTAACAGAAAGTGTAAATGAAGAAGTCAGCGATGACGAGGCTCGTGTGATGGAAATCATGCAGATTTATGTGACAAGTGCGAAAAGCGCGGCGGAAGTAGCAGCAAAGCTTGCAGCGGAAGAGGAATTTGCTGCCGTAGCGAAAAACTATAACGAAAAACCCGCGATTTCTGTGACCGTTTCAAGAGACGAGCTGCCGCCCGAGGTGGAGGAGGCTGCATTTGAGCTTGATAACAACCAGGTTTCGGGTAAAATAGAAGCGTCTGACGGGTACTATTTTATCAAATGCCTGAATAAATATAATGTGGAACTGACAGAGGCCAATAAATCAAAAATTGTGGAGAAAAGGGAAAACGAGGTGTTTGACAACGCTTACGACAAACTGCTTGTATCGCTTACCTCAAGCTTTTACGAGGAGGCCTGGAATGCGATTGATCTTGCTCTTGACGAGGAATTAAATACAAACAGTTTTTTTGCGGTCTTTGAACAGTACTTTGCAGAAATATAGAAAGGAAACTACATGACAAAGGATATGACAAACGGTTCACCGATGAAGCTGATTTTGAGCTTCTCGGTGCCGTTATTATTTGGAAATTTATTTCAGCAGTTTTACAGTCTGGTCGATACGCTGATCGTTGGACAGTATCTCGGCGTGGATGCGCTTGCAGCGGTCGGTTCAACCGGATCGCTGAATTTTCTTGTAATCGGATTTTGCATGGGAGTGTGCAGCGGCTTTGCCATTCCGCTCTCCCACAAATTTGGCGCCGGCGATTACAGGGGGATGCGTATGTTTATGATGAACGCAATCTACCTGTCCGTCGTTTTTGCCATTGTGATGACGGCACTGATGGTGATCTTCTGCCGGCCGATTTTACAGCTGATGCGTACACCGGATAACATCATAGACGATGCCTATATTTATATTGTGATTATATTTGCAGGTATTCCCACTACATATCTGTATAATCTCGCGGCAGGCGTCGTGCGTGCAATGGGAGACAGCAGAACGCCGGTTGTATTTCTGACAATCGCTTCGTTTGTCAATATCGGGCTTGATCTGCTCTTTATTACGCAGTTCGGGATGGGGGTTTCCGGCGCAGCTCTTGCAACTGTAATTTCCCAGGCAGTTTCCGGCGTCGGACTTCTGCTGTATAGCCTGAAAAAATTTGAATTGCTGCGCACAGAAAGAGAGGAACGCAGAGTAAATCGCTCGCTTATGGCGACGCTTTGTAATATGGGCATTCCGATGGGGATGCAGTATTCCATCACGGCGATTGGCAGCGTTATTTTACAGAGTGCGGTCAATACACTGGGATCGAATGCCGTTGCAGCGATGACGGCTGGCGGCAGGATCGGCATGTTCTTTACCTGTCCGTATGAGGCGCTTGGCTCCACAATGGCAACCTATGGAGGACAAAACGTCGGGGCAAAAAAACTCGACCGCATCGGCAGCGGTTTAAAGGCATGTTCCATTTTGGGCATTGCCTATTCCGCGATTGCGTTTGTGCTGCTGTGGTTTACCGGGGAGCGGCTTGCCATGTTCTTTGTTGAGAGCGCCAATGTTTCGATTATTGCGGACGTAAAACTGTTTTTGCTGATCAACAGCGCCTTTTATATCACGCTGGCGTTTGTCAATATTATCCGTTTCCTGATTCAGGGAATGGGATTTAGCAAGTTTGCTATTTTAGCGGGCGTTTTCGAGATGGCGGCAAGAATGATTGCAGGATTTATCCTTGTCCCTCTGTTTGGATTTACGGCGGCATGTTTTGCAAATCCGATAGCATGGGTGTTTGCCGATATCTTTTTGTTTCCGGCCTATTTTTATGTGTGTAAAAAGACGAAAGAGATATTAAAGATTTAATCTGCGCAGCGTCCAGACAATCTGCGCATTTGACAGGAAAGGGTAGGATTGTGTATGTCTGAATTATGGAAAGCGATTCTGTTTGGAATTGTCGAGGGGATCACAGAGTGGCTCCCGATCAGCAGTACCGGTCATATGATACTGCTGGACGAATTTCTGACATTAAATGTCAGTGAAGATTTTCGCAGTATGTTTTTTGTTGTGATCCAGCTTGGCGCGATACTTGCAGTTGTGCTGCTGTTCTGGAGCCGGATCTGGCCGTTTGCTCTCGCAGCGAAATATAGCAGGACAAAAGCAGAGCAGGATATCTGGAAGTTTGGCGCTGTTGCGGTTCGAAAAGAAATTATGATAAACTGGGGAAAGATTGTGGCTGCCTGTCTGCCCGCGATTCTTTTTGTGATTCTGGGGCTGGATGAAGTCTGTGACACATACTTTTATAATCCTGTATGCGTCTCTGCCGCGCTGATTCTGTTTGGCGTGATTTTTATTCTGGTGGAAAACCGCAATAAGAAACTGCAGCCGATCGTGCAGGAGATGACTGGGATTACATGGAAAATGGCAGTACTGATCGGCATATTTCAGCTTCTTGCGGCAGCGTTTCCGGGTACGTCGCGCTCCGGGGCGACAATTATCGGCGCATTACTGATCGGTATTTCGAGGAAAGCGGCAAGTGAATTTACATTTATTCTCGCCATTCCGGTGATGCTTGGTGCAAGTCTTTTGAAAATGCTTGATTTTGGGTTTCTGCTGACTGGAAGTGAGTGGATGATTCTGCTTTTTGGAATGGCGAGCGCATTCCTTGTTTCGATTGTCGTGATACGATTTCTGTTAAGTTATATCAGAAAGCATGATTTTAAAGTGTTTGGGTGGTACCGCATCGCGCTTGGCGCAATTGTACTGCTGTATTTTATGTTCCGATGAAATCACTTGTATTTTTCAAAATAGTTGGTATAATGATCATAGTTATGCCGAAATAAAAAGAGAGGAAAGTCATGAGCGATCCACAGGAAATCAGAGATTTTGAAAAAAATACAGAAGAGACGCCGCGTGTGTCGATTCGGGAACGGCGCAGGCAGAGCGCCGCAAAGCCTTTTTTGGAACATGAGCAGATCAGTATGCTGATTTTATTTGCGGCAATCGTGGCTGCCATTTCTTCTGTATTAGTGGGGGTACTGGCGCTTCATATACCGGCGATTGTATGCTGCGCGGTCATTTTTCTGGAGATGGCGATAGCAGGCTGCCTTTTAAAAGTGCCTGTCTGGCTGCACGTTGCGGTAGTCGCGATACAACTGGCGGCGGGTTTGTGGCAGAAAAAGCTGGTATTGATACTGCTTGGCATATTGGTGTATCTGTTGTTTGGCTATGCATTCCGTCATATGCGCAGGCAATATTAAAACATAAGCTGCAGATTGTTCTGCAAATTACATGAAAAACGGAGCGGCATATCATGAAAAACAGACGTGTATTAGTTTTCAGCTCCAGAGAGATCTGTTATTATTCCGGAAATTTTTTTGCGAACCAGCTTGCAAGTGCATTTGAGGAACTCGGATATTGGGCCGAACTCTGTGAGTTGTCAGATGGAGAAGACTTTGACCGGAAACTGACGCCGTATATGGAACAGGAGTATGCGGTTATCGTCGATTTTAACTCGCTGCTCCCGCGGCTGGTGTTTGACGATGGGAGCTATTATCTGGATCATTTAAACGGTCCTTTTTTTGACTATATTTTGGATCACCCGCTGTTTCACTATGCGGGGCTTACATCGGACGCCGCTAATCTGCATGTGCTGGTTCTGGACGAATTGCATCAGACCTATGCACAGAAGTATTATCCGAAACTGTCCGGTGTGCATATGCTGCCGCTTGGGGCTACACAGGCAGTATACCAGGACAGAAAACTGCATGCGGACCGCATTCTGTTTCTGGGTACTTATGATACGACGGAACATGTTAAGTCGCTGATAGAGCAGGCTCCCGCACGGCGTCAGGCAGTGATGCGCCAATTGATCGAGCGTCGGATTGCGCAGCCGCTTCTTCCGATGGAGGAAGCGTTTTTGGATTATCTGCGTGAGCGGGATATAAATTTAAGTGCGGAAGCGTTTGCACTGGCGATGAACGAAATGTATCCGGTAGACGCCTATGTGCGTGACTATTTCAGGGAGAAAGCAGTGGAAGAGCTGCTTGGCGGCCATATTCCCGTAGTGGCTGTGGGGGAAGGCTGGGAAAAATTCAAGACGCCGCACCGGCAGTTTTTCGCGACAGAAAAAGCGGTGACATTTTCACTCTCTTTTGAAAAAATTGCGAGAGAGTCGGTGCTTCTAAATGCATTTCCCGTATTTCACCACGGTATGCATGACCGGATTGCCGCCGGCATGGCAAACCGCACGGCAGTGCTGACCGATCGAAATCCTTATCTGGAAAAACATTTTACGGATGAAAAACAGTTATGTTTCTATGATCTGAACCGTCCGAAGAGCCTTTTGGAGAAAGCCGACAGGCTGTTATCGGACGCTGCGCTGCGGGAGAAAATCGTTTGCGAAGCATACGAAAATTATAAACAGAATCATACCTGGAAAAGGAGAGCCGAACAGATTCTGAAGCTGGCGGCGCTGTACCGCAGATGAGTCGGCCGGCGGAAAGGAATAATATAAGCGCATGAATCAAAATTATCAGAGAATGCTGGAAGAGCTGATACGATACAACAGGGATGCAAAGATCGTACCGTCGCTTGTACTGCACAGCTGCTGCGCACCCTGCAGTTCCTACTGTCTGGAATATCTTTCTTCCTGTTTTCATATCACGCTCTTCTACTATAATCCCAATATTTACCCGAAAGAGGAATATGAGAAACGCGTCAGGGAACAGGAACGGTTTATCGGAGAGCTTCCGGTAAAAAATCCGGTTTCGTTTTTCGCAGGGGAATATGATACGGACCGGTTTTATCAGACAGTAAAAGGGCTGGAAAATCAGCGGGAGGGCGCGGAGCGCTGTAGGCTGTGTTATAAGCTTCGGCTTTCCGAAACAGCAAAGTTTGCCGCAGGCCGAAAGGCAGATTATTTTACGACAACGCTTTCGATCAGTCCGCACAAAAACGCGCGGGCATTAAACGAGATCGGCGAAGCGATCGGGAATGAATACGGCGTGTCCTGGCTTTTTTCCGATTTTAAAAAGAAAGACGGCTTTAAACGGTCGACAGAACTGTCAAATCAGTACGGAATGTACCGGCAGGACTATTGCGGATGTATTTTTTCAATGAGAAATTAACCATACGGAGAGATCAATCACACGGAGGGATAACAAATGGCACAATTATGGGGCGGACGTTTTACAAAAGAGACGGACAAGCTTGTCTATCGTTTTAACGCGTCGATATCTTTTGATAAAAAGTTGTATAAGCAGGATATCCGCGGCAGTATCGCGCATGTGACAATGCTTGGAAAACAGGGAATTTTAACGCAGGAAGAATCATCCTCCATCCAAAAGGCATTAAAGGAAATCGAGAAAGATGTAGAGGAGGGGCGTCTTGCGATCACAGACGAATATGAGGATATCCACAGTTTTGTGGAGGCGAACCTGATTGAACGACTGGGGGATATTGGAAAAAAACTGCATACGGGAAGAAGCAGAAACGATCAGGTCGCGCTTGATATGCGCCTTTATGTCAGAGATGAAGTTGTGGAAACAGATCTTTTGTTAAAAGAACTTTTAACAACGATTCTGGCGATAATGGAGGAACATACGGAAACGATTATGCCCGGTTTTACACATTTGCAGAAAGCGCAGCCTGTTACGCTCTCGCATCATATGGGCGCTTATTTTGAAATGTTTAAGCGGGATCGTCTGCGTCTGGCAGATCTGTATGACCGTATGAATTTCTGCCCGCTTGGGTCAGGGGCGCTCGCCGGTACCACGTATCCGCTGGATCGCGACTATACAGCCGAGCTGCTTGACTTTTACGGCCCGACATTAAACAGTATGGACGGCGTATCCGATCGCGACTATCTGATCGAATATCTTTCTGCGCTGTCTGTTATTATGATGCATTTGAGCCGCTTTTGTGAGGAAATCATTATCTGGAACAGCAATGAGTACCAGTTTATAGAGATTGACGACGCTTACAGTACAGGGAGCAGTATTATGCCCCAGAAAAAAAATCCGGATATCGCGGAACTGGTACGGGGGAAAACCGGACGTGTGTACGGAGCGCTGCTGTCGCTTCTGACGACAATGAAAGGCATTCCGCTTGCATACAACAAGGATATGCAGGAGGATAAGGAGCTCTCGTTTGATGCGATTGATACGGTAAAGGGATGCATTGGGCTGTTTCAGGGGATGCTGAAAACCATGCGTTTTTGCAGGGAGCGTATGTACCGCTCTGCGAACCACGGCTTTACAAATGCAACGGATGCGGCCGATTATCTGGTACGTCATGGCGTTCCTTTCCGCGATGCGCATGGTATTGTCGGACGTCTGGTGCTGACATGCATCGAAAAGGGGATTGCAATCGACGATATGAGCCTTTCCGAATTGAAAGAAATCAGCCCGGTGTTCGAAGAAGACATTTATGAGGCAATTTCGTTAAAGGCATGCGTGGACAGACGTCTGACCGTGGGCGCTCCTGGGAAAGAGGCGATGGAACGTGTGATTGAAACGGAGAGAATATATCTGGAACAGTCAGGAATTGCGGGAGCCTGATCTATTGTGGGAAATGTACAGGAAACCATAAAATTTTGACCGGATTTTTTCCGATTTGAATATTGTAATTATCCGAAAAATAGCATAATATAGTCACTATAAAGACAAATGTTTGCGGTGCGCGGACATTTAGATGAGGAGATCAGACAAATGAGTGAAAAGTTAAAAGTTGGGATTCTTGGGGGTACCGGTATGGTCGGGCAGCGGTTTATTTCTCTGCTGGAAAATCATCCGTGGTTTGAGGTGACGACAATTGCGGCAAGTGCGAGAAGCGCTGGAAAACCATACGAAGAAGCGGTGGGCGGACGCTGGAAGATGGATACGCCGATGCCGGAATCCGTAAAAAAAATTATGGTGATGAATGTAAATGAGGTGGAAAAAGTTGCGTCACAGGTAGATTTCGTATTTTCCGCCGTTGATATGACAAAAGACGAGATCAGAAAGATCGAGGAGCAGTATGCAAAGACAGAGACGCCGGTTGTATCCAATAACAGCGCCCACAGGTGGACTCCGGATGTCCCGATGGTGATTCCGGAGGTAAATCCGGAGCATATGGAAGTAATACGCTTTCAGAAAGAACGGCTGAATACGACGCGGGGATTTATCGCGGTAAAACCGAACTGTTCGATTCAAAGCTATGCGCCCGTGCTTGCCGCATGGAAAGCGTTTGAGCCATATGAAGTGGTTGCGACGACATATCAGGCAATTTCCGGCGCAGGTAAGACGTTTGCCGACTGGCCCGAGATGGAGGGAAATGTGATTCCCTATATCGGCGGTGAGGAGGAGAAGTCTGAAAAAGAACCGCTGCGCATTTTCGGGCATGTGGACGAAGAACGAAAAGAGATCGTGCCGGCCGTATCGCCGGTCATTACCTGCCAGTGCATCCGCGTGCCTGTTTTAAACGGTCATACGGCGGCTGTATTTGTGAAATTTAAAAAGAAACCGACAAAAGAACAGCTGATACAGGCATTAAAAGATTTTCGCGGTATTCCGCAGGAGCTTTTGCTTCCGAGCGCGCCAAAGCAGTTTCTGCGCTATATGGACGAGGAAGATCGTCCTCAGGTCACATTAGATGTGGATTACGAGTCGGGAATGGGCGTTTCCATCGGACGTCTGAGAGAAGACAGCGTGTACGATTATAAGTTTGTCGGATTGTCCCACAATACAGTGCGCGGTGCGGCAGGCGGCGCCGTATTGTGCGCGGAACTGCTGAAAGCGCAGGGATATATTTCCAGGAAATAATTTTTACTGTAAACCGGGAGGCAGGAGAATTTTCCTGTGTTTGCCGGCGAACTGTGTTATAGTGAAAAAGGGAAGCCACAGAAGCGGCTCTGCCCCATTATAGTATTTTTGCTGCGTATCAGTCAGCCGTCTCTATTGGCAGTAGTGGCGGCTGTTTTTGTGCGCAGGGGTGCGTAATTATGTCTTTTTGAATATTGTGCAGCACAATCCGACAAGGGCAACAAGGAATATTCCAGTCTGGATCAGTTCAGAATATGAAATCATTGCTGCATCGCCCTCCTTTCCCGAAAGATTATTCTTATCCGGAGGGCTGCAGAAACCCTCCAAAATAAGAAAGAGGGCAAGGCCGCCAGTGGCTCTGTGGTTTCCCATATTGTCAGTATAACATATCCCATCAGAGAGATCAATACTTATTAACCGAAAAAACATCATAATTTAACCATGCAAAAACGATTTATCATTCGCATTCCAGGATGCATATCTTATAAAAAAGAGGAGATTGTAAAAGAGAATGGATCGAGTGAAACGGATGATTCATACCGATTATGCATACCGGATCGGGTTAAGCGGACATAACGTTACCGTTGCAGTGATGGATACCGGGATTGTACCGCATACGGATTTTGGAAACAGGATTCTGCATTTTCAGGATTTTTGCAACGGAAAAGCAGGTCTTTATGACGATAACGGCCATGGCACGCATGTGTCAGGGATTATAGCGGCAAGCGGAGAGGGATCGCCAGGGAAGAACGGCGGGAGGATTTATTCCGGGATGGCCCCAAAAGCAAATATTATTATGCTGAAAGTATTGGATGAGGAAGGAAACGGTACAACATCCACTGTCTTAAAAGGTCTTGAGTGGATCGCAAAAATGAAAGATACGTTTGGCATCGGCCTGCTCAATATCTCGGTCGGAATGCTGCCGGGAGCCGGAGCGAGCGAACAGAAAGCGCTTTTGGATGCGGTGGACGATATCTGGGATCGCGGCATTATGGTGGTCGCCGCCGCCGGAAATAACGGACCGGGTGAAAATACGGTGACAATCCCCGGAATTTCCAGAAAAATACTGACTGTGGGAAGCTCTGATGACGGCGTAACGGGCGTGCGCAGTTTAAATCCGGGCTACAGCGGCCGGGGGCCGACAGAGTGCTGTATTGTGAAGCCGGAGATTCTGGCGCCGGGTACGAATATCGTAAGCTGCAGCAAAAACGGGACAGGATATCAGGCCAAAAGCGGGACATCAATGGCAGCTCCCGTTGTAACGGGAGCGCTTGCGCTTGCGTTCCAGAAATACCCACGTTTTACACCGGCTCAGATGAAACTGCGCGTGTATGAGCGCGCTTATCCGCGCGGGGAACAGATTGGCAAGATGGGCTGGGGAGTCATTCATGTGGAAAATCTTGTCAGATAAGTTTGACATTTACTGTCGGAATCATTACAATGGAGTATAATTTCTGATAAATGGGGGCAGGCAATGAAGAAAATTGTGAATACGCTGTTTGGCAGGCTTACCGTGATCGGCCTTACCATTCTTTTGCAGTTTGCATGGATTTTTGTAATGTTCTGGCGTTTCAGCTATCAATATACGTATGTGAGCATTTTGTTTCGTATGCTTGCGATCATACTTGTGTTTGTGATTGTTAACCGATGGATTAACCCGGCCCACAAATTGTCCTGGACATTTCTGATTCTGCTCTCTCCGGTGCTCGGGGTGCTCTTGTACGCGTTTTTCGGACGTTCCGGCCTGACAAGGCATGTGGCGAAAGGAATGGATCAGGTCCACCAGGAGATAGGGGCGCTGCTTAAGGAAAATGACGATGTATACGGACGTTTGCAGCGTGCCGACATATCGGCCTTTCATCAATCGCGCTATATCAATGACTGGGCGGGATATCCGTTGTATCAGAATACGGCTACCAATTATTATCCGTGCGGAGAGATGCTGTTTCCCGATTTGATGGAGGCAATAAACAGTGCCGAGAAATTTATTTTTCTGGAATATTTTATCATAGACAACGGTTATATGTTTGGAACGGTTCAAAAGATTTTAGAACAGAAAGTCAGACAGGGCGTGGAGGTGCGTCTGATTTACGATGATGTGGGGTGTATCGGTACGCTGCCAGGCGGTTTTTCAGCGGAACTGGAGAAAAAGGGGATTCAGTGCGCGGTATTTAATCCGTTTCTGCCGGTGCTCTCCGTTATTATGAACAATCGTGACCACAGGAAAATACTTGTCGTCGACGGAAATATCGGTTTTACCGGCGGCATCAACCTTGCCGACGAGTATATCAATAAGATTGAGCGTTTTGGATACTGGAAAGATACGGCGATCCGAATTGAGGGAGAGGCGGTCTGGAGCCTTACCACAATGTTTCTTGAAATGTGGAACTGCATCAAAAAGAGTACGGAGGATTACAGACGTTATATGCCGGATCTGTTTATGCAGTTTCCGGCCGAGGGCGGCTTTGTGCAGCCTTACGGCGATACGCCGCTTGACCATGAAAATGTCGGCGAAAATATTTACCTCAATATCATTAACCGTGCAAAAGATTATGTCTATATTTTTACGCCGTATCTGATTATTGACAATGAAATGATTGTTGCACTCTGCAATGCCGCGAAAAGCGGCATTGATGTGCGCATTGTAACGCCGGGGATTCCGGATAAAAAAATGGTCTGGCTGCTTTCGCAGTCCTATTACCGACCGCTGCTGGAGGCGGGCGTGCGTATTTTTCAGTATACGCCCGGATTTATCCATGCAAAATGTTTTGTCTGTGACGACGAGATTGCGACAGTCGGTACCGTAAATCTTGATTTTCGCAGCCTTTACCTGCATTTTGAGTGCGGGATCTGGATGTATCGTGCGAGGGCCGTAATGCAGGTAAAGGAGGACTGTATTGACACGTTTCGCAAGTCGGAGGAAGTCTCGCTTGCATTCTGCATGAATCGTCCGCTGCCCGTTCGTATTCTGCAAAGTCTGATGCGTCTGCTTGCACCGCTTCTCTAGGTCAGGAAAAACAAAACTGTCTTAAAAAAATAATCGCGGTAGGCAGCGCGCTCTATGCTTTCCGTATAGAGAATATCAACGCTGCCAATCTCTTTGCCGTTTAAAGTGTAGACGACTTTGCCGGCGGGAGAGCCCTGCGTAACGGGCGCTTCGGCAGTTTCCGGCAGCAGGGTTTCCTTTTGTATGCCGGAGAGGTCGCTTCCTGCTGTGTCAAGATACGAGAATGTGCCGGAATAGGTAAGCGGAGCTTTCTCTTTTTTCCCTTTTCTGACTGTTAAGTCAGGCAGAGGAGTCATTTCGGTATCCGTATAGATTCGGCATTTTCCGAATCCGTAATTTAACAGCGCAGCCGCATCGGAAAAACGTACTTTATAGTCGGGAGCCGCCATAATTACGGCGATCAGCTCCATATCGTCTTTTTTTGCGGTGGCGGAAACACAGTATTTGGCAAGACTTGTAGAACCTGTTTTTAAGCCGGTTGCATATTCATACTGGCGAATCAGTTTGTTTGTGTTGGTCAGTCCGAATTCGCTTGAACCGCGCTTTGTGACATGCGTGATGGTATCCATCCAGATTGTGCTGTAATCATGTATCTGCGGGTATTTTGTGATGAGTTCCCGCGACATCAGTGCAACGTCATTGGCGCTGGTCAGATGTCCGTCTGTATCGAGGCCGCAGCAGTTTACAAAGTTTGTGTCATTCATGCCAAGGCCCCTGGCGCGCTCATTCATCTGGCGTACAAACTCATTTTCCGAGCCGCAGATAAATTCCGCCATGGCGACACAGGCGTCATATAGAATAAGTAGACAGAAGAAACGTTGGGAGGAACAGCCGATGCGCCGCAGTTATCTGCCGATCACGGCCACCCCGTTTGCAGCCGGGCCACACTATCGGGAGATACTTCCGTCCGATTGCGGGCTTCGAAATTACATACGCTGTTTTTGGGGGAGCGAAAAACCATATCGGAAAATGACAATGCCAAAACCCGAACTGGTAATTCCGGATACCTGTGCTGATATTATCTATTATGCGGACTATACGGACAATAAGATTATAGCCGGCTTCTGCGGTCCGAACGACAGAAGCTTTTATGCATACGATCCGTTTGAGGCAGGTCATCTTGTCTCGACATTCTGCATTCGCTTTTATGCGTGGGGCGCGTATGCGTTCTCGGAGGATTCCCTCTCTGATACGATAAACGGTTTTTTTGACGTGCAGTCCCGGTTCCGATGGCTTGACTGCCAGCTGCAGAAACGATTGTTTGAGATGAAAACCATAAGAGAGACGGCCATGTTTGCACAACAGCTGTTTGTGCAGCAGATGTTATCAGTCAGGCAGAATCCGGTTGTGGACAGTGCGGTAGACGCGCTGCTGTTTCACCGGGGGACACTGAGCGCCGCCGGGCTGGCGAAAGAGGCATTTGTAAGCACCCGGCAGCTGGAGAGGCTGTTCCGTGAATATATGGGCATTACGCCCAAAAAGATCAGCAATCTTGTCCGTTATCAGTATCTGTGGAACGATATTATAAAGAATCCGGGGTTTCAGATATTGGATGCAGTGGAAAAATACAACTATACGGATCAGCCGCATTTGATGCGTGAGTTTAAACGTTATCATACGATGGATGTAAAAGAGGCAAGGCGGTATGCCTGCCTGGATGTCGCAAATATACAAGACGATGGCGCGTATAACTGGTATGATCTTCCCAAAGGAGGGATGTAGAATGGCAGATATCAGTGTTTGCGGGACAGACTGCAGCGCATGTTACTGTTTCGGATCTATGTGCAGCGGATGTAATGCCTGCGAGGGAAAAGTATTCCACGTGCCGGATCAGAAAACATGCGCGATCTATGCATGTACAGTACAGGAAAAGGGATTGAAAAACTGCGGTGAATGTACGCAGGTTCCGTGCAGTATCTGGACAGGCATGAGAGATCCGAAATATTCCGACGAGGAATTTCAGCAGAATATTGATATGCGCGTAAAGAAATTACGAGAAATCAGTCAATAAACGTCATACGCCTTTTGCCCGTTTCGCATTTGTTCTGTGCAAAACGGGCATCTTTTTTTATTTGCGGTTGTTGAATCAGACGTGCCATTATGATACAATGGAACTAAAGACAGAACAAAAGAAAATACTCTGTCGAGGGGAGTTTACAATGCAGCGGAAAAAAACAGCATTTTTTTGCGGGGTATGTGTGAGTGCAATTTTATTTCACGGGTGCGGCAGCAGTTCGCCGCTGGATTCGGAAAACCCGGTGACAATTAACGTGTGGACTTATTACAACGGCGACCAGCTCAGTGCGTTTGACAGCCTTGTAAAAGAATTTAACGAGACAGTCGGCAAAGAAAAAGGAATTGTCGTAAAAGGGTACAGTCAGGGATCGGTAAACGACCTTGAGACAAATGTACTGGCGGCGGTCAGAGGAGAGGTCGGGGCGGATGAGGCGCCGGAAATCTTTGCGGCATATGCGGACACGGCATATGCGGTAGACCAGCTTGGGCAGGCTGTGGATCTGAAAGAATATATGACGGAGGAAGAGATCTCTTCCTACATAGACAGTTATATGAAAGAGGGAGATTTTAGCGGAAACGGAGAGATCAAGATATTTCCAACGGCAAAATCCACGGAAGTGCTTGTGATCAATAAGACGGACTGGGATAAGTTTGCAAAGGATACGGGAGCGTCATATGATGATCTTGCCGATCTGGAAAAGCTGTGCGAGACGGCAGAGCTGTATTATGAGTGGAGCGATGCAAAGACCCCGGAGGTGCCGAACGACGGACGGGCGTTGTTTGGCAGAGATGCCATGGCGAATTATATGCTGGTTGGCGGCATGCAGCTTGGAACGGAGATTTTTCAGGTGTCGGACGGAGCGATGACACTCCGGTTTGACGAGCAGACAGCGCGAAAACTCTGGGACTGCTATTATGTGCCGTATGTAAAGGGATATTTTGCGGCGGGCGGGCGTTTTCGAAGCGACGATATCAAGACCGGGAATATCATTGCCTATGTCGGTTCTTCTTCGGGCGTTTCGTTTTTTCCGGAGGAGGTGAATACGGAAAGCGGCGAGCGGTATCCGATTGAGATGGAGGTACTGCCAAGCCCGGGTTTTCCGGGGAGGAACGCAGATTATGCAGTACAGCAGGGCGCCGGCATGGTGGTGACAAAAGGGAGCGAGCAGGAAATCTATGCTTCGGTCGAGTTTTTAAAATGGTTTACATCGGATGAACGAAATATCGAGTTTTCGGTTAATTCAGGGTACCTTCCGGTGAAAAAGTCAGCGAACGATATTGACCGTATTCTGGGCAGCGGGGCCAGGATTGGCGGCAATCTGGAAAAAGTGCTGCCGGTAGCCGTTGAGACGGTAAATGAGAACCAGATGTATACCACAAAGGCATTTGCGTCCGGCACGAAAGCACGAAGTATTTTGGAGTATGCGTTAAGCGACAGGGCTGCGGCGGACCGTGAGGCAGTCATTTTAAAGATGGCGTCGGGATTGAGCCTGGACGACGCGGCCGCGGAATTTGTTTCAGATATCAATTTCCTGTCCTGGTATGAGGAGACAAAAGAGCAGCTTGAGTCATTTGAAAATTAGGAATGCGGGTGAGGAAAATGACTGGAAAGAAAAAGGGCAGAACGATTTTCCGCGTTCTGGTATTGCCGTTTCTTTGTATACTGGCAGCCCAGCTTTTTGTTCTGACGGGCAGTCTTGTGTTTGGCGGCGTGATGGATCGTCTCAATCAAAATGCGAAAGATATTCTGACGCAGCAGGTAGAAAACAGAGGAAACTATTTGTGGAACGAGATGGTTGGAAACTGGTCCGGACTGAATCTTGTCCTGGAAAAGATCAATGCGTCGGTAGAGGAAAAAACGCAGCAGGGATTCTTTACGCTGTCTGATCTCAATGAAAATGATAAAGTCTGTGAATCCTTGCTGGAAGAAATACAGACCGATTTGATTGACACGATGTACAACAAACAGGTGTCCGGTATTTTTCTGATTTTCAATACGAAAAGTCTGGAGGGTGAAGATGTTCCGAAGACACTGAACGGGATCTATCTGCGTGATTTCGACCCGCTGTCTACGCCGTCGAGACGGCATGAGGATATTCTTACAGAACGCGCGCCGGCAGCTGTGGTGCGTGCGGGAAAGATTGCCGCCGACACCGGCTGGCAGCCTGTATTTTCCAGAGAGGACAGCGTTGCGCAGCCTTTTTTTTACCAGCCTTTTATGGCGGCGTACCGGGACGGCGGAAAGCTTGCGGCAAAGGAGTATGGATATTGGACATGTGAGCCGTACCGGCTGAGCAAAGATGAACATTCTGCGATTGCGTACTCAGTGCCGTTGTTGTTGGAGGACGGAACGGTCTATGGAGTCCTGGGAGTTGAGATTCTGACGGATTACCTGCAGTCTCTGCTGCCATGCGGCGAATTAATGGAGGAGGGGCATGGCTCCTATCTTCTGGCAGTTTCGAAAGAGGGCGGCGAACTCTCTCCCGTCGTTTTATCCAGTGAGTCGATTTCATGGGAAAATATGGAAGAATTGCAGATTGCGCTCGGCGGCGATCACACGGAAGCGATTGATCGTGAGGAAAATTATTTTGGGGCTGCGAAGCCGCTCGCGCTCTATAACAGCAACGCGCCTTTTGAGTATGAGCGATGGTATCTGATCGGAATCGGAGCCAGAGAGCATTTATTTGCGTTTTCCCGTCAGATTCGGATGATACTTCTCCTTTCTTTTATTTTGACAGTCGGAATCGGCGGCATGGGCATTCTCTATGTCAGTTACAAATTGTCAAAACCGATACGGCAGCTTTCCAGAGAAGTAGAACAGGCCAGACAGGAGAACCGTCTGCCTGAATTGTCGGATACCGGGATTCTGGAAATTGATCGGTTTGCCGATGCCATTGTGCAGCTGCAGCAGGAAGTGATGGATTTTTCGACAAGATTTCTGCAGATTATTGATCTGGCAAGCGTTGATATTGCAGGATATGAGGTAAAAGACGGTTCCGACCGTGTGTTTGTTACAGAAAATTATTTTCCTCTTCTTGGCGCGGATGTGCCGGATGCAGCGCACCTGACGCCGGAAGAATTCTGGGAGCAGTCAAAGCAGGCAAAGAAGAAACTGAAATGCTGTGTTTCGGAGGAGGGAAATGAAGTATATAAAGTCGCTGCAGAAGAGGGCGGGGAGCGGTATCTGCGGTTTGAGGATTTCAAAGATGAGGGCAGACACGTCGGCCTGGTGGAGGATGTGACTGCGGCCACATTGGAGCGTATGCGGATCGAGCGCGAAAGAGACTGCGACGGTCTGACAAAACTCTACAGCAGGCGCGGGTTCCGGAGGGAAGCGGATGCGCTGTTTTTAAATCCGGACCGCTTAAAAGAGTCGGCTCTTTTAATGATAGACCTTGATAATTTAAAAATGACGAATGATAAATACGGCCACAGTTTTGGCGATCATTATATCCAGACTGCAGGCAGATGTTTTTTGGAGAATACGCCGGAGGGTACGGTATGCGCGCGTATATCGGGGGATGAATTTCTTTTGTTTTTCCATGGATATGACAGCAGGGAGGAAATAGCAGGGCATATCCGGGCGCTTTACCGGGCGATCGGCGAGGTCAGATTTCATTTTCCGGACGGCAGCAGCATGGGTCTTAGCGCTTCCGGCGGCGTAGCATGGTACAGAAAAGACAGCTTTGATCTCTCCGAGCTGATGAAATATGCGGATTTTGCGATGTACCAGGTGAAATGTTCCAAAAAAGGAGAAGTAAAAGAGTTTGACCAGAATGCATATCAGGCAAAAATGTACCGTAATCAGAATCGACTCGAGTTTCACCGCCTGATTGAAAACGAACAGGTTGACTATCATTTTCAGCCGATTTTTGATGGAAAAACCGGAGAGCCGTTTGCATATGAGGCGCTGATGCGCGTGGATTTTTCTACATTAAAATCTCCGGAAACCGTGCTTAAGCTTGCAAGGGAAGAGGGGCGGATGCATGATATTGAGCGTATTACAATGTTTCGGGCAAGTGAAATTTACTGTGAATTGTTAGAAAACGGGCTTGTATCGGATACATCGCTGCTGTTTTTAAATTCCATTGCGAACGAGCGCATGACAGAACAGGAGGAACAGGAGTACCATAGACGATTTGCGCATATTCAGTCGAGAGTTGTCGTCGAGATAACGGAAGCGGAACATATGGATCTGCAGCTTGTCGATAAGAAAAAAGAGGTGGAGGGTTTTTCCGGGATGTTTGCGCTGGATGATTACGGAAGCGGTTATAACAGCGAGATTAATCTGTTGGAGTTAAAGCCTGATTTTGTCAAGGTCGATATCACGATTGTGCGCGATATCGACAAAGACAGCAACAAACAGCAGATTGTGTCGAATATTGTCGCCTATGCGCATAAAAGAAATATGAAGATTATTGCAGAGGGACTGGAGACAAAGGAGGAGGTTTTGAAATCGCTTGAACTTGGCGTAGATCTGCTGCAGGGATTCTTTCTGGCATGTCCCGCGGCGATTCCGCCGAAAATCAGCGAGGAAGCTTTTGAGCTAATACAAAATTTCCGGAAATAATGATAGAAAAAAGATTGTCAGGGCTTGCCGAATCGGGGCAGATATGAGACAATCAGAAAAGATTGGAACGACTTACAGGAGGAAGTGATTATGAGACAGTTTTTTGGTACAAGCCGAAGCGGTAATCTTGCGGAAGCAGTCAGGGGATTAAACAATCCTGCATTTTTGATGCTTCTGTCCAATGACGACCATTTTGAGGCGCATGTAAAGTCATTGGAAAAACTCTATCCGAAAGTACCGAGTATTGGATGTGTGGGGATGAGTTATGATGCGGCAATGGTGGAGCGGGGAGTCAGCGTGATTGCTTTTTGTGACGGTATCGTCGCGACGGCAAACGCACTCGAACAGGTATCTTCCATGCCGATTAAATATATCAGGCGTCTGGAGGAGGATTTGCACAGAGTACAGGCTTCCAGTAAGGATACCGTATGCATTGACTTTTGTACCGGAAACGATGCCTGCGTATTGACTACAATTTATACGGCATTGCGCAGAAACGGCATTCAGCTTGTCGGCGGTACGGGCGATGCAGGCAAAGTATCGGTCAACGGAAAAATATACGAGGATGCGGTAGCCTATGCGCTGGTGCGCAATGTAAACGGCCGTGTGAAAACCTATAAAGAAAATATTTACCGGCCGATGAGCCGATATCGGTTTATTGCCTCCAAAACAGATAAAGCAAACTACATACTTGGAGCGTTAAATGGAAAACCGGCAAAGCAGGTCTATCAGGATATCCTGCATGTGACGGATAAAGAGATCCTGACGCAGACTTTCCGCAATCCGTTTGGAAAGATTAACGGAGAGGATATCTGTATTATATCAATCAAGGACGTAAGCGGCAACGCGCTCGCCTGCTTTCGCCAGGTCAATGATTCCGATGTACTGACATTGCTCGAACTTGCCGATTACAGGGCGATCACACAGCAGACGATCGCGCAGATCTGTAAGGATTTTCCGCGGCGTTCCGCCGTTTTTTCCGTAAACTGTCTGTTTCGCTATAAATTGTTTACGGAGACGAATTATATGCAGACGTATTTGCAGGAGATGGCCAAACTTGGCAGTCATGCCGGGCTTGTCGGTTATGGCGAGCACTATAACAACCGTTTTGTCAACCAGTCCATGACATGCGCAGTATTTGAATAAAGGGGGAAAAGAAGAAAATGTTTCAGAAAAATAAGGACCAGCTGAGGCACAGCAAAGACAGCCTTTATCCGATACTGTATGTGACGGACAGCCTGAAAGATTATCAGAAAGAATTTGTGCAGAAAGAAGTGGATACGTTATTTGAGCTTGGTATGGTGTCCAGTACATTTTCGGAAGTACTGAAAAAGGCGGATCATTTTCATACGCAGCTGTTGAATTTTGAACAGACTTTTTCCGGGATTAATCAGGCGGCGGGACAGTTTTCCGATGTGCGGAAAGCAATTTCTTCGACCGTAGCGGAAACGCAGGAGAAAGTCGAAGAACTGAAAGATACTTCGATCCGGGTTGAAAAGTCATACGGTGAAATGGAGCAGGCGTTTGAACAGCTGCAGTCGTCGATCCGAAACATTCAGCAATGCATGGCAAAAATCGTTTCGATTGCAGATGAAACCAATATACTTGCAATCAATGCTTCGATTGAGGCGGCCAGGGCCGGCGAAGACGGAAAAGGGTTTGCTGTTGTTGCGACCAAAGTAAAAGAGCTTGCGGAAGAGATCAAAGGGCTTGCAAATGAAGCAGATACTGGCATTCATGAAGTAGAAGAGGGCGCAAGTCAGCTGAACAGCGATATTCAGACATCACAGCAGGTTTTGAACCAGAATATAGATACCGTAAACAGCACATACGAATCTTTCCATAAAATTACCGAGACGTCAGAGGGCGCTGCGGCCGTACAGGATCAGATTTCGGATGTGATCGACAGTTCTCACCAGGAACTGCAGACGATCGGGCAGTTTTTTGATGAGATGAAACTCCAGTATCAGGAAGTGGTAAAACATATACGGCGCGCGAGCAGCCTTGGTACGACAAAGGGAGCGATGTTTGAGGATATCGACAATATGCTCTCACAGATTCCGCTGATAGTCAAAGATAAGGATTTTATGTAACAGGCGATAAGTTTTAGAATGAAATTCGACAAGAGGTATTAAAGCCTCTGCCGAATTTCTTTTTTTATTGAAATAGCAGAGAAAAAGGAGAGCGTGCAGAGTGTAAAAACTCTGACACGCTTATTTTTTTACCATTAAGCAGAAAGGAGCGGGGACAGTGG